>NZ_CALCLB010000017.1:0-336477 GCF_937966165.1 uncultured Odoribacter sp.
CAGTAACTAACGTTCTTTCAGGTCCGGCAGGTGCATGTACCCTCCGGTATAGCCACCATACCACGACTAAGGCTGTCAAAACAATTACACCTATGATAATAAATTGAAATAACATAATCGTTTTTCTAGGATTTAAAAGGTAAACTTATAAAGAATCTACTACTAAACACATCATTTTATAAAATAAAAAATATGGGTAAAGTTTTCCTACAAAGTGCGCACCCACCTGAAAAGAAAATAATCATTCTATTTATATGTCTCTAAAGTGATTATAAATTCTGTTCCGATTTCCAGACTCTTAAACTCAATAGTACCTTCCATACTTTCCATAATCCGACGGGAAATGGCTAATCCAAGTCCCATTCCACTGGTTTTAGTTGTAAAATTCGGTTCGAAAATTTTATTTCTCAGTTCATCGGGAATGCCACAACCGTTATCTTTAATACGGATGACAACATTTTTTTCCTTACGGGAAACATCGACTTCAATTTTTCCGGCTCTTCCTTCCGGAATACTCTGTACAGCATTCTTCAACACATTGATAATCACTCTGTAGACCTGTCCTTTATCGGCACAAACCTGAATATGAGGCTCAATGGCATAACTCAGATCATCCACATTTTTCGCAAACAACAGAACAGCACGATTAGTCATCTCACTAATGTCAAACACTTCCCTTTGGGATACGGGCATTTTCGCGAAATCTGAAAAAGCAGAGGCAATTGAAGCCATATGGTCGATTTGTTCTATTAATATTGTCGAAATATCTTTGAACCTTCGTTTGAATTCCTGGGGATCCTCTACTTGTAAAGAACGTTGCATAAATTGAATATTCAATTTCATAGGAGTAAGAGGATTCTTGATCTCATGAGCGATCTGACGGGCCATTTCACGCCATGCACTCTCCCGTTCAGACCTGGCCAGCTGATTTATATTGTCTTCCAGTTTTTCAACCATATTATTATACTCCCTTACCAGTCTTCCGACCTCGTCCTGCCGTTCGTAATCAATTTTTTCATTTTTCCCCCCGATGCGCATCTCTTTCAGCTTATCATTTACTAACTGCAACGGTTTGGTTACCCTTTCGGCAACAATTCCCGAGAGGATAAATGCCAATACCATAACGACAATGGCAATATTAATAGCAATAATCACCATAATCACAATATCCATATTCAACTCATCGTTTTGAGTAAAATAAGGAACATGAATCACATACGATTTCCCATTCTCCAACACTAACGGCATATAAACAGACATATAATCCAACTCTCCGATATGTCCTTTGCCGACGTAACTCATAGCCCCTTGGCCCACAATACTTTTCAAGGCCTTAGCGTCTATCAGGTAACCATTAAAACCAGTACTGAAAATTTCCGGACGGGAGGTCGCTACTAACATCCCCTGCTGAGAATAAATGTTAATATCAATCTTCAATACTTCCGATAACTCCACCAATACATCCATAATCTCAGGACATTCCAGATACTCCACACATTCCAGGCGCTCCAGTTCTTTATTGATAAACTTCAAAAATTCCATGGCTTTGGAATTATGCCGCTTTTCAAAACTTTTTGTATTCAAAGAAATAGACAAAGTTGTCAGAATTACGAATAAGCCGAATATCAAAGAAATAATACTGTTTTTGATTTTGGCCTTTAGGGTTCCCCTCCTGTAATTCAAAGGATAATTCCGTCGGAAAAACAGCCCATAAGAGGAAAGGAGGATACAAATAAAAAAAGCATACAATACATTGACATAATACAAAGAAAATATACTATCAGAAAGACTCATTACCAACACACAATCTTTATCCACAGGTATAATCATATGAGAATAATCGTCCTTTTCGACAATCTCTATATTTCCACTGTATTCCCCGAAAAAATCCAAGGATTTGTAATAATTAAATTCTCCCGAAGAATATATCAGTTGCCTGCTCTTATATTTAGCATAAGAATAAGGATAGGCAATATTTTCACCTTCTATTGATTTACGGGATAAAATTTGAGGATACCCCGCTCCTTCGCTATCTTTGGTGGAATCAAAACGCAAATATAAAACGACATCCCCAAACACAAACCGGCCGATATAAGATACAAAGCCATCAAATACCGTGATAGCATAAAAATCCGAATGCTCTATCTGAATACAATGATTTGAAATCAATTCATTGAAATATTCCCGGCAACTGTATAAAATTTTATCCGGTTCTAACCACAAACTATCGTACTCCCGGCACAAGGTAATTTCGGATATATAATTGTAACCCTTTAAGTCTAACAGATCGTCTGTCAAACACATCTTTAAAAATTCCTCGTTATAATTTGCAACAAAATCTGCAATAATCTCCGAATCATTAATTTGAGCACTGATTTCAATTAATTTGTTTTCAAAATTATAATCCCGTTCCTCTATCAATTCCGTTGCATATCCCGCTCTTTGGGTCAACTCCCGATACTGTTCATATTTTTTTGCCACCAATACCAGGTAAATAGACAGTAAAGCCATAATAAGCAGATACACGCTCCGCTGTACATCCCTTTTCACCCAATACCGGTTTAAAATAAGCAAAACATATAAAAACAATAAAAACAAGCATCCCCACCCATTTATGTCAGCATCTGCCCCGAAACAACATAAAGCTAAAAAGCCCAGAATACCTACGCTTATGCACAGAACAATCTTCATGGGAAGCAAGGCCTTGATCATACTGACAGACCCGTCTACAATAATGATCAAACCCAACCCTCCCATGATAAGCGATACAAAAGCCAATACAGAAGCGCTCCCTACATTTACAACCCGGGCAATATTCATATGCACATCTGTCGTCTCGATCAAAGAACCAATGGAATAATTTAAAAAGAGAATATAGAAAAAAGCAAAAACTAAAAAGCCGCAAAAGATCTTATACCGGAAACGTTTCAACTGTACACTCTGATAGTTGACTTTTAAATTGGCAAAAGTGATATACAAAACCTGAACAATCGAAAAAGCCGACATTACCAAATCCCCAATCGAGTAAACCAATCCACCCTGAATGATGCTTTTATCAAATATAGGAAGCCGGTAGAGAGAAGCCGGCACTTCATTCATAAGCATAACATACCGTAATCCCCATAAAAAGAGAATAAACCCAAGGATGTATATAATTTGTATCCGGAAAGAAGCGGCCGAAGCTAATAACTGATCGTAGATATAAAAAAGGCTCAAAAAAAACAATAAATAACATACGATAAAGATATAATTCACGGAACGGTCTTTAAAATCTTCATTATGTTCAATATAAAAAAGCTTCTCCCCTTCTTTATTGACAATGACAGGTTCTTCATCAGCGGCAAAACGCTTGACACTAATATTATCAGCATTTTCCCTTCCCACCCCCAAAAATTTTCCGAACTGGTTTTTTACATATTTATTTTTATAAGGATAACTGTCCATAATATGCAAAAGCGCAAAATACTCCGAATTCCCGTATGTCTTTTTCCGTACCTCGTAAAAAGCATTGTTGATTTTTAAAAAATTTTCATTCGTATTTAACACCTCATACAAACCATCCATCCCTACAATTTCATTTGTCCAGAAAAAAATCTTTTTATCTTTAAATCCGACAAATATTAAATCTTCATCCCAGTCATATTCATTAATGTCTACAGTATCTTTAAATTGTAAAAACATTTCATCCGCTTCCGTTTCCTTTTGATGTAAGCGCTTTTCAAAATGTCCGGCCCAACTGTCCATGTGCTGACGATCAAAGATATATTCCCACGAGACAACCCCTAGTAAAAGAATGATCCCGGCAGTAAAAACGAATAATGCTCTTTTCATGTATTTCTTACTTACAAATTTTACCCTTCTTAAAGATGATGATAGGGCTCTCCTTTCCAGATTGTCATGGCCCGGTACAATTGTTCTATAAATATCATTCTGACCATTTGATGGGAAAATGTCATTTTAGACAAAGAAATTTTATCGTTTCCACGTTCATAAATTTTTTCTGCAAATCCATAAGGCCCCCCTATTATAAAAACCATCCGTTTTATTCCAGCTTGCATTTTCTGTGCCACGTAAGCAGAAAATTCCACCGAACTGAACTGTTTTCCTCTTTCGTCCAGCAAGACGACAAAATCACCGGCCTGCAATTGTTCCCTTATCAATTCCCCTTCTTTCTCTTTTTGTATCCCCTCACTCATATGTTTACTGTTTTTTATATCCGGCAACACCTTCATTTCATAATTCACATATTTGCCCATCCGTTTCTCATATTCTTCGATTCCCGCCCGAATATAAGCCCCATCAGTCTTTCCGATCACCAATAAACAAATCTTCATATTCCTTCTGCTAATCCACGTTCCACCTGTATTTCTATAGAAATTCACTCATTTTCTATTCATTGCGAACGAAAGTAACATTTTTTTCTTACATCCTTTGCAAAAAACCGGATTTTATCCCTATATTTGCACCCGTTAAAGAGTGAAATCCTTAACACACGTGAGTGTAGGTCCCATAGCTCAGCTGGTTAGAGCACCTGACTCATAATCAGGGGGTCCTTGGTTCAAGCCCAAGTGGGACCACAGAAAATCAAGCAGTTACAAGCAAATGTAACTGCTTTTTTAATTTTGTACACTTCATGTACACTTCGTTATTTTTTCCCCTTTAATTGTAGATAGTGTTGATAGTGTTTCTAAAAGTGTTTAAATCCCCATCTTAATCATTTTTGTAAGTGGACTTCAAAAACGATAATTTATGAAATTTATACATGAGCAAATTTTGGAAATAATCTCCGAAATCACAAATGAGGAATCTGGTCATCAGGACTTGGTCAAACAAGGTTTGGAAAGTCTGATGCTTTCAGGACGTAGTCTTCACAATGAAGCATAATCTGATGTAAGTAATGGTCTTCGTGATCGTCGGGTATGTCACGGTGGCAAAGTTTTGGAACTTTTTGTCCCCCGCAGTCGCAACAGCAACTTCTAGGCGTGCTGAAAGATCAGAAGAGAAAGCTCAAAAACCGGTCAGCCTCTGTTACAGTGGTCAGACTACAGAACAGGTGGGTAAGATCTATGAGCAGTTTTACGGTAAACATTACAGTAAAAGCCAGGTCAGGCGCCTTCTCGACAATGCGCGTGAAGATGTAACCACATGACTTAGTCGTAATCTGGAACATCGTTATCCTATCCTTTATATTGATGCCATCTATGTTCTGACCCGCCGTGACGAGTCGGTTAGTAATGAAGCTTATTATACCGTATTGGGAGTCAGGGAAGACCGAACCAGGGAAGTGCGAACTGTGGCACACTTCCCGACAGAAAGCACCACGAACTGGAAAGATGTTTTTCAGGACTTGAAAGAAAAAGAGGTAACCGTTGTAGACCTGCTGGTATGCGATGGATCACCGGGTATCGAAAATACCCTGGCAGATACTTTTCCCCAAGCGGATCTGCAATTATGTACTGTTCACCTGAAAAGGAATATCGTGAATAAGGTCAAACCCTGGGACAAAAAACAGGTCATGGTAAAACTCAAACAGATATTTGCACCTGATCAATGGAAGATTACCCCAGAAAAGGCATTTGAGACATTTAAACAGTTTATACAAAGATGGCAGAAGAGTTATCCGCCGCTTAAAAGGTATCAGCACAAAAGGTATAGGTTTTACTTCACGTATTATAAATATGAAAAAGAAATCAAGGGCATGATTTATACAACAAACTGAATTGAAAGACTGACCAAGGATTATAAGAGGGTAATTAAGATGAAAGGAACTATGCCGAATCTACAGGCGATCATTTTACTCATGGGCACAGTTGCTCAAAATGCAGATATCTACAAATATCCTATATATAATTTTTTAGAATCAAGATTATTTTACTAAAAACAAATAATTTTGCAAAGATGAGAAAAGATAAGAAATACACACTTTTTGGTATACTATCTTAAAGTATTCCAAAATATGTGTATATTTTTCTGCCAATCTTCGGATTATGAATCTAACGCCTGAAGTATCACCAAGTAGCGTTTTACTATCTTTTTATTTATTATTTAGGTTTTTACCAAAGAAATCTCTTTTCTCTCCAAACAGTTCTTATTTACAAAACAAATTATGACTGTCGATTTATTCCGCACCAGAAAAAGCAGGGGACTAGACATTACTAATTTGAGAATGAAACAGATTTTATTATTTTAAATTAGTTTTTGAATAAACATCAAATAAATATACCGTATTTTCTTTAATGCATATCAAAGCATACTTCTATCATACTTTTACATTTAAAGCATACCCAATAAATATGACAAATTAATCAATACAAAGGTCGCAACGCTTTTAATCGTATCATACATTTATATCATGTGAACCATCCTTATAATGTTTATTCTGATCCTCCGCCTCAAAATTATATTCGGTAATATGTTTTCCCTGTCTATCTAAAAATTCAAAACATCCGTGCATAACATCTATTGACAGGTAGCAAGTCGGATTACCGCCTTTGAAAATTTTTCTTTTTATACCCTTAGTTGAATTTAATTCACTTAAACGTTTCTCATAAATCCATCCGTTCCATATTGCAATATAAGTCCCAACTTCTAAAAACATTGCCATTTTTGTTTTTTTATCACACGCTTGCAATCTATCCTTATATTGCAAACTTTTCAGATAATTTTGGCATAGCTCCTTTCTCCTAAAAGGGGTTTCGCGAGAATTCCATTTGCAATCTTCATATTCTCTCTGAATAATTTCTATCAGGTATTCTTTATGCTCTTCAAAATGTTGGAAACATCCTAAATTTCTTAAATTTTTTACTTCAATATCACTATCAGACAAACATTGAAGTTCTAAAGTACATTTTTTCCATTTTTCAGCAGTCAGGAAGCTAATAACCGGTACTTTCCAATAACAAGCCTTTGCTAAAAATTCAGAAGCCTGCCCTTCGTGCGAAAATGGTATCAAATTATCAACAGGATTATCAGAAGTAATCTTTTTGAATTGATGGCTTCTAATACTCTTTAAACGTGAAGATAAATTCCTGTCCTCTGTATTTTTCAAAATCTCAAAGGTAATTCCCCGGGCAATAGGACGATACATATAATCTTCAGGAACAAATATTCTCCCAAAAGTAAATTGTCCGGCTAACTCACACGTATCGATAAAAGTCTTTGCCAAACCTCTCCCATCAGTTATATTTTGTTCGGGTTGAAATGAAAGATCATTGATATAGCAATTCATTCTATTCGATTAACCGATCTAACATATTATCCCATTCATCAAAAAAGTCTGGCGGCCATTTTTCTAAACCTCCGTCTTCCTCTATGGCAAAAGAGATTTTTCCTCCTCCCTGCATTGGGGGAATATTGGTAAAAAAATGAATCTGAGTTTTATGATAATCCAGTTCTTTTTGTTTAACGGCAACCCGGATTCCATTCAAAAGATGATCGCTGTGGGTTTCAATGATAATCTGCAATCCGCTTTGTGCAGCCAATGCCAAAAAGCGCCCCATCCGGGACTGACCTTTCGGATGAAGATGAGCTTCCGGGTTTTCTACAATAAGTAAAGACCCTTTTTTAGCCGTCAATGCAGCCAAAATAACGGGTAAAGCAAAGGAAAATCCAAAACCGATATTAACCGGATTAAACCGCTTGGTTTGTTCCTCCCTGAAAGAATATTCTAATTTAATTTTCGTTTCGTCACTATCATCAAAATACACTTTTGTCCCCGGATAGAGAATCTCACTAATCCAAGCAGATAACTGGTCGTAGACAGTCTTACCGATATTCGGCAAAATCAAACGGTCCAATTCCACTGTTTCGTTTTTAGTAACTGATTCCAGTAAGCGGTTAGCGACAAATTCTCCGCTACAGCCAATAGGACTATGGGACACGGCAACCGATAAACGGTTATAAACCGCACGAGGACCGATTCGCTCTGCCCTTAAATATTGAAAGGAAGTATCAAACAAATTTGAATGATATATATTGCCCGCTTCACTTTTAAAAGTTAGCGGTAAAGTGTTTATGCTTCCGGTAGCTTCAACAGCCCATTCACCCTGTCCGGCCGGATGGTCAGTCAAACCTATCTTCACTTTGAAAGAATCAGCTACAGAGCAAAGCATATCGTCCGGGCTGATTAAGTTGACTAATTTATCTTCAATGACAAGCTTGTTGTTATTTTGTAAATCCCCCCTGTCATAACTTTGCCTTAAGGCTAACAAGGATTCTATAACGCTGGATTTTCCCATGCCATTTATTCCTGTTAATAAGGTCAATGGAAAAAATTCAATCAATTCATCTTTGAATCTTTTAAACTGAAACAAATATACATTAGTAAGCATAACGATAAATTACATTGTTTATTAAATCATGGATTGCACGGAACCGAAATTCGATAGCATTAAAACTTGTTGATTGTAATGCTTCTTGTAATTCTCCCTCTTTTAATAATGCCATAAAATGACGAATCGCATATTCCCTCCGATTCATTAATATCTCTAATTCATCGCCTGACCTTAATCCAAAATGGACTGACCATATTTCAAACAAATCAATAGACCGCAATTTTTTAAAATCCGAAAACTCGGCATCTGACAAAAAAGATAAATCGCTCCAAAAGTCCCGATAAGCATCCATCGCCTTTTTGAAACTGGAATAAATATGCTTTAATTCGTTATCCGTAAAATCATACAAACGGTCAAGTGTATATTCCAAAAAATCATTATAAGGAGGACGATAACTACTGAGAAAACAAAAGAAAGCTACAAATCGTAAAACATATTCCCTATCTTCATCACGGTTTCTGGCTCTGAGAGCAATTTGCCCAGTAGCATCCAAAAAGTGTGTATCACGTGCTAATTTATCGATAAATTGCATAGGAGCTCCCCGGTAATAGAAACGTCTCCTTTTCCAGACAGAAAGTTTATCTACGTCAGGATTAATTCTTAAAAAAATATCTTGTTTGATCCGTTCCGGAGTTCCGGGGTTTATAATATATGCTTCTATAATTGCAGTTTGTATGGCTCTCTGATAATTAAAAGGCAGATCAGAAAAAAAAGCCCTTTCAAAATTTTTCAGATATTCTAATCCCACTAATCCAAATTCCTGCTCTTCAATATATTCGTAGAGAGCCTTTAATCTTTGAGTACCATCTATTACCCGCCAAGGGGTTCTGCTGCCATCCAAATAGAAAATGGGTAACGGAATCCGCATAATCAAAGATTCTATCAACCGGCTTTTCTGCTCTTTATTCCATTCTTCTGAACGCCTACGCCTCTTCTCTGGTTGCAAATAAATATCCTCCTCCTTTATCATCTCTACAATATGGTGTACAGCAAAACTTTGCTGCCTTATATCCACATCATTAGGGTTATAAGGTAACTGTCCATCCTTACTGTCATGATAATATCCCATCTTCCTGATTTTATGCTTTCAAAATTAAGTGATTATTTCAAATTATGGAGAATTTCCCATAAAAAGGTTGTATTTTTATATACGTATCCATAAAACAAAAGTAAATGATACTTTCGAGGCTTGCAAGCAGACTGAATAATAGGATTCAATATTCCCCGCCTATCCAAACTCCATTCCCTCCAAAATTGTTGAATTCCTTTCTTCTGAGTATATTTGTCATAAACATAATAAAAGAGTGTTGTGCTGATTATACCTTAATTTCAACTATGACGAACCAATATCATTCCACACTAGATGCCCCTGAATACAATGCAGGAGATGACTTCCATCAACTATGGGCCGTTCGAAAAACCCTTGAATTGATTAATACCAACCCATCTGCATTGAAAGCGATTACTTTAGAAGGTATCCATCCGGACGATTCTCCCTGTACGCCTACGCAAGCCATTGATTTACTTTATAAATTAAAAAAGGACAAAACAATCTGGAAACGATTACATTTGGAAAAAAATGTTTCATGGAGTAGTTTAGCCCAGACTTTCTACGATAATTATATGATGTCCGTTAAATTATGTATTCATGCCTCTATGGACGAAAACGCACTTGAATAGGAAAAAATATGGGTGAAAGAGTTTGAAGATTTCCTCTCTTTGGAAGAAAAAAATATGGGTGAAACATTAGAAAATTTCATGCAAAAACAATCTCCTGTCCTGAATTTTATAGCAGAATATAGAACCACAAAAAATAACGCCACGAAAAAGGAAAAGACAACAGAAGCTATATTGGAACAATTGGAAAAACTCACAAATGAACAACAAAAAGTAATTCATGAATTAAAAAGTAACCTCAAAACAAGTAGTTAGTATGTTAAATCCTTCATAAGATATGATAAATAATATATTAGGTTGGCAGCAAAAGTTAAATTGATGAATAGGAAAACTTACTATTTATCAGCAAAACTCTGACCATAATTCGCCGGATTTCTCTATTTTTAAATAAGATAAACCACGTCTCAACAGAATTCAAATAAATTTGTTTCTATATTCCCTTTTCCTTATCTTTGTAAAAGATACTATAATATCAATTATTCTCACTTTTTCAATATAAAAGATACTATAATGAATCTTATATATGACTTCAATCTAGATTCTGTTGAAGATCTGATGCAGGTTCTCTCCCGGAATCTGAAAAAAAGGAGATTAGAAAAAAATATATCCCGTGTGATGCTTTCCCAACTAAGTGGAGTACCTGCACCTACTATCGCTAAGTTTGAAAAGAACCATAAAATCTCACTGGAATCATACGTTGCACTCTGCAAAGCCCTGGGATATTCGGACGAAATCAAGAATCTACTCTCAGAACCTAAATACAACACCATTCAGGAACTGGACAGAATTAACCGCAACCAAAACAGAAAGAGAGGACGGAATGAAATTAACAGATAAACTGGCCGTATTTTATCACGATAGGAAAGTAGGTGAATTAACGATGACACCCGATCATACCCGGTGCGCCTTCCAGTATGAAAAAGAATGGTTGGCAACAGGTTTTTCCATATCTCCTCTTGAACTTCCTCTAAAACCGGATTTATTTATTGCAAAGCCGGAACCTTTTTACGGAAATTTTGGAATTTTCGAAGACAGTCTGCCTGATGGCTATGGAAGGTATTTACTCCACCGATTATTAAAAAAAAGAAATATCGATGACAGCACCCTGACTCCGGTTCAAAGGCTTAGTATCATCGGTAGTTCCGGGATGGGAGCATTATGTTACGTTCCTGAGACTTATATCGGAGAGAATAAAACCCTACCGGAACTCGATTCCTTGCAGAAACTGGCACTGGAAGTTTTGGGAGAGAAAGTGAACGAAGGGGAAGAGATTCTTTATTTTAACAGTGGTAATTCCGGTGGCTGCCGTCCAAAATGCCTGCTCAGAGATGAACAAGGGGCATGGTTGGTAAAATTCCGTCATATCTACGATCCGCAGGATATGGGACAAATGGAATATGAATATAATCTTGCCGCCCGAAAGTGCGGAATACAAGTACCGGATTTCAAACTTCTGGAAGGTAAATATTTTGCCAGTAAACGATTTGATCTCGCAGGAGAAGAAAGGTTACACATCGCCACAGCAGGAGCCCTTCTGAATGAATCCATTCAACAACCGAAATTAGATTATAAAATCCTGCTGCATCTTACCGGTTTCCTTACCCAAAGTCCTTCAGAGGTCGAGGAAATGTTCCGACGTATGGTTTTCAACGTATTTACGGATAATAAAGATGACCATGCCAAAAATTTCAGCTTTATCTGCAGAGAAGGCAAATGGTCACTCGCTCCGGCCTATGACCTGACGTTGTGTAAAACCGGATATCACGGGGAACACGCCACTTCTGTCAACAACAACGGGAAACCATCCTTAAGTGATATGCTTATTGTCGGGGAAAGCATCAGAATCTCTAAAGAGAAAGCAATGGATATCATACACACCGTGTATGAAAATTGCCAAAACATACTTTCCGAAGAATGGAAAAACAACACAGAAGCACATATTCAATGAAATCAACAAAATCCCAAAAAACCGGAAATTGAAATAATAAACAGGAGACTGTAAAATAAAAGGTATTAGATAGCAGAAAATAACAATGATCTTCAAACACCCTTTATTTACAATCTCGACAACGGACGATGTTATACCTATAATCAGAATTACAGAACTACCTAACCAACCCAAAGACAGAAAGTTCCATTTCATTATAATTCAGTTAATAACTTAGCGTTTTTTCGACGTTCTTCTGTTTCAAAAGAATCCAGATAAGACTGAGTTGTATTCAGATGGGTATGTCCCAAGCTCTCAGAAATATAAGCCATATTAACTCCTTTTCTTTTTATAAATCGTAGCGAAAAAATGTCTTACAGTATAAGTTGTAATATTATAAATACCAACTGTAGCTCCTATAATTTTCATTTTTTGATTAAACTGTTTGAGAAACCATTTCTTTCATTTATAATGCAGTTTTTCCTCATCAGTATGTTCAATTGTATTAAAAATATAATTATCCGGCACAACTAGATTACCCCAACGTCGAATAATCATCCACATTTCCGGTGTAATGAAGACTCTAATATGTACACTTTGCTATACACGTCGTGTACACTTACTTGCGTACAAATTTACAAATAAAGGCAGGATCACTTCAAAAAGGTGGATACACATTTCCTCATAATGCTTTGATATTCTGCTTTCTTTACAAGAATAGTCAAAAGCAGAAAATAAAAGAATATGCTAAAACCTCTTCTCATAATCAGGGGGACCTTGGTTCAAGCCCAAGTAGAATAATAATCTATTGAATGTCAATCAACGGGAAAATCTATTGATTGGCATTTTTTATTTTCATCATTTTTTAAATTTTATATGAGGAATATGTAAAAGTACGTTTTAATTCACTCGTCATTAAATCAGATTGCTGATTCTGCAAAAGTCTGTCCGTGAATTTTATCTTACCTATTATCTTTTAAATAAGGGGATGGCAAAAAATCAGAGATAGAACAATTCATCGTTTCAGCCAGTTTATTGAGATGATGTATATTATACTTTGTTCTATATTTTGAAGATTCAACATGATTTACAAAAGTAGAACTTACTTCCAATGCAAGCGACAGGTCTTCCTGCGTCATGCCAAGTTTTTGCCTCCGTCTTCTGACAGCTTCAATAATATATTTATCCATAGGGAAAATTTTGCCACTATATTTCATTAAAAAAAAGTTTAAATTATAACAAAAGTAAATCTCTTTATTGAAATCAATGGTATAGGTCCCTGATTATTTTTATCATATTTGTACTGAATTATTTCAACATCGGTCGTTGAAAAGTTTATAAAATAGAAAAGAATAACCTTCATTCTTATAAAATGTCTGTCAATGTTTATGGAAATAAGCGGGTAAAAAACAGTTTCTGTGCAGAAGCCAGCAAATAGTTTTATTTTCGGGATAAAGCCCGTGCAGAGCATATTTATCATGAAAAGGTTCTCTTCTACAATAATAGTAAAACAAAAATATTTATAGTATAAAGGATAACATTAGGTTACGAGGGAAAGGTCGTATAACTGTTTAATAATACGATGACAGATGAATGCCCCCTTTCCTGAATATCCCTAAGGGAAAGTGGAAATCTTACTTTTATAAATATCATTTAGATTTCTCTATTTCAGTGGAATAGTATACGATCTCGATCTCCCGTATCCAGTTAAAACAATCTCCCTTTCCTTTATATCCACAATATCAAAGGCATTTTCATTCTCGGTTTCAATCATACCTTCTATCGTTACACACGGTATATTCTTATAATAAGCAAAAGCACCCGCATGATGATGACCGCTAATAACACATTTACACAAGAAAAAGCAACAATAGTATTCAGTATTTCCTGATCATTCAAGGCTGTAAATTCCGTAGCCGGATAAACCGGATTATGTGAAAAGATCAGCACATTTTCACCTCTCTCCTGTGCTGCCTGCAACAAATTTTTCAGCCATTTTAATTGGCGGCTACTGATTCCTCCGTTCCAATTCTGATCATTATTTCTTTTAGCCGATTGGATACGATCCAGCATAGCCGACAGTTCGGGTTCTTTCCAACTTCCTTTAATATTGGCATAAGAAGCAACTTCATTGGTATTAAGCACAATGAAAAGCCAGTTCTCTTTCTTAAAAGAATAATACTCTGCCGGCATTTCTAATTTCCTGAATAAATCTTCATTATTTGTAAACCCTTTGTAATCATGATTTCCTGTCGTATTATAAACCGGAGCATCCAATTTTTTCAGTAGTTTTACCACCGGGTCCATATCAGCAGGCTTTCTGTCAACGATGTCTCCTAAATTGATCGTAAACTGGACTTTTTGTTTATTCAGTTCTTCTACGCAAGCCGTCAGTTTCTTCAATGAGTTTCTATAATAACGATTTCCATGCGTATCACAATCTCCATACTGTATATCTGCAATAAGACCAAAATGGATCAGAGAAGATGTACTTTGACCAAAGATATTCGATGTACTAAAGCAGGTAAACTGAATAAAAAACACAATCAGGTATCCGGGATTTTTCATATAACAATTCGTTTATATTCTCCAATACAGACAAACGCATTATTTTTTCAGATAAAAGGGAAATGCATTATTTATTATATCAATTCTATTCTGATATTTTATCTCCTTTATTATTTTTCCGGTATCGGTAGAAAATAATATTGTCTTGAAATAATAATGAATTCAATAAAAAGGTCTTATAGTATATTTGTCTTTCGATTTCTCTATAGTTCACGTTCAAACTACTCCGGAGAAATTTTAAATTATAGCTCTCCGTCTCCTGGTCTTTCGTATATAATTCCGATCGGAATCGAATTTTATCCTTACTCTATTCCTCTTATAATACGATAACCCGGCCTGTATTTTACAATCAATTTTCCTCTCTTAAATTTCTATATTTCAGATTTAATTACTTTTTCATCCAACTTTATCCGGTCTTCTCCATCCGGATTTTCCTCCGGAAGACACTTATTTCAAAAACTTAACCATTTTTCTTTCACTATTTCAAACCCCTGTTCCTCAATAAGGCTTCTACTCCAGGCTCTGTTCCCCGGAAATTGGTATACATAACCATTGCATCTTCGATACCGCCCGGAGCAAGTACATATTGCCGGAACTTAGCTGCCAATCCGGAATCAAAAAGATTTCCCGTTTCCACAAAAGCCTGATAAGCATCAGCGTCCAGGACTTCAGCCCACATATAACTATAATATCCGGCTGTATATCCCCCGCCCATCGTATGATTAAAATAAGTTGTACGGTAGCGGGGAGGGATCTGACTTAATGCCCCCAACCTTTTTAATACCTTCTCTTCAAAGCGGGGAATGTCAAAATCCGCCGGAACCTCTTTCAATACATGATAAGCCATATCCAGCACAGAAGCCTGTATACGTTCAACTGTTGCAAAGCCTTGTCCGTATTTTCCACTCTCCTGAAGTTTTTCCATCAATTCTTTCGGCATCAGCTCTCCCGTCTGATAATGGGTGGCATAGACACCTAAAACCTCTGGTTCAAAAGCCCAATGTTCCATCAGCTGAGACGGTAATTCCACAAAATCGCGGGGAACACCGGAAATCCCATAATAATGGACATCCTTAAATAAATTATGCAAGGCATGTCCGAATTCATGAAACATTGTAGAAGCTTCATCCGGACTCAATAATGCCGGTTTATCCTTGGAAGGTCTGGTAAAATTGCAAACAATGGTTACCACCGGCGCCACGCGGACGGAATCCTTATAAATCTGAGAACGATAAGTGCTGCACCAGGCCCCTCCCCTTTTGCCGGCACGCGGGAAATAATCCATATACAATATCCCCAGGTGGGCACCGTTTTCATCTTTACATTCAAAAGCTCTAGCTTCTTCGTGAGGCTTCGGAATATCCTCCAATTCGGTAAAAGAGATCCCGTAGAGCTGATTCGCCACATAAAACATACCTTTACGTACATTTTCCAGCTGAAGGTAGGGACGAAGTTGATTTTCATCTATATCAAATTTAGCTTTCATTACTTTCTCATTATAATACCGCCAATCCCAACTTTTCAATTCTTCCTGAATACCCTCTTCTTCCATCGCTGCCTGTAAATCAACCGCTTCTTCTTTGGCCTTTCGCAAGGCCGGTTCCCAGATCTGCTCCAACAATCGGTAAACATTCGTTTCATTTTTAGCCATACGATCTTCTAAAACGAAAGCAGCATAATTATCATATCCCATTAACCGAGCCTTCTCTAAACGTGAAGTAACTAATTTTTTCACAACCTCTTTATTATCAGCTTCATTCCCGTTATTTCCCCGGTTTAAGTATGCTTTTAATATTTTCTCCCTTAACTCCCTGGATCCGGAAAATTGCAAAAAAGGCATAATACTGGGATTATGAAGCGTAAATACCCATTTCCCTTCCATCCCCTTGCTTTTCGCTACTTCAGCGGCAGCCGTAATCAAAGATTCCGGTAAACCGGCAAGATCCTCCTGATTTTCAAGAATTAACCGATATGCATTGGTTTCTTTCAGCATATTTTGCCCGAAAGTAAGTTGTAATAAAGCGATTTCCCTATTCAAACTCCGCAACTTTTCCTGTTTTTCCGGACTAAGGTTAACTCCCCCGCGAATAAATTCCTGATAAGTCTTTCTCAACAAAGCCGCTTGCTCTTTATTCAAATCAAATTCTTTTTGCCGCTCGTACACTCCTTTTACTCTTGCAAATAAACGCGCATTCAATTTAATATCGTCCCGGTGTGCAGACAATAAAGGAGACAGTTCTTTATTTAAAGCCTGCATCTCCTCAGTAGTATTGGCACTATTCAATCCTCCGAATACGGCACTTACCTTCCTCAACAACCCGCCACTCCGGTCCAATGCTACAATTGTATTTTCAAAATCGGGTAGGGAGCGTTGATTCAAAATTGCTTCAATCTCCTGTTTTTGTTCTTCCATTCCTTTCAAAAAGGCCGGTTTGTAATGCTCCACCTTCATCTTATCAAAAGGAGGAACCCCAAAAGGGGTAGTATATTCTGAGAAAAAAGGATTATCCGGAATTGTCACCTTTCCTCCGGAACGATTACAGGCACTTACTAAAACAAGAAATCCTGTTATAAAAAATATTACTTTCATATATTTTAAATTAATAAGAATTCATCGGGCTAAAGGTAATAAAACCGTCGGCCCTTTATTACATTCATTTGTTTTTTTAAACAGCTTTTTGTTATTTTGTTTTCCCAAAGAGACGAAACTTTTATGGGATTTACCGGCAGGGGGAATAAGTCGGTTTCTGTAATAACAGATAACGGATTGTCATGATTAATTATTTACAGACATTAATATAAAAAGTAATATGGGTATTTTCAAATCTCTTTTCGGTCATACAACAGAAGAGGCAGAAGACAGCAAAGACAAAGAAAAACAACGGAATTTCGATATTTTTAAATACGACGGCTTAAAAGCAATAAAAATCGGTAAAACGGGCTATGCTATCCGTTGTTTTAAAGAAGCTCTGGAAATTGAAGAGGAATTTGAGACCTTGAGTTACTTGGCATCAGCCTATATACATCAAAATGATATTCCGGAAGCCATTGAAATTTACAGCCGTATGGCCGTAATCGATCCCGATTATACAGAAACATTCTTAAACCGGGCACAGTTATACCTTCAAGAAAACCAAGGAGAAGCGTCAATTGCAGACTGTGAATATATACTTTCAAAGAATGCCTCCGACTACAGAGCTTATTTTTTAATGGGAAAAGCCCAGAAAATATTGAACCAGCCGGAAAAAGCAATCGAAGCGCTCAGTAAAGCCATAGAAATAAAAAATGATATGGCAGATCTGTTCTTATTGCGTTCAGGACTTTTAGCCGGGCAAAAACAATATGATCAAGCCCTGGAAGATATCAACACAGCAATTACCCTTGCTCCCGAAGAGGAAAATGCCTACATACAAAGAGGAGCAATTTTTGAAGCTACCGGTAATACAAAAGCGGCCCTGCAGGATTATACTACTGTTGTAGAATTAAATCCTTTTCATGAACAGGCTTATTTAGAAACAGGACGTATCCTCTTAGCACAAAATTTAACAGACGAAGCGATTCGCCATTTTGACGAAGCCATAGAAAATAAACCTGACTTCGGACGGGCTTATATCGCCAGAGGAAAGGCAAAAGAATTGAAAGGCGATAAGACCGGAGCTTTAGAAGATTTAAAAACCGGAGCAGAATTGACAGAAGAAAGCGACGAAACTATAAAGCAGCCCGTTGATTTTAATGATCTTTATGCAAACCGTCCCTTATAAAAGAAATAAAATTTGAAAATCAAATAATGGCAGGACAGGGAATAATCCGGCAAAATAAACCGGATTTTGACATAAAAGGTACGCTCCTCCCTGCTATTTTTGTAAGGGATCCAGGCGGTCTAAATGGAATTCCAAAGCTTTAACAGAAATTAATAATTCCTTAATAGATAAGCCTAAAGAGACAACTAATAAGAATAAAGCAATCCCAAAAATATAAATGGCTGTCAGTTGCCAACCCAAATAAATAAACAAAGTACAGACGACGCAAAGGAAAAGGCTACTGACACCAAATATCTGCATAGAACGGGTAATATACAATCTCTTTCGTAAATTTTCTATTTGCTTTCGGGTCACGGGAGTAGGATTTTTTTCATGTTCCGCCGTTAAATTACGGATAACCGTAGCATAAGCCAGGAAACGGTTAGTATATGCCAGCATAATTAAAGAAATTGCTGAAAATAAGATCGAAGGAGTCGTCAAATCTAATTCTTCCATTTTCCTTTTTTTCTTTCATACGTTCGATTCTGAAAAGCTGTTTTTATTTAGGGTAATTTTTACAAAAATTTACTCGTTCGTCCGAACTGAATCCGTTCTACAAAACTTTTTACAACATAAATTTTCTGTATTTCTCCAAGGGATATGTTACAAAAAACTGATTCAATCCGGTTTATACTTTGTAATTTTTTCTGTTATAAAAATAAGAAAGCTCCGGTCCTTTATAAAAAATACATTCCGACCGGAGCTTCTGTATTAGCACATCTCTTTTTCTGTCACTTCCCGTTATCCCTATTCAGCAGGCTATTCTTTCACACATCTCACTGCACGGCCAGCAGAAGTGTTACATTCGTTGTCCGGATGAATATACCAATTACCGAAACCGAAACATACCACATACGGACTATTCAGGGCAAATGGACCGCTCATCCAGTAATGCCCGTATTCATTGACATCGAAATATCCTCCCGCACTACTTATACATCCCTGTGCCGGATAAAAAGTCGTATTGGTTCCATCGTAAATCACCATATAACCGTGATTAAAGCCACCGCTCACGCTCCATTGTTCGGAAACCGGAGTAAAATGGCCGTCATACGTTACAAAAGACCAGGCAAAATTACCCGGCACACGATATCCGACAGGACAGGGATCATAAATCGTTTTGACCGTTTCCGATAACTCCTTATATACATACCCTTCAGGGTTTCCCCACAGATAAAAATTACGGTTTTCTCTTCCCGCTCCGCCCCCGTAATACCAATCCGCAGAGGTCACCTCATCTTTAGCCAGCAAAAAATGAGTGGGATGAGCCAATGTATATTCAATCGTACCGATTTCAGGAGAGGTCAAGTGTTCAGAAAACTGCTTTGTCAATACATTTCCTTTTCCATCATAAAGTACCGGTTGGATAACCTCATCGGCACTTGCCGAATTAGGGAAAGGATCTTTACGTCCCCACTGGTACAATAACCCCAGCGATCCCGCATTGCCTACTGTTTTATTAACAGCCCCCAAATTCCGATCCATAAATACGAATTTATGCCCCTCGAGATTTATATGAGTTTCCAATGCCGGTTTTTCGGATATCCAGATATGCCAACTCCAGAGAATATCTCCTGTACCATTGGTATCCGTATAAGCAGCTATAACCGCATTTCCCGGAGTGAATGTCTCCGCTGTAGTAAAAACGACTTTTCCGTTCCTCAAAGACACCCGGCTTATCATTCCCGGTTTATCCTGCCATAATAAAGCAGCTGACTTAGGTATTATAGAAGGAGTAGACGTGTGAAATTTTCCGTCAGGCATAATTCCTGCCTCCCCGTTACCTATAACGGTAGCAGCAAAAGCATAATTTCCCGCCTCATTTATCAAATAACTATTGGCATATACCCGTTCAGCAGAAACGATTCCGTAAAAGGCCGGATCATTAAGGTCGGTGTATTCCGAATCATCGGCAATAGTAGTGGAATATTCTCCTTCAGCCGGTTCTCCGGTAACCAAGGTAAACTGATTTATATCCAGGGTTACCGGTACAATCTTTCCAGATGGAAGGGCATCTGCCGGTTTATGACAAAATGTAAATATTCCATTTGTCGTAGTTACGATATATTTTATTCCTTCTACCCCTGCCAATTCACAGGGAAGTGTAAGTGCATAAGCCGTCACCCCCGGATCGGCCGCCGGTTCGGAAGTCAGACAAACCTTTACCCTGTCCGAGCCGTCAGTCATCTGGGAAATAAATATCATATCGGCCAATGAGAGCGGAAACGTACCCGACAAAAACTTGCCTGGCACAACGACCTCCACTGAACTTATATTTTCCGTCGCATAGTCAGGTCCCAAAACAATATCCAGCTTTAAAGCACATAAAAAACTAGTCATAGAAATATCCGCTTTATCGGACACAACACGGGTAGACCCCAAACGGATATCATATGCATTCAGATCCGCTTCAGAAGCATAATTTTGTTCGCGCTGCAAAGTAAGAGTACCTTGATCACCTGTTACTTTCGGATAAACAGCAACAACATCCTGTCCCGTTACAGCTGACAATTCTCCGTCAAAAACACCGACCGAAGTACCTGCACCGGAAGCAAGCACAAACTGGCCGGCAACCATTTCATTATTAAAAAGAGTAATCACATCTCCGCTATTCCAAGAAACAGGTAATACCATATTATCCTTGGTAAAGGGTTGAATGGTAGCAGTAACCTGATCCGTAATTGTTACACCGACTTTTTCGTCATCATCTGAACAGGCTGTAATAAATACAACAAGCAATACAAAGTTTACAAGTTTTTTCATCGTTTTTCAGTTAACAGGTTAATATATAATTTATAGTGCGTTACGCTCATATACTGAATATCAGAAAAAACAAAAACCCCTGTCTCCGAATAATTCAAACCGTTAAACGTACGATAACAAGTCAACAATTCACTTTATCTAATCTGACTGACTACCGGAAATATACATCACACACACAAAGCATAATTACAAGGTATACTTTTCGATTCAGTTTTTTCCTCCTCGTTTACATGACAGTTTATATAAAATTATGGGTGACAATAATTTTTTATAAATTACATTTTTAACATTTTTTATTAAATATAATTTAGCCTGTGAATATAAATTTTAAAATTGCCCTTATTTGTTTCAGAACAACTATCGCAATTGAACTATTACTCAATAGCAATAAAAATTACGGCTTATTATTACCTCCGGACGCCTGCTTACAATTTTAAGAGATCATACAGAAATTCGGGCACTGCCAGAAATAAATACCTGTTTCTATCTTTACAAAATCAAAGACTCCTTATCCTTTGCTACCGCCCCATTGTAAAGCTCACAGGACGACGGCCTGTTTTGAACCGATAGGTGAAACACTTTATCAAAAAAAAATAAACCGATCTGTATTTCTCTTTACTTTCAGCGCTCTCTTTCTTTCAAACTTTATCGGAAGTTTTACGTTAAAACAGATAAGTTTAAGGTATACAATATGATTACTTTTCATCCTATTCTTCCGTCCGACAAATCCCTTATCACCTCCTATACCCTTTCCGGAGAATATAGAGATAACAATTTATCTATTTGCAATCTCTGCAGCTGGCATTTTCTAAGTGAAAGCAGTTACGCTATCGTAAATCATCAGCTATTAATCCGCTTTCGCGACCGGGAAGGCAATTTCATTTATACTTTGCCTTTTGGCAAAGGAGATACAGGCACTACATTACAACTGCTTTATCAAGAGGTAAGAGCCAACAGTCAACCATTTTTATTTTTCGGGCCCAATCCCTATTTACGGGAGCAATTGGAAAAATATTTTCAAGGCACATTCGAATACACCTGTCCGAGAGATCATTTCGACTATCTCTATTTACGGGAAGCACTGTCTGATTTAAAGGGAAAAGACTATCAACCCAAACGAAATCATGCCAATCGTTTCCGTAAAAAGTATATCTATACTTATACTCCCCTTTCCCCCGAAATTCTTCCTCACTGTCTGGAACTGGCCCGGAAATGGTGCGAAAAACATAACTGTGAAGAAGACAGAAATTTACAATCGGAACAACAAGCCATGCAGTTTGCCATGGAACATTTTGTAACCTTAGGGCTTTCAGGGGGAGCTCTATGGATAAATCAGGAGATCGTGGCATTTACGTATGGTGCTCCCATCAATTACGATACATTTTGTGTACACATTGAAAAAGCAGATACGAATTTCGATGGGGCTTATACGGTTATCAATCAGGAATTTGCTTCTCATATACCGCCTTCTTTTCTATATATTAACCGGGAAGAAGATCTGGGCATTCACGGATTGAGAAAAGCCAAACTTTCCTATTCCCCTGTACTCCTGTTAGAAAAATGCAGGGCATTTCTTTTAGAGATATAAAACTCAGAAACATTTCTGCTCAAAGCGAATCCGGGTATTTGCTCTCCCGGTACCGCAATTTCATACCTACGACAAATTCAATTCCTTAAAATATACTAAGGAACCAGCAAATCCTCGTATTCTTTATGCCGGATCAGATATGTCTCTGCAAAAGCACAAGAAGGAACGACATTCAAATGGTTTTCCCTTGCATAATCCAAAGCCTGTTTCACCAAAGCGGAACCAATTCCTTTCCCTTCCAACTCAGCCGGGACAATTGTATGAAGAATATCCATTATCCCTTCAGCAATCATATATTCTAAAAAAGCAGTTTGTCCGTTGCATTCTACCTCAAAACGACTCTCTTTCTGGCTATGTCCGACATTGTACTTCATAATTGAGTTTTTTACTGTTTATCGTATTTTCTGATAAAATGGTAGCGAAATATAATGAATATATGTAAAAAACAAAAGAAACCCTTATTATTTTAGTATTCGAAAGAAAAAATTGATACTATTTTATAGTCACCCATAAATCTGAACTATGCAACCACAACAAATATCTCATACGTTCTTTTCTCTGTTAGCCGTTTACAACTCTGCCTTATTCCTGCATTTCCGGGTTTAGTAAGAAGATTCGTATTCATCTTCTGCAAAAGAGGATGAACCGGTAAAACATATTTAAGCCCGGGGATATGTTGCCCTTCTTCCATTTTCTGCAATAAACTTCCTCTATTTCATTTTATTGCTCTGTTTCTAGAAATTCCTATCTTTGTCACTCCGGTAATTTCAATGCTATGAAAAAGAGATTTTTGAAATGATGGTTTCGCTGCCTCTCGATTATTTTTCTTACAGGCTTTTTTATCGTTACATTCTGCCATACGATTATTAAAACAAGCACAAATAATGCAATTTATAACGATCCCGCTCTTATCCCCTACTGTGAAGCTGGCTTATTGCTGAGTACATCTCCCCGTTTGAGATGTAAAAATAACAACAGGTATCCGCACTCAAACCCGCGAATATCTGGCCCGGGTAAAAGTATTCCTTGACTTAGGGACGAATAAAGCCCCCCGGTATCCCGGCGTTCCCATCACAATTCGGTAAATGGAGAAGCAGGGCAATGATGAAATATCTCCACATTCTCCATTCTATCATTGCTCCATTTAATACATCTTTTCCAAAAACTCAATCTGTTCACTTAATTTTTTTTCCAAACGGTCCATCTCTGACCAATCAATAAACCCCGGAACACTGATTACAAAACTGAGAAAAGTGGGCTGTGTCATCAGGAAAGCAACATTCTCAGAATAATCGTAATTTAGAAATTCGATCACTTCTTCCTTCGACCGACTTGAAAAATAAATAGCTTCATACAAGACCTTCGATTTCAGCTCATAGTAGTTTTGGATATCAGTCTGCAAACTCGCCAGACTGTAGTAGGTCTGCAAAATATCCTGCAGCATCTGCTTATCGGCAATATACTGCATCTGCGAAGACCCTTTCAGCACTTCCAAAGCATCCTGCTTATACTTAAATTCCGACATATTGGAAAAAAAACTCATGTAAGCCTTCAGGGTATCTATCGGAACAGAGGCAGGATCCAAATTATTATCCAACAGCAATGAAGCCATATGCACATCCTTTGCCGTCAATTTCTCTATACCCCGCACGGCATCCAGATTATGCCGCATTTCCGATATCATCAGGCGCATGGTCGTACGCACCTGCTTTTGAAGGGTATGCTCCGTAATCAATGAACTTCCCCAGAAAGTAACGATCACGCCTCCGGCTACTATACTGAACTGCCGCAGGTAATCCCCCAAGCGACATCCCCTGATAAACGTGCAGACACGTTCCCTGTCGAATATTTTCATATCGGTATACTAAACGAAAAAACAAACTGTTCCTTGCAACATATTTTATTGGTAAAGTTACTTTTTTTTCTGATTTTTTCTATTTTTTTCCCCCGGAAATAGTCGTAGATTCTGTTGTCAGATAATTAGCCCGGTGTTTTCTCTTCATGCCTTTCGGTTTTTTATTACCTGCTGCTCCTCTAATAACATCCTCCTTTTTAATCCATAAAACAAGGACATGATCTTATGAGTAATCGGTTATTTCAACAGAAATAGCTGAACTGCCCGCTTCTCCACCTCTACAAAGCACATACTACCACAACAATCCCTGCAACTGTCATAAAACCTGCCTTTTTTCATGAATAATTGACAGTATTATATCAAACGGGGGATGTTCCGGTTATCTATATTTTAACCTCAAAATTTATATTGGAATTTCCGATAATACCATGTATTTTTGTACAATCTTTTCTGATAAAATGAATACAACCACTATTTCAAATCTACCGGAAAGCCGAAAAGACACCCTCATTTCAATCTGTGTCTTTTTGTCCGGTTTCTCCTGTTTTGCCCAATTATACTACTTTCAACCTCTATTACCCGACCTAGCCCGGGAATTTTTGTTGAGTGCCAGCCATAGTAGCCTTGCCGTCTCTTTCTCCACCTTAGGGATGGTATTTGGACTAATAACCACAATGTTTATCGCCGACCGGATTCCCCGGAAAAAACTGATCAGTATGGGCCTGTTAACCTCTTCCGTCTTTTCGGTAGCTGCCTCTTTCTCTCCGGTTTTCTGGTTATTAATTCTGCTAAGTGCAGCCAAAGGTTTCTTATTGTCCGGAGCAACGTCGGTATCTATGGCTTATATTGCCGAAGAAGTGTCCGAAAAGAACAAAGCCCGTATCATGGCCCTTTACATTGCAGGAAACGCATTGGGAGGTATGAGCGGACGTTTTATTACCTCCTGGATCGGAGCTGTCTGGTCATGGCGCATCGCTTCGGTCAGTATCGGTCTGATCTGTGCACTCTTTGCTTTACTGTTCCTCCTGTTCAGTCCCCGCTCCACTCATTTTTTCCCCAGAAAAGAAAGCCTTCATTCCCTCATTATCGTCAATGCCCGGTTGATTACGTCCAAAGCATTAGTTCCTTTTTACCTCACCGGAGGATTAATCTTAGGCGTATTTGTCAGCCTTTATAATTACATGGGTTTCTATCTGCTCAAACCTCCGTTCAATTTTCCGGAATATAGCATTCACTATATTTATCTGATGTATACTTTCGGTATGTTTGGTTCCGTGGCCACTGTCCGGTTAACCCGCCATCGGTTACCTGTACCTGTATTAAAAAGCATTCTCCTTCTTTCTGCTGCCAGCATCCTTTTCTTATACATACCCGGTTTTCTCACTGTAGGCTTAGGATTAGCGATCTTTACCTTTAACTTCTTTGTCATTCATGTCCTCTGCAACCGCATTGTCAGTGAATACAACTTAGCCAAACGTTCCGTAACGATCTCCATTTATTTACTTACGTATTATTTAGGTTCCAGCCTCTTGGGATGGGCTACCGGACTGTTGTTAGATGCTTTCGGCTGGCCTTATTTTCTCGCCGGACTGATTCTTCTGCTACTTCTCAATTATGCAATAATAGCCCGCAGAAACCAGGAACTTTAGGGAAATTCAGGAAAGATAAAATTTGCACAAAAAATTAAACAGTATTATCGTTTACAACAGGGGATATAACAACCGCAATACCGGTTGAATATAACACTCAAAAACTTTCCCCTGCTGTTTATTCAAGCCCATATTTCTCCGTCAACATTCCTATCGTCTTCTCCACGATCTTTATCCGTTCGTCAAAAGGGCCTTTCCCGAAATTATTCGCCGAAAAATTGCAGATCAGTCTTCCCTCCCGTGTCGCCAGCAAGTCGCGCCAGAATTCACGGACAGACAAGCGCAAACCTGCTTCATAAATATCGAAGTCTCCCTCAAGCATCAGGCGGTTCGTATAGCTGTCCTTCGTTTCGTAATAGATCCCTACGGTCTGTGACGAACTTTCCAGCGCATTGTAGGCTTCTATCACCTGCAGGCACACCGTCCGCGGTTTAATCTTCTGGAAAAGCGCCGATGTCTTCAACAGGTCCAGGGCATCTTTTGTATAGATGAACCCTCTCGTCTGGAAAGGAATCCACTGGTATTTTCTCAGCGTATCCTCCGAGGCCTTCTCTAGATTGTCCCGATACTCCAGTATATAAGTACTGACCCGCTGTTCCAGCTCCACCCGCCCGGAAATCCTCCGGAGGGCCTCCAGATCGCTCTCCAGCTCATTTTTCACTAATTGCAGCGTACTCCGGATTTCCCGCGACTGCGTATACTCCGTCAGTGCATCACTGCCCGCAAAAGTGACAATAATACCCAGAATCACCACCGACAACTGCCTGAAATAATCCCCTAATTTCCAGGAACCGATTACTTTCTTTAACCGCCATGTTTTATGTGCTTTCATAACTTTTTTATATGACATCAGCAAAGATATATAATTCCCCGAAAAAAAGTATCTACTTCTTAACATGGATTTCCGGCCTCCTTCATCCGGTCATTTCAGCAAACGCAGACTTCTTGTATCCGGTCTGTATGTTCCTGTCCCCTACCCGGTATCGCCTGCTAAATTGACAGAAGGAGAAGGCTTTATTTTCGATACCTCACTTTTTAGCCGGTACTCCGAACGGGAAAGTCCGGCAAAGGGTTTCACAGTACTTTTTCCAATACCAGTTGATGCCGGCATTGGATTCCGTTTTCCCAGATCGGTTCCGGATAATTCCGGACAAAATAATCCCGGTTCAAGGCTTTCAGGTCAAACCCTTCCTGCTGATATAACATCAACGGTCCCGGTGCCGAAGTACCGGTACACACTCTGAGGCAAGTGATATGATGACCGGCAGCCCATTCATCCGAAACAAAACGAAGTAACCGGCGGGCAATCCCTTTCCGTTGGTAAGATTCGTCAACCGCCAGATTCATGACTTCCGCCCTTCCTTCGGTTTGTTTCTGTACCACGATCACCCCTACCGGCTTGTCCCCTTTCAGGGCAACATAACAATCCGATGTCTTCAGATAAGTGTCAACCCCTTGACGGTTGGGGTCGGCCAACAACAACAAATCATAAGGATAATCGGTCGTATATTCTATCTCTACTTCCATAGCAGGTAACAAAGGATGTCAAACATTAAATGAATCATTTCACAAACGAGCTCAGTTCGATGAGATTCCCGTCGGGATCTGCCATATAACAGGTACGCTGTCCCCAGGGTTCGGTCGTAGGCGGAAAAACAGGCGTAGCTCCGGCTCCAACCGCACGGGCATATTCGGCATCGACGGCAGCATAAGACGGCACATCGAAAGAGATTTCCAGGGTCCCGTTCAAACCATCGGGATAGCTGTACCGGCGCGAAGTCATTGCTTCGAAAGCCTCCCGGGGATACAGGATCAGCCGCATATCGCCGAGACGCATCTCCACATCCGAATCTACTCCGTTCCAGTCGGTTTCAAATCCCCATACTTCCCGGTAGAAGGTCACCATTTTCGTCAGGTCTTTGGTAAACAATCCAACGGTATTGAAACTGATCTTCGGAGGACAGCACATTTTCACAAAACCTTCCTTCTGAAAACGGTAAAACAACTCGATATGCTCAGGAGCATCACTTTCCAGAAGGAGCAGCAATTCTTTGGCAAATTCCAGATATCCGCTTCCGTTGGCGGTAACCACACGACCATCTCTTACAGCCTGCCGGTTGACATACCCCGACGCGTTCGTGTAATTTTCACCTCCCCACAGTTTCAATTGTTCCAGTCCGTTCCCGGTATGTTTCACCTGATTCAGGAAACCATGCCGGGCCAGAAAAGATGCCCCGTTACAAATAGCACCTACCACAATACCTTTTTCCAGGGCACGTTTAACGATAGGGACTACCCGCTCCGCCTCTTCCGACTGCCACTGGTAACCGCCGATCAGGATCAGCGCCGCATATTCTTCGGGCATGGACTCAAACGAATAATCAGGCAGCGTACGGAATCCGCTGCATGAACGAACCTCGTCCAAGGTGGGTGCCAAAACTTTATTGATGTATTTGGGATGTTCCTTGATCGACCGTTCGTCACAACTGATTGCCCCACCTAAAAAAGCCGGTTCATGATCGGCATACTCATTCAAGAGCAGGTATAAAATTTCATTCTTCATAAATTATTCTGTATTAATCTCATTCAAATTCATTCAACCGTAAATTCTTCCGAATGGTAATTGCTGTAGTACCGGCCTGAACTAGCGGTAAACCGCAGCACGCAGTAATCCGGATCGGTCACTCCCTCCGGATAATATTCGGTATCTCCCTCCCGCCAGATCATTTCTTTAGAAGCCGGATCGTGTAACACTTCCATCGTTCCCCGCAACAGAACACCCCGGAAGAAACGATTATCACAAAAATAAACGCAGGCCTGCTTATTCTTCCCATACTGGGCTACACGCATTGAAGAAGTATTGGTGGTAAAATAAAACGTTTTTATCCCTTCCCGTTTGCGGGGCTGCAACATCGCTTTTATATTCGGGAACCCTTGTTCGTCCACCGAACCGATAAATGCCGTTTTCTGTTTGTCGGCTATATTCCCGACCGTCTGTTCCGGATTTCTTATCATAATCGTTTATCTGGTAAATTTATAGTCAGCTTTATTTCCCTTCTTTCGAAGACCAGTCCCTTGTCCCACCTTCGTTTCCGGCCGCTCATCCGGCTAAAGTACAAAATTTATAGCTCTGACATAGTATAAACACGGCTATATCTGCATCAGTCTGTTTTGTCCCGTATGGCAGAAGCGGTTACAGGCAGCTGCTGATTCATATAAGCCTGCCATCGGGAAGGGCCGACTGCATCCCTGTAGTACAAAAAACTGAATTAAAAAAGGCTGCTCCGTTTCCGGAACAGTCCTGCTCAAAAGTGATTTCTAAAACCTTATTTTTATAAACGCTTCAAGCCTTTCAATTGTGACGGATCCGTCACTTCAACGATACTGATGGCATAACCGCCGCCGGGAGCAGCTTTTAAGGTCAGCTTCGATTTATCCGTAACAATCCCTTTCCGGATCGTGTAAGCCTGCGGATTGTGCTCGTAATGCGCATCCTCGGCATCGGCATATACCGTAGCGATATACTTTTTACCGGCATCCAGATAGTCGAACGTCAGATGGGAAACGTGACCGTTTTCATCCGCCGTACAGCCTACGAACCAGTTATTCATTCCCTTTGCTTTCCGGGCCACCGTGATATAATCGCCCGGTTCGGCTTCCAGATAACGGCTGTCGTCCCAGTCCACAGCTACATCCTTGATGAACTGGAAAGCATCCATATAGGGTTCATAATTTTCAATCATATCGGCAGCCATCTGCAACGGACTGTACATCGTCACATACAATGCCAGTTGCCGGGCCAGCGTAGAATGTACAAAAGAATGATTATCCGGATTGGCCTTGCTTACTTTCATTTCAAAAATACCCGGTGTATAATCCATCGGTCCTCCCATCAGACGGGTAAACGGCAATATAGTCGTATGGTCGGGATTGCTGCCGCCGAACGATTCGTATTCCGTTCCCCGGGCCGATTCATTACCGATCAGGTTCGGATAGGTACGGCACAGACCCGTCGGACGTACCGCTTCGTGGGCATTCACCATAATCTTGTAATCAGCCGCTTTTTTCACGGCATACAGATAGTGATTTACCAGCCACTGTCCGTAATGGTATTCACCCCGCGGGATAATATTACCGACATAACCGCTTTTCACTGCATTGTAACCGTGGTCCACCATAAACTGATAAGCCGTATCCAAATGCCGTTCATAATTCCGCACAGAAGCCGACGTTTCATGGTGCATCATCAGTTTCACCCCTTTGGAAGCTGCATATTCGGTCAATCCTTTCACATCGAAATCCGGATAAGGCGTAACGAAATCAAACACATAATCCTTCGTCTTCCCGAACCAGTCTTCCCAGCCTACATTCCAGCCTTCCACCAATACCTGGTCGAAGCCATGTTTGGCCGCAAAGTCGATGTATTTCTTCACATGCTCCGTATTGGCGGCGTGTTTGCCGTTCGGCTGGGTCTTCGTATAATCCGTTTCACCCAGTTTCACAGCCGGCAGGTCGGTATAGGCCCAGCTGCTTTTACCCGTAATCATCTCCCACCATACGCCAATGTATTTCACCGGTTTGATCCAACTTACGTCCTCATAAGCACAGGGTTCGTTCAAATTAAGGATCAGTTTGGATGCCAATATCTCACGGGCATCATCGCTTACCATTACCGTCCGCCAGGGTGTCTGGCAAGGGGCCTGCATATAACCTTTATCTCCAATGGCATCCGGCGTCAACCACGACTCAAACACCATATTTTCATCATCTAAATTCAAATGCATACAAGCATAATCCACCAAAGCCGCTTCATGAATATTGATATATAAGCCGTCTTCACTCTTCATCATCAGAGACGTCTGAACCCCCGTCGGAGAAAACGGCGTCTGAGAAGAATTAGGAGTAATAGCAGCTTTCATTTTACCCCGGATTTCCGACAACTTAGAAGTTACAGTACTGTATTCCTGCGTATCATAATCACCCGGGATCCAAAAAGCTTTATGATCTCCGGCCATAGCAAACTGAGTGCGTTCCTCCCTGATTACAAAATAATTCAGATCCGGCTGCTGCGGAAATTCATAGCGGAAACCGACCCCGTCATCATATAAACGGAAACGGATGACCATTATCCGTCCCGTTTCTGCCTGATTTAAGGTCAAAGCCAATTCATTGTAATGGTTCCGGATATCCCGGACTTCCCCCCATACCGGTTGCCAGGTTTCGTCGAAAGTTGAAGTCTGTACACCAGCCATAACAAACCCATTCATCAAATCTTTATCGCCCTTCAATTCCAATCCTAAACGGCTTTCTTTTATTACCGGGCGACTTTTATATTCTAAGCTGTATACAGGACGTCCCTCTTTTACATCCGCATGCAATACCAGATTTCCATCCGGAGATTTCAGTTCTGCTGCTTTCAGTCCCACAGCCGTTAAGACACATATAAGTAAAATTCGTAATCTTTTCATATTCAATTTATTTTTATAACGTTTGCGATTTTAAGTCAATTCCTCCCTAAATTGTCAGACAAAAATAGACAGGAAAAAAACTGCAACCTAGAGAAGAGGGGAAAAAAGGAGTAAAAAGGGGAGGAATGATTGAAATAAAACACTGAAAATAAATACTTTATCAAACAAACAGTTTGTTAAAAAAGGAGTGTAATAAAAATTTATAAATCCGGTAAACCCTGAAAATTTAAGGCAATCGGGACAAATTGGGAAAATAAAAATAAAAATCCAGCTTCAAATTCATACTAAAACTTCCGATATAAACAGGTTTGGAATCGCTTTTTATCCATTCCGGATAAAAACGGATAAATGAAAGTAAGATTTCTGATTCCTCACTTTATTCCGTCCACAGGTTTGTTCATTTATGAATGTTCAGACGGGTATCCATCAAGTGTAAACTCCTGTTTTCTATTTAAACATTTTTACGTTTTTACATTTTCACCTAAATTTCTGTTATTAAAATACTATCTTTGACCTAATATTACTTAAAGTCGTTTTGAAAAATGAAAAAAAGAAGAGAACTGACAACTTTGAAAATAGGCGACTATATATTACAACTATCGGTAGTCATTTTAGGTGTTATTGTAACATTCGGGGGAAGTACTCTTCTGAGTGAACGTGCAAAAGCGAAAGAAATTGCCAATACGATGGAACTGATTAAAATCGAGTTGGAAATGAACAAAGAAGATATTCAGGAAATCAGCCAATATCTGGCGGCGGAACAAAAAATGAGCCGCTATCTGCTTCATTTCGAAAACAATTTATCGGAGGCCTCAGAAGATACATTAAGAATGCAACTGAATTTTCCTTTCCGGATCAACAAATTTAAAGCCCGGACTGACGCACTAGAAATGTTTAAAATGTCCTCTTTAGCCCAACAAATACAGGATAAAAAATTGATACTTCAAATCATAAAAACCTATACCGAAATTAAAGCTGTCGAAGATGTTGTCAAATGGTATTACGATTTAAAAAGTAAATATCTAGAAGAACTTAAAAATGATAAAAATTATCTTAATAAAGAAAGGGAATTCATTAACACCTATACCTCAAAAAGCATCCGGCAACTCTGGGAACTACGATTATCCTGTTTTACCGTTTATAATGTTCTTCAATTTATTAACGGAGCCCGGGAATTTCAAGAAGGATTCCCCACAGCTGAAACTGCTATAGAAGAATCCATCCAAATAATAGAAAAATCATACGGAAGAAACTAACCCGGGCAGAAAGGGTTTTTCGTTAAAAGGTACCAATATGCATCACTTCCTGTTCAAAATCGTCCCGGACTCCCCGGGCTTTATTACGCATTTTTGTTCGGTAATTGTATATTGTTTTTAGAGAATAACGCAGGAATTGAGCGATTTTATTACTATCCGTTATACCTAACCGGATCAGGGCAAAAATCCGTAATTCGGTATTCAGCAATTCTCCCGGTTTTAACATAACCTCTTCTCCTTCTGCCAGTAAAGCATTGAATTCTTGAACAAAATCGGGGAATAGCCGCAAAAAAGCAGTGTCAAAATTAGCATAAAACTCCTCCAATTCTTCTTCAACAAACTGAGTAGATTTTAACTCCCGGAACAATTCTTCTGTCTGCCCGTTCATCGCCTTTTTATTCAAGGAACGGCGATAGGTATCCAATTTCCCGATATAGGTAGAACAAAGATCCAGAAAACGTCCGATATAAGCTTCTTTAATATAATTTACTTCGGCCAAATTTTGATTGGTAAGCTGTAAACGGGTATTGGAATCTGCCAAACGGGTATTCAATACCTGCAATTCCTCATTTAGCAATTTTAACTGTTCATTTGCTTTTCCCACTTCCCGTTTAGCTAACGCCAGCCTCTTCATCTGACGTCTCAGGTAAAAAGCCAAGAGAATTAAAAACAGTGCCAATATACTTATACACAACAAATATACCGACATTTGCCGTTGCTGTTTTTCCCTCTGTAAACGGTAAGCTTCATTGATAATCGGCAAGACCTGCGACACTTCTATCGTACGTAAACGGGCATTACAAAAAGCTGCATCCTCCATAGCCCGCCTCATATAAGTATACGCCCGTCGGATATCCCCCTCCTCATACAATAAAGTTGCTAACTCCCGAAGCGAAATATATTCTTTTACCCCACATTTTAAATCAGATAAAGCCGACACAATCAAATAATCTTTTTCTTTTTTCTTTTCTCCCATATGCCGGTACACATTAGCAACAGCATAAGCAGTATATCCCATTTCCCGGCTATCAGGATCTAAAGTGGCATAATAAGGTAATAATAATTCCAATGCTCTTTGATATTCCCCCTGCCGCATCCACTGATCGGCTTTTACCAGTACGTAGTCATCACTTCCTTTAGGAGATAGCATTAATAAGGAATCCTGATAAAGTGCCATCTTCCGTTCATATTCCCACTGCAATTCCTCTCCTATGGCATAATCCCGCATGGCTCCGTATAAGTTCTGGTACAAATGATAATAATCTCCCAAACTACCTTCCGATAAACTGCTCCGGTCTACTTCTGCCAATAAATCCATAGATTCCCTGTACATGCCGGTAATAATTCTTATTTCAGCCAACAACATACGGCTCTTATCAATATCTTCCCCCAATTGCTCTGCCAATCGTAACTGTTCCTGTGCAAAATACAAAGCAGAATCGGCAATATATGTTTTATACTGGTCAGCTAAGAGAGCATCTATTTTCATACGCTGTTCGTCTGTCTGCACCTGTTGCCGTTGCAATTTCCATTTTGCCAGCTGTTCTTCTTTCCGCTGTATGTATTTTTCCGGAGATTTCACAACCTTATCCAGTTCTTTCAACCCCTGCTCCGCATTTCCCGCTTTTCCGGATAACGATAAAGATACCATCAGACAGATCCAGATATATAATTTCATCCTTTTATAATTTTAGACTATTACAAAGATAACGACAACTCCTCTAATTCCGGGGACTCTTTTCGCTTTTTTCCTTTAAAGCATTTAAACTTATATAAAATAAATAAAACTATTCCCGGACCATTTCATACCGTCAGGTTTGCAAGCAGTAAACAATGACAAATTTTTGAAATTCCAGATAGTAATAAGCTTCCTTTTTCCGTACAGACTTTGTAAAAAACAGAAAGAAGTCTTAATTTTGTCTGGATGATGTGCAAAAATATCTAATTATGAAAATTTTAAAGCCTATTGGTATCACAGTAGCGACACTGGGTGTGCTCCTTATAATAGCAGCAATAATTGCTCCTCCTGTCGCTAAACATTATATTGTAAAACACAGCAAAGAAATGATCGGCCGTCAAATCAATATAGACGGATTATACGCCAATATTTTTACCGGTTATACCCGGATTACAGGATTTGAATTACTCGACACAAACGATCGCGACCGGTTTGTTTCTTTCGACAGTCTGGTTGTAAAACTCTCCCTCTTCCGTTTACTCGCAAACGAATTGAAAGTAAACCGTATACGGCTGGTCCATCCGGACATACAAGTATGGCAAAAAGGAAGCGACTTTAATTTCAGCGATCTGTTACAAAATTCTCCGGACACTGTAATTTCTGATTCCCCGCAAACGGATACGCTTGCTGAAACAGAACCCATGGCCATTGCTCTCAACAATATCGCCATCGTGGGCGGAAATCTCTCTTACCAGGATCTGCTTGTAGGCTCTCAATGGAATACCAACGATATACAATTGTATATCCCCGGAGTTTATTTTAGCGGAAAAAATACCGATATCGGCTTGAATCTGAATTTCAGCGAGGGAGGATCCCTGCATACCAATATGCAGTACAATTTAGAAGCAGGCAGTTATCTGCTCTCCCTCCAGCTAAACGATTTCGCCATTGATAATCTTTTGCCTTACCTGCAACAATCCTTAAACGTCGGACAAATAAAGGGATTGCTTTCCGCTGATTTACAATTACAGGGCAATACTGCCCATGCACTGGATATTACGGTAAAGGGGAGCACCGGACTAAAACAATTCCGGCTGACGGATCTGCATGAAAAAGATATTCTGTCCGCCGGGGAATTAGCCGTAAATATTGCAACCATTAATCCTGAAAAACAACAATTCCGATTTGAGGAGATCCGTATTCAGAATTTAAAATCCGCCTTCGATCTTTATCCGCAATCCAATACTTTCAGCCAGTTGTTGAAATCCGATACACTGCACAATACGGTTCCGGCAGAAGACGTTCCGCAAGCTGATACGGTCCAGGATGCTCCGGACTTCCTCATTCATCAATTTTCGGTAGACAATGCTTCTTTTACTTTTCAGGACCATACTCTACACGAACCTTTTCATTTTGCCCTCCAGGATATTTGTATAAATGCCTCAGATTTTACGTTTTCAGGAAATAATCAAGTGAGCATTAAAAGTTCTCTGGAAAACGGAGGTACAATTGCTCTTAACTGGAGCGGACATTTGGATGACATTTCGAATCAGGACCTCAATCTTTTTATCAAAAATCTGGATTTGAAACTTTTCAGTCCCTATAGCATACAGTATTTTGGCTATCCTTTACAAAACGGAGTCCTCGCTTTCAGCAGCATCAATAATATCCGTAATCATTATTTGGACGGACGCAATAAGCTGGACATTTACCGTTGTGAAGTAGACAAAAAACGCAGGGATATCCAGGCTGAAATCAATATTCCTTTACGCACGGCATTGTATATCATCAAAGATGTCAATGATAAAATCAAAATGGATCTCCCGGTAAAAGGCAACATAAATTCTCCGTCTTTTTCTTATAAGAAAATCATTCTCAAAACCCTGACAAATCTACTGATCAAAGTAGCAGTATCTCCTTTCAGTTTTATAGCCCATTCCCTGGGACTGAGTTCCCACGATTTAAAAGACATTCCTTTTGATATATACCGGGCAGATTTTACCCCGGAACAATTTTCTCTGATCAATCAATTGGCCACTATTATCAAAGCAAAACCGGAGATGATACTGGAATTGCAACAAAAGTATAATCCCGCACAGGCGGAACAAGCTTTAGCGATCTTTCAGGCACAAAAAGCCTATTACCTGACCACCCATCCGGAAATAAGCGACACCACTTTACAAGCTATCGATTACGTCCGTATCACAGAAATCAGTACCAAAGATCCGGCATTCCAGGCTTACATAACCGATCAAGTCCCGTCAGAAATACAAACAACAGACCTAAATACTCAAATCTTAGCTTTGATTCCAATGGAAGAATTGAGTAAGCAAACAGAAATCCTGGCTAAGCTGCGGGATCAAAAATTAAAAGAGTATTTATTGCTCCAGGGGCTTACCGAAAAAAACATACGGATAGAGTCCGTACAGACAGATTCATTAGTAAATTATAAAGGTAAAAACTGTTATACTTTCCAACTGACCCTGGAAGATGAACTTCCTTTACCTGAAACGGAAGAAATAGCACTGGAAACGAATTAAAGAACGGGGTATTTCTCCGGTAGTACCCCTTTCCAATTCTCCTTACCATAATATTTATGAAACGCCGTCCCTGCCTACTGTACAAAATTCCTCACTTTTATGTACTGAACGGGAAAGGAGAACGCCGGCTTATCTTTGTGACGGAAGATTTTCAAATTGTTCCGGCTAAATCCGGAGAAACAACCGAAGGTTTTGACCTTGCTCTTCTCTATTGTCCGGAATGTTCCTGGAGAAGATCTACTCAGCGTACTGTCCGCTATTGATATTATCCGGAAGTTTCTGCGGCTCCTACACTCTTTTCCTATTTCACCCAGAATAACGTTTTTTATAAGAGTGTTCCGGGAAGTTCCGATTCTTTTCCGATTTTTATCCTGCAACATTGTATTTGCATGAAACATTACCTCTTATTGAATGGTATAATAAAATTCTGATTATCTTACAAAAAGGGAGGGCAAATTATCAAAAAGCATTAAAAAAGTGCATTCCTTACACTTATTTAAATCTACTTCATCATTTATTAAGATGAATTAAAAACTCCATTATACTAATTTACTAATTATTAAAAAACATCCCTGCATCGGATTCGTTAAAATAGTAGAGTAATTATAAAATTGAAAACTATGAATAACGAAAACACAAATTCAAGAAACAGTGGTAGCCACACCCAAGGTGGAAGCCATGAACAACATGTTGAAGCAGGGCGTAAAGGCGGTGAAGCTTCTCATGGAGGCGGACGCAGTTCTCAAAGCAGCAATAGCGAAAACAGCAATTCCGGAAAACAAGGCGGAAGCCGCGAACAACATGCTGAAGCAGGACGTAAAGGCGGTGAAGCTTCTCACGGAGGCGGACGCAGTTCTCAGAGCAGCAACAGCGAAAACAGCAATTCCGGAAAACAAGGCGGAAGCCGCGAACAGCATGCTGAAGCAGGACGTAAAGGCGGTGAGTCTTCCCACAAAGGCGGATGTTAATACCCCTTTACCCAATAGGCTAGCCATCTATCCTATTGAAACAATTTAAATAAAAGAGTATACCAGAATGTTTACGACTATAACTATCTCTGGTATACTCTTTTTATTGCCCAATCCTTTCTATTTCCTTCCGTCCATCTGATCAAAACCCTATAAAAGTGATATAACCGTTTGCTATTCATCTTTACAAGAGACCTATCCGCCTTCCGCCAGAATTCAACCTCTCCCGTTTATTCTTTTCTTAACTATATTCCTATTCATTTTATATGAACAGAAATAAAAAAGGGATACTGACAACCAGGCAAATATATAATTTTGTATAGCACAATTAATCGTTTTCCGCTTCTTCCTCTTTTACGGCTTTATTTGATTATTACGTAACAACTGCAATAAAATGAGAAAAGTGTATTTTTACGAAACTTCTCCAACGGATTATTATACCTGTCATGCTGAAACCTGTAATCCGGCAAACAGACTGTATATCATACAGGGAGGAAATAGTATTTCCTATACTTTCTTCCCGTCTATCTCTTTCACATTTTACAGACAGGAAAAATTTGTACAAATTTGAATTAGTCCGGTGTTTCTGAAGGGTTTCCGGCATTTTTTATACCTTTGCCTTTCCAGCAGCGGATAATTTTTTCAGTAAATAACATGTATTGGACACTTTTTCTCACATTTGTCAAAATCGGGATGTTTACCATCGGGGGAGGCTATGCGATGATTCCCCTGATCGAACGGGAAGTCGTAAATCGGGGATGGCTGGATAAACAGGATTTTATGGATTTATTTGCGGTAACCCAGTCCCTGCCCGGTATTTTCGCCGTTAATATTTCAATTTTTGTAGGCTATAAGCTGAGAAAAGTAACGGGCAGTATTGTTTGTGCCCTCGGAACGATATTACCTTCTTTTTTTATTATCCTGGCTATCGCTTTATTTTTCAATCATTTTCAGGATAATGTATGGGTAATTAAAATTTTCAATGGGATTCGTCCGGCTGTAGTGGCCTTGATATTAGTCCCCTGTCTCTCCGCAGCACAAGCACTTAAATTAAAGCGGATGGAACTCATTTTCCCGTTAATCGGAGCCATTTTAATCTGGAAAGCCGGTGTTTCCCCTGTCTATATAATACTAGCCGGGATAATAGGCGGCCTGGTATATAGCTTCTGGATAAAAGATAAAGTAAAGAAAAGCTGATTATAAAAGAAAATCTATAAGTTATGATTTATTGGCAGTTGTGGTGGGTATATTTGAAAATCGGGATCTTCGGTTTCGGCGGAGGATATGCTATGCTGTCCCTGATTCAGTATGAGGTAGTAGACAAACACCACTGGCTTTCTTTGCAGGAATTTACCGATGTGGTAGCCATTTCTCAAATGACCCCCGGTCCGATTGGAATTAATAGTGCTACCTATATCGGCTATACCGTTACAGGGAATGTCTGGGGCTCCATCATTGCCACCATTGCTGTCTGCCTGCCTTCTTTCTTACTGGTATTATTAATTTCTTACTTTTTTGCCAAATTCAGAAATAATAAATACGTAGCAGCTGCTTTTACCGGATTGCGTCCGATGACTGTCGGATTAATCGCCGCCGCCGCTTTACTGCTCATGAACCATGAAAATTTTATTGATTATAAAAGTATACTGATTTTTCTGACAGCTTTCTTTCTCACCTGGAAATACAAACTTCATCCTATACTTATGATCTGTTTGTCCGGAATAGCCGGATTAATTCTCTATTGGTAATTTAGATTTCCTTTTATAATTTACCGCTTATTCGATAACCTTCTCTGCTCGATTACGTTCTTAAAAAAAACAGGAATAAGATGAGAAGAGAAGACGATTACTCAGAAAATATTCGGGAAGTGAACGACGAAACGCCGGAAAATTTTACCCGGATGGGAAACGGACACAAAGAAAAATTAGAACTCAAATATACAGACGGAGAACCGCCCGACGAAGACGAAACAGAGGAGGTCCATACAGAGGAGGAAGAGACAACAGAATAGAGAACATCCGGGAAATCCTCCTCCAAACAGCATTTTTCTTTCCCGGATGAATATTTGTTTCACAATGGATTTATCGCAAAGTTTTGATTCATAGAGGAGTTAAAGACGTTTGTTCCTTTCCTGCGTCCTATTCATTTGCTCCTCCACAAAATGATCTTTCGGATATTCTTTTTTGCCTATTAAAAAGGTCTGATTCTATTTGATAAGTTAGTTCTCCACCTTGACATTACGGACACTTTCACCTTAAAACAGTTATCTCTGAAAGAACCGGATTATGGTCGGACAAAAAAACGGTATCCGGAACATCCGTGATATTCCGGAATGTTTTTACTTGTATACCCGGTGAAATAAAAATATAATCAATCCACATTCTTTCCGGTAAAGCAAGTCTGCCGAAATCGTGGAATGTCCACTCGGGTCCATACACCAGAGCAGCTTCTAATTTGGCATTCTTTACTTTTCCCTCCTCCGTCAAAAGGGCAATAATAGCTGAATCCGGAGTTGTATTAAAATCTCCGGTCATAACAAACGGACGAGTTTCTGCTAAAGTTGCCAATTGATTTACCAATAAACGGGCACTTTCCTTCCGGGCCGTTTCTCCTTTATGATCCAGATGAGTATTTAAAGCCATGAATTCTATTCCACTTGCTTTATCTTTTAAAACAGCCCAAGTAGCAATACGCTTACAAACAGCATCCCATCCTTTTACTCCGATGACTTCAGGCGTTTCACTCAAACTAAAATTTCCACTTTTTATCAGTTCAAAACGATCCGTTTTAAAAAACAAAGGATTAAATTCTCCTTTTTCCCTGCCATCTTCCCGTCCAACTCCTAAAGCAGTATATTGCGGCAAATACGATTTTATATCTTCTAACTGATTATGCAATACTTCCTGCATCCCCACAATATCCGGAGCATAATAATTCAACATTTTACCCACCTCCTCTTTCCGGTATTGCCAATTATTCATACTGTCCCGGGGAGTATCATACCGGACATTAAAACTCATAATTTTTAAATCAGCTTTTTGCGGTTTCTGATTGCAAGCTCCTAACAGAAATAACAAACCTAAAATAAATAAAGTGTTTCTCATAATGCTTTGGTTTGAAGAAATAAAATTTCCTAAAAATTTATCAATTTATAGGAAGAATTCAAATGTAAAGACTTTTCGGGAAATGAGAAAGAAAAAACCGGTAATTTCCAGATGGTAGATTCAGGAAGCTTGTTTTAAGCTGTTAAAGCTATAACAAAATTGGCCACCTTTTTCCAAACAACAGAAAAAAAGAAAGGGAAATAAGCGGGCGAACGAACAGGTATTCAAAACCCCTTTTCCCAGTCAGGATTCTTCAGATAGAACAAAATGAAAAATTCCCATTCTGGAAATGAGCCTTATGGGCATCTCTATTTTAAGCCTCACCCACAAATACCTTAGTCATAGTAAAGAGAAGAGACAAGCAGGACAAATCTACCTGCTTATCTTTTTTTCTCCAGTTTGACAATTTCACCCAAAGCCGGGACTGCAACCGGAATATTCCGTTTCCGGGCTTCTTCGGCAAATACCTTTGGAGGATCGCTCAAAGGTTCATCGGAAAGGTCAAAAGTTCCATAATGCATAGGGATCGTCATCCGGGCCTGCATTTCAACAGAAGCAGTTAAAGAATCATAAGGAGAAATATGATTGGGTTGCATAAACCAGCGGGGCTTATAAGCTCCTATCCCCAATAAAGCATAATCCGGAGCACCAAAAAGTTCTGGTATTTCTGTAAAATGGTTGGAATAACCTGTATCCCCGCTATAATATAAAGAAATCCCATTTCCCTGTATCATAAAAGCCCCCCACAGACGCTGTCCGCCATCGTGTACTGACCGCTTACTCCAATGCTGGGCCGGCAAAAACGTAATCTTTAATCCTTCATCTTCTATTTGCTGATACCAACCCGCTTCTATTACTTTCAGACCGGGAAACCATCCTTTTAAAAGTTCTCCCATCCCTAACCCGCAAAAAACGTTCATTTGGGGATTATTCCTGTATAGACGGGTTATACTTTTTTTATCCAAATGATCAAAATGATCATGGCTCAGCAGAAGATAATCTATATTTTTAAAAATTGCAGGATCTACAGGCAATTTACTACGGCGCCTCACAAAAGGAATATCCCCAAAAACCGGGTCAAACATAAGGCGCTTTCCGGCAATCTGCATAAAAAAAGAATTATGCCCCAGCCATACCAAAGAATCTCCGGAAATATTTTCCAGGGAATACAAATACTTTAACTGAGGTTCCCACTTCTCCTGCCTCTTTTCTCTCCGCTGCGGATTGGGAGAAAAACGCCATTTTAAAACATTTCCGATCCCATGAGTAATATGATGTTGCCGGTTTACAAACCGTCCCTTCACAACAGGATTTCCTTTCCAATACGGTTTTACCGTAATCAATCCCTCGTTTCTCCGAAAAGAAATATGCTCTCCCATTCTTTTATTTCAATACATTTATACGCCATAATTCTGCTTACAAAAGTATACTTTCCTATTCTGAAGAGTTAGAGAATTATCATAAAAATATTTAATTATCTGCATACCGGGACGGATCTTTTTCGGGTAACCATCCCCCACCGAGAACTTTGTAAAGATTGACGACTGCAATCAACTCATCTCTTACAGCATTATTCAAACCGATTTGAGCATCAAAATATCCCCTTTGGGCATCCAATACATCAATATATCCTATTACACCGTTGATATACTGCAAATTTGCCAAGTCCAGGTAAGAACGGGCCGCTTCTTCCAAACTATCCCGGGATTCCCGTATAGCCTCAATTTTCCGGGAGGAAACCAGCGCATCATTCACTTCCTTAAAAGCCGTGAGGACAGCTTTTTCATAAGCATATCCTTCTCTTTCTGCTACAGCACGGGCAGCTTTCAGCTGAGCCCTGTTTTTTCCCATATTAAACAAGGGCGCCAGAATTTGTCCTCCCAGGAAAAAGAAAGGAGACTGAAAAAATCCCTCCCATTGAGTATTTTCCAAACCGTACTGAGCCGTCAAAGACACCTTGGGAAACATATTGGTATACTGCAACCCCGCTTTCGCATGAGCAGCCTTCAATTTATATTCTGCTTCCCGTATATCCGGCCGGCGTTCCAGCAAAGTAGAAGGTAAACCTGCAGGCAATGTACGGGGTAAATTTTGTTTCAGTATCCCTTCTCCCCGGGCAATCTGCCTCGGATACTGTCCTGTCAGCAAAGAAATATCATTCTCTTTCAGATGGATTTTCCTTTCCAAATCCGGCACTAAGGTAGCCGTCCGGGCTAATTCCACCTGGGCCTGACGAAGAGAAGTCTCAGAAGTCATCCCTCCCTCATACCGTAATTTTGCCAAATGAACCCCTTCTTTACGGGCTTCCAGCGTTTGCCTTACAATTTTCAGTTCCTCATCCAAAGCACTTAACTCAAAATAAGCCTGAGCCACCTGGGCAATTATAGTCATCTGTAAAGCCCGTTGACCTTCCACTGTCTGTAAATATTCGGCTATAGCCGCCTGATTTCCCCAACGCAATTTTCCCCAAAGATCGATCTCCCAAGACAATAAACCTTTCGCTTCGAACGTATTCTCCGGCGTACGGTCGTAATCCCTTTGGGCACCGGCTCTAACATCCACTTTCGGAAATAAATCAGCCTTGGCAATCCGCTTGGAAGCTTCAGTCTCTTTAATACGGGCAACAGCCATCTGCATATCTTTATTATACACCAAAGCTTTACGTATCAATCCCTGCAAAACAGTATCCGTATACAAATCCCACCATTTCAATTCGCTCACCGAAGCAGAATCGATTACTTGCCCTTTTTCAAAATCAGAGGGTAATTTCAATTCCGGCCGGACATATTCTTTCCCTAACCTGCAGGAAGAGAACAGTATTCCCACTAGCACACAACTGATTCCGATTTTATATAGTTGTTTCATATCTATCTCTTTTTTCATTAAGCAATCTCCCGTATTCCTTACGTTGTACAGACACAAACGAAGTTTTCCCGGATTTATCTCGTTTTATCTTTTACATCCTTCATCCACCCTTTAATGCGGGCTTCGCATTTTTCCCTTAAATGCAAGGTCTGCAATTTATTTTTCATTTTACTCTTCGCCCGGTTAATCATTACGAAGAAAAAGGGTACCATCACAATTCCGACTGTAATAGCTGCGAGCATTCCAAAGAATACTCCCGTACCGATAGAGTGCCGGCTGGCCGATCCCGGGCCAGAAGCCATCACCAGGGGCAGCATACCCAAGACAAAAGCCAGAGAAGTCATCAAAATCGGACGGAAACGCAAGCTCGCTGCCGTTACAGCAGCCTTTAATGCATCCACCCCTCTTTGCATTTCTACCTGTGCAAACTCGACGATTAAAATCGCATTTTTAGCAGCCAACCCTACTAAAGTTACCAAACCGATCTGAAAATATACATCATTCTCTAAACCAAAGACCCATATGCCCAGATAAGCGCCTATCGCAGCTACGGGCAAAGACAACAGGACAGCTATGGGTACCAGCCAACTTTCATATAAAGCGGCCAAAAAGAGGAAAACGAATACAAATACCAGTAGCATGATAATACCCATCTGACCTTCCGCCTTTTTCTCCTGATAGGAAAGACCGCTCCATTCCACCCCGATATTATCTGACAAATGTTCCTGGGCGATATTTTCCACCACCCTCATCGCCTCTCCGGAGCTATAACCCGGAGCAGCTGCCCCCCGGATAACAGCAGTGGTAAACATATTAAACCGACGTATATTCCCGGGTCCTGTCGTATAAGTTGCATCCCCTAAAGCGGTCAGAGGCACCATTTCTCCGGACGAAGCCCGCACAAAAAACAGATTGATATCGTCTTTATGCATACGGTAAGGTGCTTCCGCCTGAATATAGACCCGGTATACCCGGTTAAACATATTAAAATCATTTACATAGACTGACCCGGTATAAGCCTTCATGGTAGAAAAAATATCAGCCATCGGTATACCTAAAAACTTAGCCTTATCCCTGTCCACATCAAAATACAGCTGCGGGATCTCCGGTTGCAAAGAGGACGAAAGGCCGGTCAACGCTTTTTCCTGTGCCGCATATTTCATTAAAGTATCCACAGCACTCACCAAATTTTCAAAAGAGGCACCGTTACGGGCTTCTATCTGTAATTCAAAACCGCCAGAAGTCCCTAATCCAGGAATGACAGGAGGTTTTGATAAATATACTTTCGCTTCCGGATAATGGTAAAATTCTTTCCGCACATCAGCCATCACATCCTCCACTGACATTTTATTTCCTTTTCTTTTTTCCCAGGATTTGAGAATAACAGTCAGTTCCGTACGGGCCTGATTCGTTCCTACCCGCGGGCTGCTACCGGTAACATTTTGTACATAAGCAACTGCCGGATGATTTTTTACATAGTCCACTGCCCGGTTTGTCACCTCCCGCGTCCTCTCCAAAGTAGCTCCTTCCGGTAACTCCAATTCTACTTTAAAATATCCCTGGTCTTCTTCCGGAATAAAACTCCCCGGTACAATCCGGTTCAGTACAAAAATAGCAATTAAGACCATTCCAAAACCAGCCAGTATCCGTCGGGAATTCCGGCTTGCCTTTTCCACTAAACCCGTGTATTTATGGTTTCCTGTAGCCAGCCACTGATTGATTTTCCGGAAGACCTTATTTTTTTTCCCGGAAGACGGACGCAACAGGAGAGCGCACATTGCCGGACTTAAAGTCAAAGCGACTACTAAAGAAATTAAGACAGATACGACTATTGTTACTGCAAACTGACGATAGAGCATCCCTGTAATTCCTCCCAGGAAACTTACCGGTACAAAAACCGCTGCCAATACCAAAGAAGTAGCAACCAAAGCTCCTGTCAGTCCGTGCATCGCTTTTTTGGTAGCTTCGTAAGGGCTTAAGCCCTCTTTTTCCATATAACTCTCTACAGCTTCTACGACGACGATTGCATCATCGACAACAATACCTATCGCCAGCACTAATCCTAAAAGCGTAAGCATGTTCAAAGAAAAGCCCAGGATCATCATTACCCCGAAAGTCCCTACCAATGAAATCGGTACAGCTACTAAGGGCACAAGCGAAGCTCTCCAGTTTTGCAAGGACAGGAAAACCACTAAAATAACCAGTATTAAAGCTTCAAATAAAGTCTTATATACTTCATGTATTGATTCCGAAATATAAGTGGTAATATCAAAAGGTACGTCATAACTCAATCCTTCAGGGAAATCCCGACTGATTTCTTTCATCGCGGTTTTCACATCTTCGGCTACCTGCATAGCATTGGCTCCCGGTAACATATAGATTCCAAGTACTGCAGCATTCTCTCCATTAATACCACTTTCCGTAGCATAAGAAGAAGCTTCCAGGGAAACTCTGGCCACATCCCGAAGACGAATCAGCGATCCGTCGGAATTAGCCCGGACAACAATCTCTTCGAATTCCTGAACAGTAGACAAACGTCCTTGGGTCGTAATCGGAATAGTAATATCAGCTCCCTCCATCGGTTGCATTCCCAACACCCCGGCTGCAGATTCCCGGTTCTGATCCTTCAAAGCATTCTGTAAATCCTGTACCGTAAGTCCGAAATTGGCCAGACGATCGGGCATTACCCAAATACACATTCCATAATAACGGCTTCCGATATTCGATACCCGCCCGACTCCCGGAATTCGTCTCAAAATATCCAAAACATTGATCGTAGCGAAATTACTGAGGTAAATCTCATCGAAACGGGAATCGGAAGAACGTAAACAAATCGTCATCAGCTGACTCGCTGATTGTTTTTCAACTTTTATTCCATTCTGTACGACTTCCGCCGGCAGACGCGATTCCGCCAGTTTAACCCGGTTTTGCACTTCTACCGCAGATAATTCCGGATTAGCGGAAATATCAAAGGTAATATCAATCGTCAACCCGCCGGAGTTACTGCTACTCGACTCCATATACAGCATGCCAGGCGTTCCGTTTAACTCCTGTTCTATCGGAGTAGCTACTGCCTGGGAAACCGTGACAGCACTGGCTCCCGGATAGGAAGCAGAAACCTTTACGATAGGAGGGGTAATCTGCGGATATTGATCCACAGGCAATAGAAACAATCCGATAAAACCTACAATCACAATCAGAATAGACAATACAGCCGAAAAGATCGGCCGGTCAATAAAAAATGTCGGTTTCATGCTTCACCCCCTTTTCTTTTCCTCACCATACCGGCAATAGAATCTTTTCCGGTTTCATTTGTCTTTTCCGGTTCCTGAACAACAAGCACTCCCGGAGTTATTTTATGATATCCTTCTGTAATAACCATTTCTCCCATTCCTAAACCTCGTTCCACAACCACCTGATTACCAACTTCCGGTCCAATTTCGATAAAACGTTTTTCAGCTGTACTATCTCTGCGGACTACATATACATAAGCCCCTCCTTTTTCAATAACGACTGATTTTGCCGGTACGACAACTGCATTTTCCCGGACGTCCAATAGCAATTTCACTTTTGTGAACTGTCCGGGCAATAATTTCCGTTCCGGATTCGCCAATTCAGCCCTTACGCTGAAAGTACCTGTCTTCGGATCTACCTGAGGCTCGGCAAAATCCACCAGCCCGCGGATAGGATATATAGAATTATCCGCTAAGGTCACTGTAATATTGGGCTGCCAGGAACGGCTGGTATCTTTTTCCCCCAATTTGACATTCCGTTGCAGACTCCGCAGGTAGTCCTGAGCGGTAAGACTGAAATCGACCAGAACCACATCACTTTCCACTACAGTTGCCAACAGGGATTTTGAACCCGGTCCCACCAACGTCCCTATATCCACATACCGTTCGCTTATATAACCCGAAATCGGTGATTTCACGGTAGTATAGCTCAATTCAAGATTAGCCTGCGCCAGATCTGCCCGGCTCATGGCAACACTTGCCCTCGCACTTTCATAAGCAGCTATAGCATTATCCAAATCCAACTGACTTGCCGCTTTCTGTACATACAGCGGACGTAAACGCTCCACATCCCGCTCAGCCTTGGCTTCCTGCGCCAAATCCTTTTTCAGCTGAGCATCCGCTTTATCAGCCCTTGCTTTATACTGAGCCTGGTTGATTACAAACAAGGGTTGATTTTTCTCCACCCGCTTCCCTTCTTCAAAAAGCATACGTTCCAAATACCCTTCAACCCTGGCCCGAACCTCTACAAATTGCCGTGCCCGGATTCGTCCGACATACTCCCCGTATATCTCTACATTCTCCGTTCCGGCTCTTTCCATTTTCACAATAACCTTCTCCGGTTCTTTCTCTTTTTTACATCCGCCTATGAATGTAGCCAACAAAACTACACCCCAAATTACATTATTTCTCTTTATCATCCTGTTTTATTATTATCCTGCTGGATTTAGTATTGAAAATAATATGCCACATATTGCTGAATCATGTAAATTACTAACAACCAATATATTATATAAACATTTCTCCGGATTAATTCCATTAAATTGTAGAAAAATTCCACGAAAGTGTAGAAAATTCCACTCTTTGGAAAAGAAACGGCGATTTTACAGGCCTTTTGCAGAGAGAAGTCTGTTTCGCTCCTTTCTGAACCCCGGCAATCCTTCCCCGGGATATACAACTATTTTATACCGTCCTGCATTTTTCAGTTTTTATCCCTATCTTTGCCCCTCCAAAAAATAAATTACAAGGATTCACTCAGCATGTCCCAGACATTTTAAACTTTCGGATAATATTAAATATGATTTCAGTTGACGGATTAACGGTTGATTTTGGTGACCGTATACTTTTTAAAGACATATCCTTTCAAATCAATGAGAAAGACAGGATTGCCCTGATGGGGAAAAACGGGGCCGGAAAATCTACCTTACTTAAAATTTTAGCAGGTGCAAGAAAGCCTACCCGGGGAAGTGTCACTATCCCCAAGGATATAGTAGTTGCCTATCTTCCGCAACACCTGATGACGGAAGACGGAAGGACCGTATTTGAAGAAGCGTCCCAAGCTTTTGCCCATCTGTTCGAAATGGAGAAAAGAATCGAAAGTTTAAACTGTCAGCTTACCGAACGGACAGACTATGACTCTCCCGAATATTATAAGTTGATTGAAGAAGTAGCTGCTTTGAGTGAAAAATTCTATAGCATAGACCTCACTCATTTTGAAGCCGACGTAGAAAAAACATTAAAGGGATTAGGGTTCCAGCGTTCAGATTTTAACCGGCCGACCAGTGATTTCAGCGGAGGCTGGCGCATGCGGATTGAACTTGCCAAAATATTATTGAAAAATCCGGATGTATTACTATTAGACGAGCCGACCAATCACCTGGACATTGATTCTATCCAATGGTTAGAAGAATTCCTGATCACAAATGGTAAAGCGGTTATCCTTATTTCCCACGACCGTACCTTTGTCGACAACATCACTACCCGTACCATAGAAGTTACAATGGGACGGATTTACGACTATAAAGTGAATTATTCTCAATATTTAATATTACGTCAAGAAAGACGTATCCAACAACAAAAAGCTTACGACGAACAGCAAAAGATGATTGCTGAAACAAAAGAATTTATAGAAAGATTCAAAGGGACTTATTCTAAAACTCTTCAGGTTCAATCCCGGGTAAGAATGCTCGATAAATTGGAACTGGTAGAAGTAGATGAAGAAGATACTTCTGCTCTGAGATTAAAGTTTCCCCCCTCTCCCCGGTCCGGAAGCTATCCGGTAATCGTTCAGGAACTCTCCAAACATTACGGATCCTACGAAGTATTCAACAATGCGACCTTTACTATCGAAAGAGGAGAAAAAGTTGCTTTTGTGGGCCGTAACGGAGAAGGAAAATCTACTCTCGTCAAATGTATTATGGGAGAAATTGCAGATTATACGGGTACGCTTACTTTAGGACACAATGTCCGTATCGGTTATTTTGCACAGAATCAAGCCTCTCTTCTGGACGAAGAACTCACCGTATTCCAAACTATCGACGATGTTACTCCGCTGGAACTGAAAAGCAACACAAAAAATTTATTAGGAGCTTTTATGTTCAGTGGAGACGATATCGACAAAAAAGTAAAAGTTTTGTCAGGAGGGGAACGTACCCGTTTAGCCATGATAAAACTCCTGTTACAGCCGGTAAACCTTCTGATTTTAGATGAACCTACCAATCATTTGGACTTAAAAACCAAAGATATACTTAAAAATGCTCTTCTGGATTTTGACGGGACTTTGATCGTAGCATCCCACGACCGCGATTTCCTGAACGGATTGGTAAAAAAAGTATATGAATTCGGAAATAAAAAAGTAACAGAGCACCTGGAAGACATAAATGGTTTTCTCCGGAAAAAGAAAATGGAAAATTTAAAAGAAATCGAAAGTAAAAAAGAGAAAAACTAAAAACGAGAGCAGGGGAGGTATAAAAAAATGATATTAAAGTTAAACTTACCCTTCCTTTTTCTTTCTTTTTAAACTTTCTTTCACTTTTCCCGTATAGTTGTCTGTATAAATTTAATATTTAGCACATGACAACCGTCTTTGTATTACGTCTCTGCAGGTTCTGTTTTATCTGTCTATTCTGTTGTTATGTCTCGGAAATCGCAGCTCAGACAGATACAACAGCCCGATTGGTTAATTTACAGCAACAATTGCCCAGTAACGATACATGGTGGCAAATGTTCGGTGACAGTACTTTGGATTCACTGATCCCCAAAGCCATAAACAACAATTACAATCTGCTCAATGCCATCAAAAACATCGAACTGGCAAAAGCCCGGATGCGTATCCAACAAAGTGCCTGGTATCCGGAGCTCAGCTTTTCAACTTCCTATACTCCTGAAAAAAACAGCTTGGGTATAGAACATATAAACGAACGCAATTATATTGGTCAGGCAGCTTTGAATATGAGTTGGGAAATCGATGTCTTCGGAAGTATCCGTAAAAATGTCAAATCCCAAAGAGAATATTATTATGCTTCACAGGAAGACTACCGGGGTGTAATGGTTTCCCTGATCGCCCAGTTAGCCTCTACCTATATCAACTTACGCACTTATCAGACCCAACTGGAAGTTGCCCGCCAGAATCTGGCTTCTCAAAAACAAATTGTAGAGTTGACCACGACCCGTTTCCATACAGGCCTGGCCTCCCGCTTAGATGTTTCACAGGCTCAAAGTTTATACCTTCAGACTCAAGCAGCTATCCCGGAGCTCGAAGCTGCCATTTACAGTCAAGTAAACAGTCTTTGTGTATTAACCGGAGAATATTCCGGCAGTTTGAAGCGGCAATTATTACGGATCCGTCCCTTACCCTCCAATTTAAATATAAGGGTAAGCGGCATACCTGCAGAACTTATCCGCCGCCGTCCTGACATCCGCTCAGCAGAAAGGACAATGGATGCCTTAGCTGCTGCTGTCGGAGCTTCCCGTTCCGACTGGTATCCCAAATTCTATCTTACAGGAGCTTTTGGCTTCGGTTCCGACAAGTTTGAGCATTTTTTCCGGAAAGAGAATATGGACTGGCAAATCAGCCCGGCGATCAAATGGACATTTTTCAGCGGAAGGCGGCTTGCTGAGACAACTCGCACCGCTCAAATACAACTGGAAGAAGGTATAAACGACTATAACAATACCGTACTTTCGGCCTTGCAGGAAATAGACGACGCCCTCATGTCCTACAATAAATCCCAGCAACAACTTCAGGCAGACCGGGAAGCTTATCTGCAAGCAAAAGAGACATTATCACTTGCTGTAGAACTCTATCGGCAAGGACTTTCTGATTACCAAAATGTACTGAATTCTCAAAAAGATGTTTTCAATTACCAAAATGCACTCGTCTCGGCAGAAAGCAATACTTTGCTCTACCTCATACAATTATACAGAGCGCTGGGAGGTGGTTGGGGAGAAAACCAATAAAAAAGAACAGGAAAAAGAATATAAAAAAAGAACTTACATGAAAAAAGGAATATTTTTATTTCTGCTGCTGTCCATCCTGACAGGGGGATGCCGGAAAGGACAGGAAAAAAAAGAACAAGCCCAGGCAACAGCTGTTGTCCCTGAAATCCTGGTAAATACACCGGAAGAACAAGACGTTACCTATACCTACGAATATCCGGCTTATCTGGAAGCAGAACAAACCGTAAATTTAGTGGCCCGGGTATCCGGTTTCCTGGAAAAAATTCTTTATACCCCCGGGCAACTGGTAAAAACCGGACAATTATTATTCGTCATTGAACCCAAACCTTATATTGATCAGGTAAAAGCTGCGGAATCTCAGGTAAAAAGTGCAGAAGCTCAGTTAGCCTATGCAAAAGCTTCCTACGAAAGGATGAAAGAAGCTGTACAAACCAAAGCGATAAGTGAGATCGATTACCTGCAAGCCCAGTCGACCTATAATTCAGCACAGGCCAGCTTGGATAATGCCAGGTCGCAACTGAATACAGCCCGTATTAATCTGAATTATTGCTATATCAAAGCCCCTTTTGACGGACGCGTCAGCCGGAATTTAGTCGACCAGGCCAATTATGTAGCCGGTTCTGTAGAACCGACAACCCTGGCCACAATGTATAAGGACAAACGCATGTATGCCTATTTTAATATGGCTTATGCTGAATACGAGAATCTGCCTCCGGTAAATGCGAATTTACCCCCTAACGACCCGCTTCGTTTCCTGACCGTTACGGATGCTGCCGATCCTCACCGGCAATGGAAAGGGGAACTCGACTATACTTCCCCCAATGTCGATTTACAGACAGGAACAGTCAATGTCAGGGCAATTATTGAAAATCCCCATGAAGAATTACTCAGTGGCATGTACGTCAATATCTCAGTACCTTACCGGAATGTTAAAGACGCTCTTCTCATTCCGGAAACTTCTATCGGAACCAATCAGACAGGACGCTTTGTTTATATTGTAGACCGGGACAACCGTATCGAATTAAAGCCGGTAACAGTAGGTGTACTGGAATCTGACGGAATGCGACAGATTATCAGTGGCATACGCCGAGACGACCGCTATGTCGTAGAAGCACTTATGAGCGTTCGCCCCGGCATGTCTGTCAAACCTGTTACCCGGAAATAATTTATTCCATATAAATTTTTCCATCCGTGCGAATCAACCTTCCGTCCGTAGTGATTCCTTCAATGACTACGGAATAAGTAGAATAACCATCTGCAGTATAAAAATCAATTTTTGCCCGTCCTTTCTCCGAAAGTTTTACATCCGGCTTCCAGAATAAAGTCGTACGTAAATCCGGTTTTTTGCTTTCCTTTTCTTTAGCCAGTTCATATTTGGGCGAATAAAACTCCAGCGGTTTCTGATATCCCAAAGGAGTAATCCGTTTTATATTATACTGGGGATTATTCTTCTCCATTTCTTCTATTTTTTTCCGTGTAATCACAATCATACCGGCTTTCCCAAGACGATAAGCTCCTCTTCCTCCTCCCACTTTTATAACTTCTATCCGGGCAATATCCTGCATATTTACACTTTCAAACGGATTAAAATAAGGATCCGAAGAACTCTGATCTTCAATTTCCATCCCATCAATAACAACTATCGGAGGTATATATGGATCATAAATTGAAGTAGGGGTCCGGATATAAATTTTCCCATCTACACCGATACGGACACCCGCAACCCTCATCAATACATCCTCTACCTTGGTAGCTCCCATTTCTTCGATATCTTTCGCATCGAAAGTAGCAGTTGCCAAAATTTCATTGATTTGGATTTGTTGCTTTTCCTGATAGATTCCTCTTACAGTCACTTCATCCAGATAAATCATCCTCATTCCATTTTCATACGTATATTTCAAATCTGCCTTCTCCACAGCACCTGGTTTTATTTCAGCTTTCATTTCGGAACTTATCCGGGCAGGAAGGGTAATAGCAGGGAAAGAATCCGGGTAAACAATCAACTCTATCCCCTGTTTTCCTTTTTTCGTCAAAGCCCGAAGTATGAATTCGGTACTATCCGGAAATTCAAATCCATTTATCCGGAACTTTCCGTTTTCATCCGTCCCCACCAAATTTAAATAATTTGTCTGTAAGGACATTGCCGATACTTTTCCTTCCTTCATCGGTTTACTCTTAAACAAACCTATCGTACGGACCTCTCCTGTTATTTCCTGACCGATCTCCAAAGGGAAAGAAGGTTCTTCAAACTTTCCCCGGATTACTTCCGGGATCCGGTATCGTCTCCAGCCTTGTGTCAACATCAAAACATCCAGGGCAGCCCGGGCTTTCCGGTTGTTTTTTTGAAGGTAAAAAGCAGGATCTTCTATATTTCCTTTCAATTCAGAAGTCAGCAGAAGATTGCTGTATATCGTAAAATTCGTATCCACGACTACATCTCTGTCATCAGTAACAGCTATAGAAAAATTACCCGTTAACGGACGTTTTTCCGCATCTGTCACCTGAATCTGCGCTTTAACGTGCTGACGGCTGCCATAAGCAGGACTATCCGTTTTATAAGTCGTCACAGCCTGATCGTCATTCAGACAAAAAATCAACCGTTCACTCAAAGGGTTCATCTGTTCGTCCAACAACACAAATTGGATGATGCCGGAAGGAAAACTTTTTTCATCGAAGGAAATAAAATCGTTCGAAAAATCCCAGGCCTCAGCATATTTCACATCTCCCTTTGAGTGGACAAGTAAAAAAAGCGGTTTTGTATCCTTTATATCTGCCGATTTCAAAACAGAAACCAGGAATTTCCCTTTGTTCCACCGGCTTATTTTTAAAGAATACATATTCTTTTGAGCTTCCGGAAGTTCAAACCTTTTGGATAAATTGTGATTATCTTTACAAACGGCATAATACTTTTTCCCGGACTCCGGACAGAAAAGAAAGGAACCCATACCTTTGTGAAACGTATGAGCAGAAACTACCAGGTTGTCATCCTGATCAAAAATATCTACTGAAACTTCTTTTGAAATCCCATCATTATTCAAAGCTTTAAAACCTAGCTGACAGGCAGTCCCTTCCAACAAATACCCCCCTTCCGGAAAGAAAGAGACATCAAAATCCTGCTCTATGCGGGGAATTGTAATAAATTGATGAAAATTTCCGGCTTCAATGTACAACTGATTGCTATTTTGCGTGAATGGCAACCGGAAATTAATTTTAGCTACACTATCCCTGGACACCCAGATGTAATCCAGCTTTTCCTGATTTAACCATATTGAAAGCTGAGTAGGGGCAAGTTTACATTTTTTCCGTAAATCCCAGAGCGAAATCCGGGCTTCCCTCTTCCCTTTGTCATCCGGGGAAGAAAATTCAGCCTTAGCCTTTAACTGTAACTCCAAAGGATTACTGATAAAAACGTTTTTTCTGAAAAAATAATCCTCTCCTAAGCTACACATATAATTCGTATAAGCCCGGACAATATAATTTCCCTCTGCCAAATTTTCAGGTAATCCGATATAACCGTAATACATACTGTCTATTGGCCGGATTTTAACCCGGGCAACCACTGAAGCGGCAGGATTAATAAGTTCCACATATACATAATGACTGGCTGTTTCCGGCAAATGTGAAAAAGCATCTACTAAAAAAGCACGGAACCACATTTTCTCTCCGGATACATAATGCGATTTATCCATATGAAGATGAATCTTTTCCTGAGGATAAGCCAGTCGCTGCCGATAAAAATTACCTGCAATGGAATCTACCGATAAAAACGGCTTTTCTTGGGCGGAAACAGTTATTCCGCTTAATAAGCATATCCATATTATGCTTATTCTGACTAATTTTTGAAAATTCCCGGTCATATCTTTACTTTTTAATGCATGTAAATCTTCCCTTCAATACCCTCTGTTTTCAAATAAATATCAAAAAAGATGCCACCATTCGTTAATAATATATAATTTTAAAACATTTAAATACTGAAAAAGAGGAATTCAGGAATGAAACCCGGAAGTCAAGGTCTACGTATAGGTAATGAATTAACGTAGGGAGCGTTATTGCTGAATTGTTAACTTCTAATCATTCATCATGATCAGTACTTTTTTCATCAACCGCCCAATATTTGCCACTGTCTTATCTATATTAATTGTTATTGCCGGCTTTGTATCCCTGCAAAATCTGCCTGTGGAACAATATCCGACGATAACCCCGCCTACAGTAGTTGTACAAGCCAGTTATCCGGGAGCAAATGCAAGTACAATAGCCGACATGATTGCCACCCCTATCGAGCAGCAAGTAAACGGCGTAGAAGGAATGCTTTATATGTCTTCGACCTCTTCCAGTACAGGCAGTTACCAACTCACCATCACTTTTGAAGTAGGTACAGACCTCGATATGGCTACGGTTTTAGTAGAAAACCGGGTAAATGCAGCTCTTCCAACATTACCGCAAGAAGTAACAAAAATCGGAGTTACCACCACAAAAGAATCCACCAACGTAGTTATGTTCCTGTCTTTGACCTCCGACTCTCCGGATTACGATGCGCTCTATCTTTCCAATTACGCTTCACTGAATATTACCAATGAATTGAGCCGCTTAAAAGGAGTGGGCAGTGTCGGCCTTTTCGGCATGGGCGATTATAGTATGCGTATCTGGCTGGAGCCGGATATACTGACGATAAGAGGTGTTACTCCCGCTGACGTCATTTCAGCCATTGAAAGCCAAAACATACAAGTTGCAGCAGGAAGTGTGGGTGCAGAACCCTTGACCCATAAAGAAGCTTATCAGTATATTTTAGAAACCCAGGGATTACTGGTTAATGAAAAAGAATTCGGAAATATTATCATCAAAGCACTCCCGGACGGGAAATATCTTCGTATCAAAGACATTGCAAAAGTCGAAATCGGACGGGAGAGCTACAGTACAACCGCTACTTTAAAGGGAGGAGCTGTGGCCGCCATAGCCGTCTATCAATTACCGGGAGCCAATGCCCTGGACGTATCGAAACGCGTCAAAAAAGAAATGAATAATCTGGCCACTTATTTTCCCCAAGGCGTAAATTACAGCATAACACTGGATACGACAGAATTTATACGGGCTTCCATTTCAGGCATTTACAGTACTCTTATTACTGCATTTATATTAGTATTATTAGTAATATTTATTTTCCTGCAAAATTGGAGGGCCATGCTGATTCCATTGGTAACGATTCCCGTATCACTTATCGGAACTTTTACCTTTATGGACTTACTTGGTTTTTCCATCAATACATTGACGTTATTCGGATTAGTACTGGCGATCGGATTAGTAGTAGACGATGCAATCGTTATCGTGGAAAATAGTTACCGGCTCATCGAAACCGGAAAATACAAAACAGTAAAAGAAGCAGTCATACAGGCAATGAACGAAGTTTCAGGAGCCATTATCGGTATCGTTCTGGTATTACTGGCCGTATTTATCCCAACCGCTTTTATAGGGGGAATTACGGGGCAATTGTATAAGCAATTTGCTCTCACAATAGCAGTGGCGACTGTTATCAGTGGCTTTAATGCCCTTACCCTTAGTCCCGCACTTTGTGCTCTTTTTTTAAAACCCAAACAAGAAAGCCGATTTTTTTTATTCAAAGCTTTCAATCGTTTATTCGATAAAACGACAAAAGGTTATACATGGGTAATCACCGGTTTTATGCGAAAATCCGTACTGACATTACTTGTATTCGCAGTGATTTCTTTCTTCGCTTTCTGGGGTTTCCTGAAATGGCCCCGTACTTTTCTGCCTCAGGAAGACCAAGGTTACTTTATGGCTTTTATGCAACTGACGAACGGAGCTTCTTCCTCCCAAACAGAAACCGCTATTCAGAAAGCCACAGCCATCTTAAACCATTTGGAAGGCATAGAAACCTATATCACAATTAACGGATTTTCAGTTATGAGTGGGGCAAACGCTTCCAATGCAGCTACTTTATTCGTCATGCTAAAAAACTGGGATGAACGCAAGGCTCCAGGCCTGAGTGCCCAGGCAATAGTCGACAAGTTTAATGAAATGGCATATCTGGAAATACCGGAAGCACAAGCCTTTGCCGTGCTTCCCCCGGCTATCCCCGGTCTGGGAGAAAGCAGCGGTTTCGAAGTAATGCTGGAAGACATCAATAATTACGGACCCCAAGAGCTGGAAAAAATGACCGATGAACTGATGATGGCAGGCAACCAGACTCCCGGCCTTTCCAATGTTCAGTCTATGTTCAGCGCAAGCGTTCCCCAATATTTCCTCAATATTGACCGTAATAAGGTGGAAATGATGCAAGTTTCCCTGGGAGAAGTTTTCAATACCCTAACGGTCTTTTTAGGTTCTTCCTATGTCAATAATTTCGTTAAATTCGGCCGTACCTATCAGGTTAATGTGGAAGGGGATCCCAATAGCCGTGCTGTTATCGAAGACGTAAGCCGCTTGAATGTCCGCAATGCCAACGGAAAAATGATTCCCTTTTCAGCTTTTACAACCATAGAAAGCCGTTTAGGACCTGAACATCTTACGAAATACAATACTTATGTTTCCGCCCTTATCTCCGGTTCTGCAGCTCCGGGTTATAGTTCCGGACAAGCCCTGGAAATCATGGGCAAATTGATTAAAGAAAAAGCAGGCCGTTCTTTCGGTTATGAATGGACTTCTATGGCCTATCAGGAAGAAAATTCTTCTTCTTCAACTTCTCTGGTTTTTATTCTGGCCATTTTAGTTGCCTATCTTATTCTGGCCGCCCAATATGAAAGCTGGACGAATCCGGTTGCCGTGATCATGGGTTTGCCCATTGCCCTGCTGGGTGTCGTAATCGGAGTTATGGTAATGAACTTACCCGTTAGTGTTTATACCCAAATCGGTATTGTGTTATTAATAGCCCTTACAGCCAAAAATGCAATTCTGATTGTAGAATTTGCCAGAGATTATCATGCTTCCGGGAAAACCATTACGGAAGCTGCACTGGAAGGCGGACGGGTACGTTTACGTCCTATTCTGATGACTTCCTTTGCCTTTATTTTAGGAACTCTTCCGCTGGTTATCTCTACCGGAGCCGGAGCTGCCAGTAGAATATCCCTCGGAATTGCTGTCTTTGCCGGAATGTTGATGAGTTCTTTAGTCGGTACTCTTTTCATCCCGAATTTCTATAAACTTATGCAAGAAATCCAAGAAAAGTTTACCCGGAAAAAGAAAGATACCCCGGAAAACCTGCCGGTTGTTTATGAAGAAAACCTGCCAGCCGAAATAAAGTAATTTTACAGGCCGAAAGAGAAAAGGGATAACCTCAGCTCTATTCCGGAAACGATCTGCCCTTGCTCTCCGGCACTGATTCCGGAAACGAAACTGCTGATTTATCTTCTTATGCGGCCTGAAAGTCCGTCTATCAGTCATCCGTCTGACGGGCATAAATCAATCCCTTTTTACTATCAATTTTAACCCTTTTCAACTGGAATCCGTACTCCCATATATTCTTAAATTTTTGACAAAAAACAGTAAAAATCTGAAAGCCCGAAAAAATAAAACGTTGTTTTTTTATTTTTGATGTAATAAAAATTCTTTTCATTCGTCTTTAAAGAAACGAACATTTTAAAACAGATCTGAAACGGGTAATTCCATTGACTAAAAGAATGACTGAAAAAGAGTTCAATGCATGCATTTTGCCGCTAGCTCAGCATATTTACAACTTTGCGGTAAATCTGACGGGCAATCGTACAGATGCCGCAGATATAACCCAGGATGTAATGTTTAAATTATGGGACAACCGGAATGAATTATCCAAAATTAAAAATCTGCGGGCCTGGGCATTGAAAATTACACGTAATTTATATTATGATACCGTTAAAAAATATAAACCTATCTATGATGAAGAACAAATGCTTCAAAACGAAGGATATGATTCAGAGTTAATGCATTCTATCGAACAGAAAGAAACAGCAGCTCTTTTAAGAAAAATCATTGATACGCTCCCGGATACGCAGAGGGAAGTCATTCTCCTCCGGGAAATTGAAGAGTTGGAATACGATGAAATTGCTCAAATCACAGGTCTAGGCCTGAACAATATCCGAACAATTTTATCCAGAGCCCGCACCAGAGTAAAAGAAATGCTTGTCAAAAAATATAAAATTTCGAAATACGATTAGGTTCAGGAATTTGCACAAAAGGAAAAAGATGGACAATATAAAAGAAATTATAAAACGTTATTACCGGGGAGAAACCAGTATGGAAGAAGAAAAATTCCTCAAAGCCCAATTCCGTGCAGGATATTTGAAAGAAGATCCTTTTTTGTCTCTTTCCTATCCGGAAACTCCCTTACCCGCCGGATTAAATGAAAAAATCCGTCTGGGCATCCGGAAACGGAAAAAATCTTCCCTACGCCGGATTTACATTACAGTAGGAAGCATTGCAGCAGCAGGCATACTGCTCATCTCGCTCAAAGGAGGACTTTCCTTTACGGAAACAAATTCCCTGCAACTTTCAGACAATACGAAACGGGCCCGTTTTGAAGATGCCCTCCGGGTAATCGGCAATGTACTGGAAAATCCGGCTTCTTCTAAAGAAAAGATTTTATACGAAGACAAAAATTTAATTATTGCTATTGAATAAAACTATCATTTGAAATGTAATTAATATAAATCAGAAGGGTTATGAATAAGTTTGTTATTTTACTTGCAGTAAGTTTGTTAATCCCTTTTTGTACACAGGCACAATTGGGGAAACTAATGGCTAAATACCATGGTAAAGAATATGTTACAGTTACTCAACTGGATAAAAATCTATACGGTCTTTACAAAAAAAAGAACATTCCTCCGGAAGCTGAAAACTTATTAAAGCAACTGAAAGAAGTCAATATTCTGACAGTAGATTTAACGAATTGCAATAAAAACTTTGCTGAAGACATTGATTCCAAATTTAAAGCCGTATTAGATCATCCGGATAAATACAAATTAATTAAAAGTCACAGTGAAGCCAACGGGAAACAATGGATATATGCACATACGGACCAGGACAAGCTGAGTGAACTGGTCGTATGGAATCAAACGCCTCAACGGATGGACATTATTGAGTTAAAAGGAGATATTCAAACCGAAAATATAGCTTTACTTTCAAAAGCTTTAAATATAAAAGGATTAAACTCACTTTCAGTCCTCAATCCTGAAAACGAGAACTATAAACATTACCTTCGTTCATTCAATTACGACAACATGGCTGATATGTCCCGGCAAATGCAGGAAATGGCCCAGAAAATGCGGGAAAATTTCAGAGAAATGTTTGGAGAACGGAAGCAAAACATGCCCGGTCAGTTTCCTCTTTACCCCTTCCAGGATGTAGATTCTCTATTCGGTTCCATGGGGATGAATTTCAATATGATGAGTGATATTTTCGACAATTATAATCCTTTTGAAAGCGGAGTAGATATTCGTGGAAATTCCATACAAATCACAGAAGAAAACGGGAAGACAAAAATCAAAATAAACACTCAAAACTCCGCTATGATCTACGTTGTTGACGGTGTTAAATTTGAAGGGGAAGAAGTTACAATGCCCGAAAAAATAAGAGATGTACGGATTGTCGGAGACAAAAAAGATCCCCGGAAATCTTATCTGATCGTCACATCTGACAGTCGTCTGGGCCAATTTATTTCTTATAAAAATCATACATTGACGTTCAAATACGATAATCAAGAGTACAAATACAATCTGGGAAAAGCCGGCCATCCCCTTTTAGTGATAAACGGAGAAATAACCAACGATTTTACAGATATACGTCCGGATGAAATCCTCCAGATTCGTCCGCTGACACCTATGGAAAAAGAAGTGGGAGAATACGGAACAGCCGAAGTTTTTATTCTTACTCAGGAATAAAAATACCTATACGGCCGGCAGAATCTTTCCTGAATTTATAGAATTATTAAAATATAAACATCCGGAAAGCCCAAACAATAAATCGAAAACAAAATACGGAAATGGAGAAAACCTGAAAATTCCAGACGAAAGATAAAATATAAATACGGAATCTCTGAACGAGATTTCGTATTTATTCTTTAATAAACAGCCGTCAGCAGGTCAGTGGGCTTTTTTGGAAGTAACAATCATTACATCTCTCTCTTTCGCTTTTTCCCCATATAAAGCAACGGCTTTTTCTCCCTTTAAAATTGTAAAAGATTCAATCTGACCAGTAGGCAAAGATTTAAGATCGAAATCATCCGGCATAAGCTTTCCGTCTACAACGACAAGGGGATTCTTTATTCTGTCCCGTTTTACCGGAATTGAAAAATCCAGGGGTAGCACACAGCTTGCCTCTACAGCAACACCATTCTGTTGTGCAGGAGTCCAGTCCGGCATCAGGCTTACTACCCGTAAAGCTTCCTGATTTAATAAAGGATCTACTCCTTTTACGATTTGAGGCTGAATTATTTTTCCTTTTTCATTCACTACAAATTGTACCCATACTTTTCCCTGAATGTTTTTTGTGCGCGCTTCAGCAGGATAGCTGAGTTGCTGAGCCAAAAAACGCTTTAAGGCTTCTTTGCCTCCGGGGAACTCCGGATTAGCTTCGACCGGATACATTTTGACCGATTCTTCTTCTCCGGTTAAACCGAGCACCCGCACTTCTTCCAAAACCTGAGGGGCAGACTTCAAGACAACTTCCATCTGCATTTTCCCATCCGATTCCCCTTTTACCGGAATTTCCTGCATCTCCTTCCCGACATAAAAAACACAGAGTATTTCTCCCTCTTTTGCGTTGAAAGTAAACTGCCCTTCAGCATCCGAAACCGTACCTATCGTTGAACCCTTCACTACAATAATGGCACCCGGAACCGGATTATGTTTTTCATCTGTAACCTTACCGTGAATAGCAATTTTCTCTCCCGTCTTTACTTCCGGGACAGAAGTTTTGGACATCACTTCGGCCAAGGTTTGCCTATTGCTAACCAATATCAGTCCTACCGTCACCGGTAATAACAAAGCATATTTTAAAAGCCCTATGCGGGACGTTCGCTTTTTATTCATCATAATAATACGTTTTTTTAACTGTGAAACATTAAAGTTATTTGTAAATTGAGCTGCAGCCGATTGATGGGATAAACGCAATAAATGATATTGATAATTCTTCTGATTATATCCGGATTTAACAACTTTCTTATCCGCCAGAAATTCCAGATTCTGACGTATTTCCCGTCTTAGTAACCAGGCAAAAGGATTAAACCAGCATAAAATACATAAAATTTCACCGAACAACATGTCGACAGAATGCCACTGTTGTACATGCGTTTTTTCATGTGTTACAATTTCTTCCTTCTCCATATCGGAATAATCTTCAGGATTCAGAAAAATCCAATGAAAAAAAGAAAAGGGAGCGATTCCTCTTCTCAAAGAAATAATGCGCACTCCGGAATAAGTAAAGACATTTCCCCTCCGGACAAAGCGGTAGATTTGAATCAGTTGGACACTCAAACGAATCCCTAAAAAGATACCCCCCGCGAAATAGATACTCCACAAAATAGCTTCCCAGCTCACTCCTTCCTCCAAAGGAATGACAGGCATTATTTCTAAATTTTCTCCCAGGGAGAGATAATTTATCCAAAAAAACGTACGTTCTTGCAAAATCCATCCGGAAAAATCAACAAGGGGATAAGTAAAGGATAAAACCAAAACCGTGAACAGACAAACACGTTTCAGTTCTATAAAAGTATCCCGCAGAAATACAAAATGACAAAAAAGCCAGAATATCCCCAAAGCTATATTTACTTTCAAAATATATATATAAAATGCTTCCATAATTTTACCCCGGTTTCTACAGACTATTCTTTCTCTATTAAATCAATAATTTCTTTTAACTCACTGGCCGAAATTTTCTGCTTTTGGGCAAAAAATGCAACCAAATCTTTATAAGAATTGGCAAAATAATTCCGGACAAAACCCGACATAAATTTTGCTTTATAATCATTTTCATCTATAAGCGGACAATAAACATAGGTATTTCCATACCGCTTTCCGGCTATATATCCCTTTTTTTCCAGATTTTTTACGATAGAAGCAACCGTAGTATAAGGAGGACGCGGTTCCTGCATCTGTAACAAAAAATCTTTTATAACTCCTTCTTTAAGCTGCCAAATAATCAGCATTATTTCTTCTTCCTGAAAAGTCAGTTTTTCCATAATCCTTAACAAGTTACGATTATATCGCAAATCTACGAAATTTTCGTAAATAACCAAACAAACAGATCCTATTATTTATAAAAAAATAAGTATCCGGAAATTCTGTTATCTAAAATAACGAATCTCCGGATACTCAAATTCAATTCGTATGTTTCCGGCTCTTATTCTATGATTGTAATCCAGCCGAATTTATCAGGTTCATCCCCGTATTGGATAGCCCGTAAGCGATTATACAATTTTGTACACCATTCGCCGGGTTCGCCGGGTTTACCGAAATGAATACTCTTATTGTTTTCCACGTCGTCGATCTGTCCTACCGGACTGATAACAGCAGCTGTACCGCAAGCTCCGGCTTCTTCAAATGTTTCCAATTCTTCTACCGGAATATGGCGGCGTTCCACTTTTAATCCCATGTCTTCAGCTAATACCATCAAACTGGCATTGGTAATAGAAGGAAGAATCGTATGGGAATAGGGAGTAATATAAGTATTATTCTTAATTCCAAAGAAATTAGCCGGTCCGCACTCATCAATAAATTTCTTTTCTTTCGAATCCAGGAATATAGCCGTAGAATATCCTTTTTGATGGGCTATTTCCCCGGAGCGCATCCCTGCTGCATAATTCCCCCCTACTTTGATATGTCCTGTTCCGTTCGGAGCAGCCCGGTCGTATTTCCGTTCCAGCATCACCTTTGTCGGTTTAAAACCTGCCTTAAAATACGGGCCTACCGGTGCAACAAATACGACAAACAAAAATTCTTTTGCAGGAGCTACTCCCATTTGGGCACCTACTCCAATCAACAAGGGACGGATATATAAACTAGCTCCTGATTCGTATGGTGGTACATATCCTTCATTCAATTTTACAGCTTTCACCACAGCTTCTTTAAACAACTCTACAGAAGGAGCTTTCATCATAACATAATCGGCAGAATTCTGCATGCGCTTAGCATTTTCTTCACAACGGAACAATCGGATTTTTCCATCTTTTCCGCGGAAAGCTTTCATCCCTTCGAAAGCTTCCTGTCCATAATGTAAACAAGTAGAGGCCATGTGAATACTGAGCATCTCAGAATCACTTACCTCCGGAGCACTCCACTGACCATCTTTATAATAACAACGTACATTGTAATCCGTCTTTGTATAGCCGAAAGACAACTGACTCCAATCCAGATTTTTCATAATTGCATTAATTTAAGTGTTCTATATTATAAGACTTATTATCCCCTTACTTTACTATCGTCATTTCGTCGATCAAATTTTTAGCACCAGCATATTTATCAATGATGAATAAAACATACCGCATATCCACATTGATACACCTTTGCAGGTTTTCTTCAAAATCGATATCACCGGACATCGCTTCCGAATTCCCGTCAAAAGCAGCTCCGATCAATTCTCCGTTGGCATTGATAACCGGGGAACCGGAATTACCGCCTGTAATATCATTATCTGTAATAAAACAAGTCACCAAATAATCTTGCCCGTAGGGACCGAAATCCTTGTTTTGATAAAGTTCTTTTAAACGTGACGGTACTTCAAACTCTCCTCCTTTAGGCCCTTCTTTTTCCATAACCCCTGTCAACGTGGTATAATAATCGTAAAATACAGCATCCCGGGGTTGATAACTTTTCACTTTTCCGTATGTCAGACGTAAAGTAGAATTTGCATTGGGAGCCATTCTCTGCTGAGGATCCATTTCCATCAATCCCCGTACAAATAAACGATTATTCTTAGTAATATTTTCTTTCATTTCAGAAGAATAAGCAGCTATCTTCATCAACATTTCGAAATACGCTTCACCTGCCAGGTAAGCTACATCTTTATTCAATTTTTTACAATTCGGATGAGCTATAAATTCATCAAAAGCTTCTTTACTCCTGAAAATAGAAGTATGCCGGAATTCATCAGCTAGTTTTTGATAGTTCCCTTTATATTTTTTATTGATCCGGTCTATAAAATCAGGATGCAAATCCGGGGAAACATTATCACTATACATTTTGAAAAGGGCAGCAAACAAACGGGCATCTACTTCCGGATTAAAATCTTTATAAAAAGCTTCTGACTGTTCCTTCAACGACTTGATCAGTTCTTCTTTTGTAACAACATCCGTCGCTTTATCACAAAGATCTTCCAATTCACCAGCTACTCCATAAGCGAACAAATGTGCCTCGGGACCGCCCAGGGCTTCTCTCAAATAATTCAAAGCCACATCATACTCCTGAACATCCTGATAAGCTGTTTTTAAGGTAGGCAGAACTTCTGCATACCGGGCAACACGGGCAGGATCAGCTTTTACCCAATCTGTAAAGCGATCTTCAATAGCTATTTTGTTCTCTGCCGTTTTCAGCTGTTTCAATGCTTTATTTTGTTCAAAAGAGTATTTCCAATAGTTCGCACAACTAGCGTATTTAGAAGCATATTGAATTCGGGTTTTCGGACTCTTATCCATTTCTTCTTTCATAATCTTCAATTTCTCCGTCCGGACTTTGTACCGGATATCATTTACAATATCCATTGTATTTTGCAGACTGTAACTGGTAGCAAAACGATCGGTAGAACCCGGGAAACCCATAATCATCGCAAAATCTCCATCTTCTACTCCTTTTATAGAGATAGGCAAATGATGTTTCGGTTTTAAGGGGATATTCTCTTCAGCATATTCAGCCGGTTTCCCATCCGGGCCCGTATAAATCCGGAACATGGAAAAATCACAAGTATGACGCGGCCAAACCCAGTTATCCGTATCACCTCCGAATTTCCCAAGACTCTGAGGAGGTGCTCCCACTAAACGTACATCTTTATAAATCGTATAAAGGAAAAGAAAATACTGATTTCCCTCAAACATCGGGATAAGCTGTCCGCTTAAATCGGTATTTTCGGTAGCTTCTTTTACAATTACACTACTGATGCTATCCAAGGCAATTTCTCTTTCCATAGCACTCATATCATCATTCAGTACAGCAATTACCCTTTCCGTTACGTCTTCCATACGTTCTAAAATAGAAGCAGTAACCCCGGGATTGGTTAACTCATCCTCCATTTTATAAGCCCAAAAACCATCTGACAGGTAATCGTGTTCCACAGAAGAATGTTCCTGTATAGCACTAAAACCACAATGGTGATTTGTAATCATCAATCCCTGCGAAGATACTAATTCTCCGGAACAAAAATGACGGAAAGGACGCCCGGCAAAACCCAACCCGACTATAGCATCTTTAATCCCCGGTTCGTTTATGGAATAAATATCTTCTGCACTCAATTTAAAACCCATCTTCTGCATTTCATCGATATTCTGTTGCTTCAATAAAGATAACAACCACATTCCTTCATCTGCCTTCAGGTTCGAAAAAGAAAGCAACGCAAAAATAATAATCAGTAATCTTCTCATTTTTTCTTTTTTCACTTTATTTTATATCAATTTATAACTTTAACAAGAATATAAATGCAAATATATAATTAAATCGATTTAAATCTAAGTAAGGCTTCAGAATTTTAACCTAACTTTTTATATTACGGCATTCCATTTGGACAACAACTTCTACAAAGTCCTTTTTTATCCCATGTTTTTTCCTATTTTTGTATACACAAACAAATAAACAAGTGGAAAAGAAAAACATTCGGGAGATCCCTCTGGAAGAACTGACTACATTTCTTTCAGCAAACGGAGAAAAAACATTCCGGGCAAAACAAATAACAGAATGGATCTGGCAAAAGGGAGTACAGGACTTCGAAGAAATGACAAACTTATCAAAACATATCCGGGAACTTTTGAGCACGGCTTATTACTTTGACAAGATTTTTCCAGATTGTATTCAAACAGCCAGTGACGGCACTACCAAAACAGCCTGGCTTCTAAGTGACGGTAACCGGATAGAAAGTGTACTGATTCCGGGAAATGAGAAATATACTGTCTGTGTATCTTCTCAAGCAGGCTGTCAGTTGGGTTGCCGTTTTTGTGCCACAGGCGAACTGGGTTTCAAACGGAATCTGACAGTAGGTGAAATATTCGATCAGGTTTTGAATGCTAGGAAAGAGGCGGAACACAGAAATTCCAATCTGTCGAATATTGTCTTTATGGGAATGGGAGAACCTCTTTTAAACTACGGCAATGTCCTCTCAGCAATACAGCGGATTACTTCAGAAAAGGGACTGGGAATGTCCCCTTCCCGGATTACGGTTTCTACTGCAGGAATACCGGCTAAAATCCGGCAATTAGCTGATGACGGAGTACGCTTCAACCTGGCAGTTTCCCTTCATTCTGCAAAAGAGAACGTGAGAAATCAGCTTATGCCGGTCAACCGGGCCTACCCTTTAGCTGAACTGGCAAACAGTTTAATTTATTTCGTTGAAAAGACAGGAATACGTCCTACTTTCGAATATTTATTGTTGAATAATATCAATGATTCCCTGGAAGACGCCCGGGCATTAGCAGAATATTGCCGGCAATTCCCAGTAAAAATTAATATTATCGAATACAACCCGGTAGAAGGCTCGGATTTCCGGCATTCTCCGGATAAGCAGCGGGATGCTTTTGTACGGTTTCTGGAAAACCGTAATATGGTGGTCAACCTCCGGAAAAGTAAAGGGAAGGATATTGATGCGGCCTGCGGACAATTAGCAAATAAACGAAAAGAATAATAAAAAGAAATGGCTATGAATACCTGGATTATTTTAATGCTGTTGTTAAATATTCTCCTTCTCCTCCTGTTGTTGAAAAATAGAAAAAACAATGTTTCTGAACCTTTCGACAAAATAAAAAGCGAATTAGAACGTCTGGAAAAAACGCTGAAAGAGGAATGTCATTATTTAATGGATAATCATTCAAAGGCAGCCCGGGAAAACCGGGAAGAATTGAATAAATCGCTGGGAGCATTCCGGGACGAAAACAGCCGCATCCTCCAGCACATCACACAACAAAATCTGCAAGCCCTGCAAGCCATTCACAAAACATTGGAGAATACGTTTAAAGAATTCCAAAAAATATTCACAGAAAATATCCGTTCTTTTAATGAACTTCAACGGGAAAAATTCGGGGAATTAGACAAAAAACAAGGAGAACTGTTATTATCCACAGAAAAACGTTTGGATGAAATGCGGGCCACCGTAGACGAAAAACTTCAAAAAACGTTGAATGAACGGATCGGACAATCCTTCGAACTGGTAAGTAAGCAATTGGAACATGTTCAGAAAGGATTAGGAGAAATGCAAAATCTGGCCCAGGACGTAGGCGGATTAAAAAAAGTCCTCAGCAATGTAAAAATGCGGGGATGTATAGGGGAGGTTCAATTAGAAATGCTTCTGGAACAAATCTTAGCGCCTGAACAATACGATGCCAATGTTAAAACGCGGAAAGGGTCCGATGCACTGGTCGAATTCGCCATAAAACTGCCGGGAAAAGACGATAGCGGTGAATGCGTTTATTTACCCATAGATGCCAAATTCCCGAAAGATGCTTATGAACAACTCCTGGAAGCTTACGATAACGGAGATACAAAAGAAATAGAAAATACTTCCCGAAACATGGAAATGACAATAAAAAATATGGCAAAAGATATTCACGATAAATATTTGGATCCTCCTTATACAACCGATTTTGGAATCATGTTCCTTCCTTTCGAGGCAATATATGGTGAAGTCGTACGCCGTGCCAGTTTGTTAGAACATCTTCAAAAAGAATACAAAGTGATTGTAACCGGTCCCACTACTTTAGCAGCTATCCTAAACAGTTTGCAAATGGGATTCCGTACTTTAGCCATCCAAAAACGGAGCAGCGAAGTATGGAAAGTCTTAGGAGCAGTTAAAACCGAATTCGAAAAATTTGGAGGCATGCTGGAAAAAGCACAGAAAAATATTCAGTCTGCCAATAATCAAATTGAAGAAGTAATGGGAAGACGTACCAGGGCGATTCAGCGTCATTTAAGGAATATAGAAGCTCTCCCGCCAGCGGAATCGGAATTACTTTTACCGGAAATTGACTTTCCCGAAGAAGACGTAAACGATAATCCTAAAACTGATGTTTAATCCGGCAGCCGCACTCTATCGTTCCTCCTTTACACTCCTCATTCCTTTAAACACTTGTACATTTAAACCATAAACCGTTTAATACACCAAATACCCCACGACTCCAGCTATCACAATCAAGAGGATAGGGTCTATTTTTTTCAGAGAAGCAATGAATACGGCCCCGAAAATAAGCCAGCTTCTATAATCAATAAAATTCCGTTCATTCATCAGCAAAACGGCAGCAGCGGCAATCAGTCCGATCACGACAGGTTTTAATCCCTTCAGGGCAGCGGATACATAGACATTATCCCGGAATACAAAAAAGAAACGGGCTACAAGGGTCATTAAAATAATGGAAGGCAAACTTACCGCCAGTGTACATACGGCAGCCCCCCAAACACTTCCTGTAGCTGTATATCCAATGTAAGTTGCTGTATTAAAAGCAATCGGTCCGGGAGTGGTCTGAGAGATAGCTACAATATCCGTAAAATCTGAAACACTGATCCATTGATGTGCTTCCACCACCTCGTGCTGTATAAGGGACAGCATGGCATACCCTCCTCCAAACCCAAACAACCCAATTTTAAAAAAAGAGAAGAATAAATTCAAATACAAATTCCATTCATCCATTATTTTTTCCTGTTTCTCTTTAACATATACCGGTAATAAATAATCCCCGCTATAATTGTTACCATAACGATATAGACAGGAGGTACCCCTGCAAGCCAAATCAATCCTAAAGCGACCGCAGGAATCCACAACGTTTTCCAGGTGACACCCGCTTTTTTCCCCATTCCCCACAAAGGGGCTGCAATCAAAGCCACTACGGCCGGACGAATCCCTTTAAAAACCCGTTCCACATCCGGATTATCCTTAAATTCCGTAAATACTAAAGCTATTAATAAAATAACAATAAAGGAAGGCAATATGATACCTAGACTGGTCATCAGACAACCTTTACAGCCTCTCATTTTATTTCCTACAAAAACAGCTGTATTGAGGGAAATTGGCCCTGGCACAGACTGCGCAATAGCCAACATATCTATAAATTCACCTTCCTCCAGCCAATTCTTCCGGTTCACCACCTCCTTCTGTATTAAAGGAATCATGGCATATCCTCCTCCAAACGTAAAAGCGCCGATTTTAAAAAAGGACCAAAATAACTGAAAATAAAATCTCATAACGATTCATCGATTTCCCCTGTATACGTTACTCTTCATCAGGATGATTCGGCCTGACTTTCCCCTCTCTTCTTAACATATCCGGATTTCTCCCCGAAAGACATTTTCATCCGCTTTGGCAATATCACACAAATGTAAAATATTTTCATTTCTTTCTGGGAAAAATAGTAAATTGCAACATTAAATTTTCAATTAAATGAAAAAACGGCTTTTCCTTTTTTCCTTTTCTGTCTGCATCATCGTATTCTCAATATGGTACGCAGTATTCCGCCAGTCAGGTCGTTATTCCATTGATATGGCTATCCCCCCGGATGCCCTTCTTACGATCCGGACGCCCTCTTTTCAGGAAATTTACAATAAACTCAGTCCAAATACAATCTGGCAATCTTTGAAAAAGTATCCAGCATTCGGCGATTACCAACGGAATATCGAATGGGCTGACTCTCTAGGCAAAATGCATACCAATCTCAGAAAGCTTATTTTAGACCGTCCCTTTGCCATCTCTTTGCACCTTCTGCCGGATGCCAACTGCGATCTGTTATATGTTTGCGATCTTCAAAAATTAAATGTAATCCAAAATTTTGAAACGTTTATTCCGGGACTTTTAAAAGATTATAACATTCAGATCCTTAAACAGGAAGACCGGATACAACACCTTCTTTACGGACAGACTACCTTTTATTATACGTTTAAAGATAACCTGCTCATCGGTTCTTTCCGTGAAGGACTTGTCCAAAATGCACTCAAAAGCTGTGAACAACGAAAAGGGGATAAAAAGAAACACTATAGGGATGATATTTCAGTAGATATTAATCACAAGGAATTGGGAAGATGGCTGAGTCACCTTCTGACTTCCGATTTCCCTTTCCTCAATGCCTCCTTTCTGGACAGTACTTCTCTAAATTTCCAACTGGAAAAAGAAGAAATCCTCCTCAGCGGAACCACTCATTTCCTGAACGGGAATGCTCTTTGGCCAGAAATACTGAAACATACAAAAGGAAATGTTTCAGAAATTAAAAAAATTATTCCGGATAATACAGCGGCTTATATTTCTTTTTGTTTCTCTTCTTTTCCGGACTTAAAAGACAGCCTGATTTATCACTCCCGACAAAAATATCCGGAAATTTACCAGAGCTATGAATCTTCTATACAAAAATTAAACAAGTACCTGAAAATAGATATACCCGGCTTATTCACTTCCTGGATAGGGAACGAAATCACTTTGGTCAAACCTGCATACGACGGCGAACAACAATTACAAGCCATTGTATTAGCCGTTCAATGTAAAGACCGGAACCTGGCTAAAGATCAGCTCGATTATCTGGGCGAACAAATCCGGATCCGCACCCCTATCAAGTTCAGAACGATAAATTATAACGGATATGAAATCAATTATCTCAGCTTAAAAGGATTCTTCCGTTTGTTCGCAGGAGGATTATTCGACCGGCTGGAAAAACCATATTATACTATTATTGATAATTATGTGTTATTCAGTAATTCTCCGGCAGCTTTAACCCAAATAATTAAAAAATATATTTTAAGCCAGACGCTTGAAAATAATGAAAAATATAACCGGTTAGGAGATCAGCTGAACGGTCACTCAAATTTTTATGCCTATTTAAATGCTGCCCCTATCTATCGTTACCTGTATTTATCCTTACCGGAACAATCGAAACATTCTCTGTTACAAAACAAAGGAGCTGTCCTGAGTTTTGAAAACCTGGGTTTAGAGTTTATCCAGGAAAAAGAACATTTTAAAACCAGTATCATAGCCACTTACAATGCAGATGCTCCGGAAGAGTTTGCTATAAAAGAATTGAATGAAGAATTTGAAAATCTGGCAGACGAAGTCGAATCCGGCCGGTATCACCCTGTATTGCCCGACAGTATTGTCGTAAGTACACTTACGGACTTTACCTATGAAACAGCAGACTTTACGATGAAAGGACGGCTTAAAGACGGAAATCCGAATGGTTTCTGGAATTTATACAATAAACAATCAGCATTTACCGGGCAATTCCCCTACCGTAACGGGCAACCAGACGGAATAGCCCGGCTTTTCTACAACAATCAAAAAATAAGAGCAGAAATCACCTACAATGCCGGAGAAATCCGAATCTTCCGGGAGTTCCTTCCCGACGGGACGCTTCGCACCGAATTGGAATACCGCAAAGGGAAGCGGCATGGAAATGCTAAATTCTATTATTCTACCGGTCATCTGCTCTGCGAAGGAAAATATAAAAAAGGGAAACGTTCGGGCAGCTGGTTATACTACAAAGTGACAGGAGAGATAGAAAAGAAACTTAAATTTTAAATCACAATCTGCTCAGCTGTTCCATAATAGAATCTCTTAACACATTGAACTGAGCCAGATTTTCCGGTTTTACCGGCTCTTTGGGCTGGGATTTAATGGTTAGCGGATTCACGGGACGTCCGTTTTCGAATACTCTGAAGTCCAAATGGGGGCCAGTTGCCAAACCAGTGCTCCCTACATATCCGATCACTTCTTTCTGAGCCACTTTAGACCCCACTTTTATCCCCTTTTCAAAACGGGACAAATGCATATAAGTAGTGGTATAAGTTCCATTGTGCTTAATCTTCAGATAATTTCCCCCTCCATTCGCCTGATATCCTTTTGCAATGACGGTTCCCGCCCCGATTGCATAAACGGGAGTACCGACAGGTGCGGCATAATCTACGCCATGATGCGCCCTGTATTTTTTCAGTACAGGATGGAAACGGCTATTGGAAAAACGGGATGAAATCCGGAAATAATCCAAAGGAGCTTTTAAAAAAGCGCCTTCCAGACTTTTCCCGTGCTCGTTAAAGAAAAGAATTTCCCCGTTTTGTAAAAAAGGAATCGCATAATACGAACTATCAGCATGCCGGAAAACAGCTCCGACAATATTAAAATTAGCTAATTCCTGTCCTTCAACACACTCCTGTTCATAAATCACACGGAATTCATCCTTCCGCTGCAAACCGAAAAAATCAATAGACCAACCAAATATACGGGATAATTCTACTGCCAAAAGAGGATCCGTACTGCAACTCACCATCGCATTCCACAAGGAGGATTGTACAGTTCCTTTTACTTCTTTTCGTTTCCACTCCACCGGATATTTTCCCACCGCTACCTCATAATCTTCTTTTAAACGAAAAACCACATAGGAACGGGGATCGGCTTCATAGACAAAATATTCCGGTGTTGCCAGACTGTCCTTCCGGGAAAAAAAAGCATAGGCTTGCCCTCCCTTAATCTTCCGCACGTCAAATATCCCCTTAGCACATTGCCCCAGATCGTGAATCTGCCTACTGCTTAAACCGTGCGTTCCCAGGATAGTGGAAAGACTCTGATTGCGTTTCACCACTCCATAGTCCACATCATAATCATTTACAGGAATTCCGTACTTATAAACAATCTCCTGCACTTCTGTAGAATCTGTCACATCTACTTCATCCAATGACTCTATCACCACTTCCCGCTTCGGCATAAAGATTATAACGAGCAATACCACACCCAATAAGGAAGAAAAAATCACCTGCTTCTTTTTCGTCATCACTTCTTTTTTATTATCCTTCAACTTTATAAATCAATTTCTCACTTTTTAACTTCCAGCTCAAAAACCAAATGATCGCTATCAACACACAAGCAATGCCCACGCAATAAGAAATAAAATGGGACTGATGCAATCCCTCCGGAGCGATACAAATATAAGTAGCACATACGCTTGTCATAAATAAAGCCGGAATAAAAGTCACCCAATAATTCTTCCGGGCCTTTACCAGAAAAACCGTAACCGCCCACAATGTAAATACGGCCAAAGTTTGGTTACCCCAAGCAAAATACCGCCAGATTTTATCAAATCCCTCAGCATCTTTTAAACTGTATAACAACAGACATACAGCAATAATAAACATCGGAATGCAAATATACAAACGCCTGCGGATACTTTTTTGCTCCATCTTCATAAAATCGGCAACAATCAGCCGGGCCGAACGGAAAGCAGTATCCCCGGAAGTAATCGGAGCAGCAACAACACCCAGTATGGCTAAAATTCCTCCGACAGTACCCAGCCAATTCCGGGTAATCGCGTCTACAATAACGGAAGCATTGCTCTCTGACGTCCCATTCTCATGGTAAAAGTAAGTGGCAGCAGCAGCCCAAATCAATGCTACAATTCCCTCAGTAATCATCGCTCCGTAAAATACCGGACGCCCGTATTTCTCATTGGTCATACACCGGGCCATGAGAGGAGATTGGGTAGCATGAAAACCGGAAATAGCCCCGCAGGCAATACTCACAAACATAACAGGGAAAATAGGCAATACAGCTGCATTGGGATGAATATTCTGTACCCCCTCCCACACTTCCGGTAAATCCGGGTAATATACGTACAACATCACTAAAATTCCCACTGCCATGAATAATAACGCCACAGCAAAAACCGGATAAATCTTACCGATAATTTTATCAATCGGTAATAAAGTTGCCATTATGTAATAAATAAACACAACGATTATCCAAAAAGTCACATCCATGGAATCCGGAGTCAGCTTTGCCAAAAGTCCTGCAGGACCAGCAACAAACACCGCTCCCACTAATATCATCAAGATAACGGTAAATCCCCGCATTACTTGTTTTGTGGTGAATCCCAGGTAACGACCAATAATTTCGGGCAAGCTTTCCCCTCCATGCCGCAAAGAAAGCATACCTGCCAGATAATCGTGAGTAGCACCGGCCAAAACACTCCCCAAAACAATCCAAAGGTAAGAAGCCGTCCCGAATTTAGCCCCCATAATCGCTCCGAAAATAGGCCCCAGACCTGCAATATTCAGAAATTGAATCATAAATATCTTCCAGGTAGGCAAGGGAATATAATCTACTCCGTCTGCTTTGGTAATTGCCGGTGTAAGTCGCTTTGCATCCGGTCCAAAAATCCGTTCTATATACCGTCCATACGTGAAATAACCACCAACGAGAATCAGTAAACAAATTGTAAAAGTCAACATGTCAATGAAAATTAAAAAAAGCTCCCAAAATCAATCTATTTTCTTTTTCCAGAACGTGCGCTTCCCTTTCGTTTATTTCCTTTTTTATCACTCTTATCTGCCCGCTTCATTTGTAAAGAAGATTCTTTTTCTTTACATACTAATTCGTAATCCAATTGACGGGCAACCAGATTCGCTTTTGCCACTTTCACCACTACTTTATCCCCCAATTGATATTTTCGTCCATGATGCCTTCCGACAATAGAATAGTTTTTTTCATCAAATTCGTAATAATCGTCTTCCAGCTGATTCACTGATACCAAGCCCTCACATTTTGAATCGTCCAATTCTACATAAAATCCCCATTGGGAAACACCGGAAATCGTACCTTCAAAATTCTGACCGATTTTATCGGCCATAAATTCGACCTGCTTATATTTAACAGAAGCCCGTTCAGCATTTGCAGCCAATTGTTCCCTATCTGAAGAATATTTACACCATTCTTCATATTTTTCCTGATTTACCGAACGCCCTCCATCTAAATAACGCTGCAATAAACGGTGAACCATTACATCCGGATAACGCCGGATAGGAGAAGTGAAATGAGTATAATAATCAAATGCCAGTCCGTAATGTCCAATATTCACCGTAGAATAAACAGCTTTCGCCATAGTCCGTATAGCCAGAGTCTCGATCATATTCTGTTCAGGACGGTTTTTCACCTCCTGCATTAATTTATTCATCGAAGTGGTCAAGCTTTTCCGGCTCGTCAATTTTAGCCCATATCCGAATTTAGACACAAAACTATTGAATTCCTCCAATTTATCTTCCAGCGGTTTATCGTGTACACGGTAAACAAATGTCTTCGGTTTTTGTCCGTTCTTTATCTTTCCAATACATTCTGCTACCTTTTTATTCGCCAGCAACATAAATTCCTCAATCAATTTGTTGGCTTCTTTCGATTGTTTGAAATAAACTCCCAAAGGTTTCCCCTTTTCATCGAGCTCAAATTTTACTTCCACCCGGTCAAAATCGATGGCCCCGTTTTTAAACCGCTCTTCCCTCAATTTCCGGGCCAGACCATTTAATTGCAAAATTTCTTTCCGGTAATCTCCTTCCGCACCCTCTATCATCACCTGAGCTTCTTCATAAGTAAACCGGCGCTTTGACCTGATTACTGTTTTTCCAAACCATTGATCCAACACTTGCGCATTCTGATCCAATTTAAATACAGCAGAAAAACAAAGTTTATCTTCATCAGGACGTAAAGAACATACTCCATTCGACAATTTTTCCGGCAACATGGGCACAGTCCGATCGACCAGATAGACAGAAGTACCCCGTAAATAAGCTTCTTTATCCAAAACGGTATCCGGAGACACATAATAACTCACATCCGCAATATGTATCCCCACCTCATAACAATCTTCTCCCAGTTCCCGCACGGAAAGAGCATCGTCATAATCCTTTGCATCCTTTGGATCTATAGTGAAAGTGACCACCTCCCGGAAATCCCGTCTCCGGGCAATTTCTTCTTCCGGCAACTCTAATTTTATGCGTTCGGCAGCCTTTAACACTTTAGAAGGAAAAGCTACAGGTAATTCATATTCCGCCATAATCGCATTCATCTCCGTATCGTTATCTCCAGGACGCCCCAATACCTGAATAACAGTTCCTACAGGGTTTTTCTGATTTTCAGGCCACTCTGTAATTTGTACCACCACTTTATCCCCATTTTTAGCTCCTCCCAAATGACTCAAAGGAATAAATACGTCATAAGGAAGTTGTTTTCCACTAGGCATCAGAAATGCATAGTTTTCCAAACGCTGGATAATTCCTACAAAAGTATTTTTCTTCCGTTCCAGAATTTCGACAACTTCCCCTTCCGGCCTTCTCGATTTACTCCGGGCATATACCAATATTTTTACTTTATCCCCGTTTAAGGCATGTTTCAAATTGGGGAAAGCCACAAAGATGTCTTCTTTGTACTCTTCCGAAAGGATGTAAGCAGCACCTTTCGCCGTTAATTCTACTATTCCTGTAGTATACGACCCAACAGCCTTACTCTTATAACGCCCTTTCGTCTCTTCCATCAATTCTCCTTGTTCTGCCATTTCTTCCAACACCCCGATAATCAACCGCTTCGTCTCCATATTTTTTACCTCCAGTTGCTTGGCTATCTGCTTGTAATTGCAACACAAGCCCGGATGTTTGGCGAATAATTCTCCCAAACATTTTCTCAATTCAGACTTTCCTATTACAGGTTCGCCTTTTTTCTTATTTTTCGACATAATGCAGTATAATAATGTGACCCTAAAATTAATCACAAAAAATAAAAAAAGCGGCTTTCACCGCTTTTTTTATCTGAAAAGTTTACTTTCTGTCTATCGTTCCAACTTTCCGGATATTTTTTATCTGAAAAGTTTATGTCCCTTTTTCCTTCCGGCTTTACAAATATTTTATATTTGTTCTTTTGACTTACCTTACGGAACTTGTAGACAATTCTATTTTACTAAACCGGCATCGAATTTTTCTTTCACTTTCACCAACATATCAGTCGTCATATTCTGAAGATTATACTCGGCTTTCCAACCCCATTCTTCATGCGCACAGGAATCATCCATACTATTAGGCCAACTGTCAGCAATAGCCTGCTTAACGGGATCTACCTGATAATCCATTACAAATCCGGGAATATGTTTCCGGATTTCCGCAGCAATCTGTTCCGGTTCGAAACTCATAGCGGCAATATTAAAACTATTCCGGTGTTTTAATTTCGTCGGATCAGCTTCCATCAGTTCCACTACAGCCCGCAAAGCATCCGGCATATACATCATATCCATATAAGTACCGGCTTTTACATTACAAGTGAAAGCTCCCTTACGGATAGCATCGTAATATATTTCTACAGCATAATCCGTGGTTCCTCCTCCGGGTAATGTTACATAAGAAATAAGTCCCGGGAAACGTACACTACGGGTATCAACTCCAAAGCGGTAAAAATAATAATCACTCAATAATTCCCCGGTCACTTTACAAACTCCATAAATAGTTGTGTTCGAACGCTGTAAAGTATCCTGAGGCGTTTTATCCTTCGGAGTATCTTTTCCAAAAGCCCCGATAGAACTCGGAGTAAATACGGCACAATTATTGTCTTTGGCAATATTCAGCGAATTGGTCAATGCCCCGATATTGATATTCCAGGCAAGTTCCGGATTCTTTTCTCCAGTTGCCGATAAAAGGGCCACTAAATTAAAGATGCTATCGATTCCGTATTTTCTGACAATACTAATGTACTTATCCTTATCGAGTACATTCAGTTCTTCAAAAGGTCCATCCTCTGCCAGATGTTTACACTTTTCAACACTGATATCAGCAGCAACAACATTGTTGTTTCCGTAAAGAGACCTCAGATGCGGTACTAATTCCGATCCGATCTGTCCACCTGCACCGACGATTAATATCTTTTTCATTATGATTGGGAGTTTAAAAATTCGACACAAAAATACATATTTAAATATTTCACAAAGCTAAAAATTGAAATATTTTTTCCTTAATAAGTAAAAATTTTTAATCATGATTTTCCAAAAAGCATCAAACTGACAATCAATTCTTTTTTTCCTAAAATTCCGGTTTTATTTTTCCTTGTAAATATTTTTCTCAAAATTCTAAAAAACCGGAACCGTATGTTCCCCTGTATAAAAAAACAACGAATATTATAGTTAGCCGTTTTCTTTTGTTTTCGGCTTAAAAAGCAGCTCATCCGCACTTGAATAGGTTAATATACTCTTATTGCCAATTGTCAGGCATGGCTCGTCCGTCAATTGCTTTACAGGATTACGATTTTATTCATTTACTTAATTATTCCTCTCCCCCTTTTCTATACAGGAATACCATCCAAAAATTACGGCAATAACCTCTGATCAGCTAAAGGAACTACTCTCCTTTCTTCCTTCACTTTCATAATAAAAATCCACTTGTAGATTTTCGCTTTTATAAGCCTGAACGGCCAGCTGATCACAACGTTCGTTTTCGGGGACCTCGGCATGTCCTTTTACCCAAATGAAACGAATGCGGTGTTTACGGTATACGTTTAAAAAGCGCTGCCATAAATCCGGGTTTTTTTTCCCTTTAAACCCTTTTTTCTCCCAGCCAAACAACCAGCCTTTTTCTACGGCATCCACTACATAACGGGAATCCGAATAAATGGTTACTTCTTCTCCCGTATTTTTTAACGCTTCCAAACCGATAATAACCGCCAATAATTCCATGCGATTATTGGTCGTCAGCCGAAATCCAGCCATCAACTCTTTACGGTAGGGGCCAGCCAATAAAACAACGCCCAAACCTCCCGGACCGGGATTTCCACTAGCAGCCCCATCTGTATAAATCGTAATTTGATTTCCCATAGACCTCTCTAACTCTTTTTTCCTTCCCAAAGATAAAGATAAAAACCCAAAATAACACCCGGGGACGGGGGAAGGTGTTATCAGCACGGAATATATCTAAATAACCGAATAATAATACAGCAACATTTATAAGATTAACTTAATCATTAAATAGCACCTTCCCCCGTCCCCGGGTGTTATTCTGAACAAAGAAAAGCAGCAACCACCTGGAATCAAGTGATTGCTGCTCAAAATAGAGGTCGGTAGCAGATTTGAACTGCTGTACGCGGTTTTGCAGACCGCTGCCTAACCGCTCGGCCAACCGACCCTGTTAGGTTTTGCGTTGCAAAGATAGGACGTTTTTGTTAAATACACAAAAAATTATCCGAGTTATTTAGAGAAAGAAAAAGAGAATTTTCCAATTCTTTATAAATCAATAAAATGAAGAAATAATACTCAAAAATTATTTTTCTAAAGTAACACTCGTACATTCAATTTTCCCCCCTAACGGCGGATTCATTTTGGAAATTTTTATACGGGCATACTTTAATTGGGGAAAAGTTTGGTATAAAGCATCCAAAATGCGTTGAGCGAGGTGTTCCAATAGATGGGAACGCTTCATCATTTCCGAAGCGATTATTTCATAGGCTGTCTGATAACTGAGGGCATCTCCGATCGCATCCGTCTGAGCAGCCTGTTTAGCATCATAATGCAAACAAACGTATACTCTAAATTTATTCCCGACAATTTGTTCTGCCTCAAAACAACCGTGGTAAGCAAAAAACTCCATTCCCTCTATTTCTATAATACCTCTCATTATTTATATTTTTAAACGTATTTGAACACCGGACTAAAAATACAGTATCTGAACGAATTCTCAAAATACTGTATCTCCTAAGGAAAAAAGTCTGTTAAATGAAAAAGGGCCGGAAACCGACCCCTTAACATTTACTAACTACTAACCTAAACCATACAAACTTATGAAAAACAATCTTTTTAAAAGACAGGGCAAAATTAAATGATCATTTTTTATTTACAATATCCTTATAGTTAAATAAGGTTAATTAGAATGGTGAAATTTGTTAAATATTTGATTCTATTTATAGAACTTCATAATATTTTTTAGATTCAAAATTCTAAAAGCCTAAAAAAAGAGACCTTGTAAAAGATCTCTTTAAGGTGGGCGCTGAGGGATTCGAACCCCCGACCCTCTGGGTGTAAACCAGATGCTCTGAACCAACTGAGCTAAGCGCCCGGACTATTGCCCTATTGCGGCTACAAATGTAATGCTTTTTTATTACCTACCAAAATATTGATAAAAAACTTTTTAAAGAGAAATATGAAAGGGTTTTATTTAATTACATTTTATATTTCATTTAGTTTTAATTCCATACAAATTATGGATATTAAATTACTTAATGCCCAAATTATTTATCATTTAAATCATACTTTTTAAATGAACCATATAAATTAAAAATTAATTTATAACATTATAAATAAAATTTTTAATTTATTTACAACAAATAATTATATTTGCATTCATTATTACTCATCATATTAAATATTTACATTAATCTAATCAGCATGAAAGAACTTAAATTGAAAAAAGAAATTATTACCGTTCTGAACAGAAACGCTATGCATAAACTGTTTGGAGGAAGAAACGGTGAAAACGGAGATGATGATATTAGAGAAACTTTAAATATTTGTGAAACAGACCGCTGGTGTGAATCCGGGGATTGTATAGCTACCGGAATCTGTGACGAGGATACAATAACATGTTTAAGCGCAGCAAATTGTGAAGAAACTATCCATGGCTGTGAAGATACGGATTATTAATCTATTTCTTTACAACAACAAATTAACGAAAATAATCTAACATCAATTGCATGAAAAAATTAGAATTAAAAAAAGAAATCATCATTCCTTTAAACGAAAATGCAATGATGAAGTTAAGAGGGGGAAAAGGGGATGAGGGGGAGCCAGGCCTACCCCCTAGCGAAGATCACTGTATATCTATTGACCTCTGTGATTTTTCATCTGCTTGTGTTACTACTCTTTGCGGAGATACAGCTATCTGTTCTGTGAATACAAACTGTAATCCCTATTCTTCTGAGTGTGCTGAAGAAAATTAGTATGTCGTTCTTCATCAATAACATAATTTTACACCTCTGGAAAAGAAAAACATTTTTCAGAGGTGTTTATCATTAAAATATTAATTCCTTTTACTGTTTACTCACAAAATTCAGGTTCCTCCAAGGTTGTATTTGTTGTAATGTATCAAAACCTGATTTAAAAAAACTGACAACGGCTTTTTCCGGATTGGGATAAGAGAATGCGTCTTCTAAAGCCAAGAAAAATTCTTTTTTATCCGGTTTGAAAATAGCTTTATCCGGTTGTAGCAAGGCTGTATTATCTTTTAAATCTTCAATAAACGGGTAAGGCAGGGCGTAAAAAGCAGCCTGAGGTGAACTGATATCTCCCGGCCAGAATCCGCAAGCATACATCCCTTCGTCTAAGGCTTTGTTCACAATTTTATTTCCCGAAGGGTTTGCCACTAACTCTCCGTTAAATACCATGCAACTCAGATCCATTCTTCCAAAATAATAGGCCGGATAGTGAATTTTTCCATGAAAAGGGGCTAAGTAAAGAGACATGGCTTTGTAAGCGAAAAAAAGACTTTGAAGCCATTTCCGGATTGCTATTTTATCATAGGTATGATGTTTCTCGTCTTTATCCAGATCGACAGGTTCGTAAAATTGCTGGGCTTTTACACAAAGAGGTGTAGGGGATCCCAATTGCTCCAAAGCGTTATTAAATTGTTTATAAAAATCGGCAACACTCAGCCCATCTTCCAAAGGAATATCCACCCTTTTCCCTTCCCCATTCCGGAATTCAACCTGATGTTGACGAAAATCAAAAAATACGGAGAAAGGGGAATTATCTCCCGGAATTAAACCGGTTGTCAATCCATCCGGTAATAAATAAAGCAATACATGTTCCCATTCCGGACGGGGGGCACATCTCTCGACTTTTACTTTTCCTGCCACCTGTAAAAATAAATGTATCGTATCTGCTGTATCCTGCCAATCCGGATAGTTTAAAAATGTCTTCTCCATATTTCTTGTTTTAAATGCCCGTTTCCCTCCTGACCATTTTACTCCCTCAGGATAATTGATTAAAACATTCTTTCGCCCTTCAAACAGGCTTTACGAATTGTTTCAACTTGCGTTTTATCCATTAAACTCTCTTCAGGCGAAATTGTTCCCTTCCTTAACTTTATTTAATGCACAATTACCACAAATCACTTATAACCAACGTAATGCTACAGACAATTACCATATTTTGACAAAAGGATACGTCCCTGCTATAGCGCAGTTATAATTTAAGCTTTCCATTACCAAAAGGGTAGAAAACATAGCGTTCCTGTTCAATTTTACAACCGCATTATTACAAAGCAAATGACTATTGAAACCGTGCCCGCGCGGCTACCGGCTTAGAAATACAAACCTCGTTTAACTGGAGGACATCCCTCCAAATTTATACCAATCCCAGCATTCAGTACCGGAAAAAAGCGGAAGAAAATCATATCCCTTTGCATTCTTTCAGACCGATCACATTCCTAAAAATAAAAATACTCCGGTCGAGGCCGGAGTATTTTCATGCTCACCCAAAAAGAAATCACCACCAGGGGTCGTAAACAATAATCTTTGAATTACGGTATACTTCCATACGTTTATATTTTTCAGGAGCATTTACCGGAATAATATAAAAAGCACTATTAAAGGTAGTCGAACTTTCAGTATCCCAATCTATTACGAACGGACCTTCCGTTAAATAATTCATACTGCGCTCCAAATCTTCCGTCTGCCCGTTCTTCCCGGCACTATTAATGATATTGGAAGCATTGTTATTTCCGGTATTGATAGCGTGATGTGAAACGGTATACTGATAATTTGCATCTACGGTCAGTTGAGAACGCCAGATTGCACTATAGGCTTTAGCAGAAGAATTCTCATATTCAAGAGAAGTATAAATATAAGAAAGTTCTTTGGTTTCATTTGTTCCCAAACTAATCCGATAAGCTTTCAATATCCGTTTTCCATAAGAAGTCAGAATCGGTACCAACTTATTATAAGCTTCAACCTGATCGGCGGAAGCCTTTTCGTCCAGGAAATCTGACGTCAAATTTAAAGCATTAAATAGGGGATTTTCGTCTGTGCTCGCTTCTGCTTTGAAGTAGTCGGCCACCGGTTGGCGGGTTTTAAAAGTCTCCTCTTCCCCGTAGGCAGTACCGTATTCATTCGTAACATAAGCTCTCACATAATAAGTAGTATTCGGGTTCAAAGGAAACAATTGAACGGGTTCAAATTTCAAATGCTCTCCATCCACTCCTTCTACAGCCAACTTATTTCCTGTAATCACCGGATTATGCGAAGTACTCCAACAAATACCGGCTTCGGTAATAGGCGCATTCAACAGACCGGTACTCGTTATTTCTCCTCCCGCATAAGCCCGGTGGGCTGTAATGTGAGCAGAAAGCTGTGTAGCGATAATGGCTTTATAACTCAAAGTTACTGCACTTCGAATCTCACCGAAAACCACGCCGTTTTTGTTCATGGCATACGGACGTACCTGATAAATAACCCCTTGTTCCAATCCTTCCAGTTTATAACTCTTCTCTCCGTCTCCGTCTCCTAAGGCTACTTTAGTATTTTCCAAAGTGGGAACAGCATTTTCTCCGTATACAAAACCATATTCCAGTATAGGTAAGGGAGTGCCGGAAACAGCTTTTACAGTTACCCGGAAAGATTCCCCCTGAATATCGTCTATATTTACAATTTCCACTGCCGGACCAGGAAACATTTCCGTGGTAAAATACAAAGGCTGCGCATACACTGTCCCCTGGGCATAAGAAACAAAAGCACGGCAGATGTATTCCGAATGGTCAGTCAGGCCTTCCAAGGCACATTTCAAAGCCCCCACCTTTCCTTCCACTATTACCTTTGTCGCATTTTCAAAGGTCAGTTCTTCTTCTACTGCTGTCTTTAAAGCATAAACAATCCCCCGTTCCGTAATTTCCACGCCTCCGTCTGTAAATACTTCCGCTTTCACTACCGCAGAGGTTTCTTTTACATCGCTAACGGAAATCATAGCTATAGTAGGACGTCCTTGTGCCAAAGTCATACACCATTTTTCGTCTCCGTATTGTACACCTTCACTCGTATAAGCATAAGCCCTCACATAATAGAGAGTACCTTCCTGCAAGCCGCCAATTTCACTTAAAAATTCACCTCTGCCTTTTCCGTCTGTCGTATGTTGATCTGTCACTGTCGGATGTTCCGTTGTACTCCAGCAGACCCCGCGTTCCCCGATACCTTCTCCTCCGGAAATAACTCCCCCGCATACAGCCGTAGAGTACGTAACATTTTTCAACAATCCTGTTTGTATAACCAATGGTCCTTGAATTTCATCGTCGTCTGAACAGGAAGACAAAACTCCCCAAAAACCGACTATCCATAATAGTCCTAAAAACTTTATATATTTCATAACTTATCGCTTTAATATAAATTACTGTTTCAATTGTCCTGCAATAAACAGTTTTTCCTGTTCTACCCGGAAAAGTCCGCCGATATTTCCACTCAATCCTGGAGTATTATTCTCGGCCCAATCGATTTTAAAAGTATGAGGAATAATTTTCGATTTTACCACCTGGCTCCAGTTATCGGCATCCTTATAATTAGAATATTCCAAACCGCAGAAAAAATCCGGTAATTCATACATATATTCTTCATAAAGAAATTCATTGGTAGACCCAGCCTGTTCCCGGTCGGTAAAAGTAAGGGTACCATCTTCATTTATTTCATACGGATAACGCCATTTGGCTGTAAAAGTTTTCCCACTGCTCTTATTCTCATAAGTTACTCCGAATTCCATAATTGGTTTACCGCTCAGAGCGTCCATCACAAATTTACAATACATTTCCTGAATATAGCGGTTTTTTCCGCCCAAACGTTTATAGGCGGGTGTATAGAGATCACTCATAAAAGGATCAGTCAGGGTTCCCTGCATGGTATTTGCATTCACATACAATTGACTGAATGTCTGATTGTACCCGAAATGCAGAGGATAAGGAGGTACCTTATTATCAAAAACATCATAAGTTTGTCCTCCGATTTCTACCTGATAACTTTCGCCTTTCCATTTCAATCCGTTGAAAGTCATTCCATCGAGTACAACAGGTTCAAAGAAATAAACATTGCCGGCCAAAGCATCTTGTGTAAGCGTATTAAAATCCAAATAAGAACCTACCGTTTTTTCTACCAGATTATTTTCTCCATCCATATAGGCAAAATCGGTCTTACGGGTATTGGGTTTAATCAGATATCTTGTCTTTCCTACTTCAATGACGGGAAAGCGGACAGCTTCCAGATAAGCGGCATGTTTTTCCAACACAGCCTTCAGTCCTCCTTCCGAAGCTTTTACGGCTTCTTCAGGGGTAGCCGGATCCATGCGGGCCAAACAATTATTGAAATTTCCTTTCAGATTTAATCCCCCGTTATCTTCACTGACAATCCGGAATTCAAAATCCGACCCGAAGCCTTCTCCTTTTGTTCCTCCGTTCACACCATTATCCGGATCTGCCAAAATATGCAGATAGCTATATGTTTCAAAGAGTAAAGAAGGGGCCAGTAAGGCTTTTAATTGCCAGGTAGATTCAGAAGGGACCAGGGAAGTCTCTCCCACATTGTTTAATGTAGCATCCATATCGGCTAACATAGCCACTTTTCCCTCTTCCGTAAAAGACATCCAGAATCGATAGGCTCCGTTATTTTTTGTATTTATAGCCAGGAACCATCCGTTCGGAGCAGCCAATATCGTCTGCCGGTATTCTTCTTCTGTTTTTTTCAAACGATTATCAGGATCCTCCGAAAACACATTGTCTTCCATTTTATCACATCCCAGTAATAAAACAGATAATAGCATAAATATATATTTTTTCATATCCATTCCGAATTTACAATTCATACTCTTCATTTAACACCCGGTTCAAAGCTTCCTGTACCAACGTCACCAATCCTTTTTCCCCATCATGATCATAAAAATCGATCCCCCAGATATTTTTCAAATAATTAATAACAATTGTTTCCTTTTGTCTCATTGCCTCAGCAGGATCATAAGCATATTGACCGGGGGAAGCGCTGACATACATTTCATGGGCCTTAGTGATTCTCTCTTCCCACCAGTCCTTGCCGTATACGGCAATACGGGAAATCATTTCGGCAAAATCTTCATCGGCCTCACTACAAGCATAGCGGCTGACAAATCCCAGGCCCAACGCTTCTTCTTCGTCTACATTATTCCAGGAAGAAGTATATCCGGCAGGGGTTATCTGTTTAAATTCTTCCGGGTACATAATCGTCTGATGCAAGGTATGTACAAATTCATGGTGTACTGTCTTCATAATTTCCTGAATCAGCTCTTTATCTGTCGGTGTAAACCTGTTTAAACGGAAAAGGGTAATCTTTCTTCCTCCTTCGGCTTGACCCACCGTAATTGTTCCGTCAGAATTATACATAGGACTTCCCACCAATACATACTTTTTGGGAGAATACAAGCGGATAAAATCAACCCCTGATAAAACTTCATAAGGTTCTATCCAAACATGCTTTACAATTTGCATGACCGGGATCACGACTTCTTCCTTTACCGGTACTAAAGTTTTATTTAAGTCTAATTCCGATTGATCCCATCTGTATTTTACTTCCATATTATAAGGAACCGTAAAATTCTCCATAATCCACTCATCTATTTCGTTCGGAGCATAGTCATCTCCTCCCAATCCATGCAAATACTGATCGGGGGTAAATTTTTCCTCGGAGCATCCCCAAACTGTCCAAAGCAGAGCGAGGCATATTAAATATTTTAGTTTTTTCATAATTCCGATATTAAATTGAATGAGGTTTACCATTTTTTACTGAGCAAATTTTCCCGGGGATTCAGTTCAACTCCCGACAACACAGCCGTTTCAGGGATTTCCAGTACCCAGCGGTCATCTCCCGGGTAAAGCGTATTTTCTTCTCCTGTATTTGTCCGATGCGTTACCGGTATTTTATACCTGACCAAATCCCAGTACCGAAGTCCTTCCCACATAAATTCATTCCGGCGGAAATCGAGTATACATAAAATCAGGGATTTCTTTAAATCCGACCAGGAAGCAGAACCGTAAGCATTGTATTTTTTCATAAAATGTTCTTCATTCTGGAGGGTCGTTGCGTAATACTTAATTAAGGCAGCCTCTGTAATCACATGTAAATCTTCCTTATAATTCAAAATCCGCTGACGGCAAAATACATTCAAGTCTGCGATCGCTGCTTCGTAATTATCCAGCATTGCATAAGCCTCGGCCCGGTTCAGCAAAACCTCCTCATTCCGGAAAGTAGGAAATATCGTATAGATTTTTCCTGAGCTCGCATTGATATCAGTCTTGATAAACAATTCATAAAATTTCGGGACATAATAATTTTCATCTTTATGATAGGTCCGGTAAGCCCAGCTCCCTCCTGTAACATTGGCAGCATTTTTATCCAAAGTGACTCCCAGGTCATCGGTAGTGGTTCCGTATCTCCAGGTATTGGCATAACGGGACATCCGGGATACCATTTCTGTCAGTAAAAGATTGGAGGTGTTGCTGGAAGAACCGTAAGCGATTTTAATTTCTTCAGAACCGGAAGCTGCTCCATAAGTAGTCAGCCAGGGCTGAAAATTATTCTTAGCGTATAAGGCTGCCTGATCTGTTGCGGCCACATTTTTCACTCCCTCTTCTCCGATAAACTCTACCGGCCTCGGAAACACTTTATTTGCATGAGAAATCACATTATTCCAATCCCCTTTATACAGATAAAACCGACTGGCAAAAGCGTGAGCTGCAGCTTGTGTAAAATGATACCGAGGCACTGAATAAGTGGCATCCGCACCGATTTTATCAATCGATTCAAGAATATCCTGTTCGATTTTCTCATACGTCTTAGCCACCGTCTCCCGGTCATAATGGGCTACAGCAACGGTTTCCGGTTCCGTTACATAAGGAATACCCGGAGCATTGTTTGCTCCTCCCAGTTCATAGAACTGAGCGTACAGAGAAACCAGTATAAAATGAGAAAAAGCCCGTATCATCTTCGCCTCAGCTACATAAGGAAGTTGTTCTTTGGGCATCCCCATCTTTTCAGCAGCTTTTAAGGCATGATTTACTTCCGCAATACTGAAATAAAACTTTTGCCACAGATAAGTGGGAGTATCCTGTGTATCGTCAGTTACATCCCGCCAGAAAAAAGGATCTGTATTAGAAGCGTATTCTTTATTACCGGCACCTTTATCGGTTACAAAATCCACTCTTGAATTCAAAGTTGCTGCATAAGAAGCTTTGGGATATGCATCAGCGACCAATTTAGCCAGCTTGGATGTCGAGTCGATTTCAGTTCTGTCGTCCGGCACCTCATCCAAAAAATTATTACAACCGGTCAATAAAATAAGTCCGCCGGCAATGATATTTCTGATATATTTATTCATAATTCCATCTTTTAAATGCATTTCAATTTTATTCTTTTTCATTGTAAGGCATTTCTTTAAAAACCGATATTCAAAGCCACGGTAAACTGACGGGCAAGAGGTTGGGCCACTCCACCGGTATTGTAAAATTCCGGATCCTGACCATTGAATTTTTTATCGGCATAAATCAACCACAAATTCGTTCCGGCCACCGTAAGGGACATCTCACTCAATATTTTTGTCTTTTCCAAAATATATTTGGGTAATCTGTAAGTCAGGGAGATGGTCTTTAAGCGGATAAAATCCCCTTTTGCCACCCGAAGGCTTGTATAATTATATGCGCTATAAGCATACATACTCGACAAATTGGAAACAGTTATCGCATCCGGAATAGAAGGAACATTCGTATATTTTTCATCACCCGGTTGCATCCACCGGTCTTTAAACACTTTCGACATGGCATCCAGTTCCGTATATTCTTTCTTAAACTGTCCGTCCAAACGAACCTTATTTCCGGCCTGGAAAGTTAAGAACACATTAACGGACAAATCCTTCCAACGGAAAGTATTCGACCATCCTCCGGTATAAGTAGGATCTACCGGTCCTTCATATTTCAAATATTTCAATTTCGTGCTCTGGAAATCGATGGTTTTAGCTATTTCTCCGTTTTGATCTAAAATCAAAGGTACTCCAGTATCCGGAGTCAATCCACAGAATTGAACAGAAAACAGACTGTTTACCGGATAACCTTCCAAATTTCCTCCGGTAGAACGTACCATACTGTTGATAGAGGGTAAATTCTTGGAATTGGTAATCTTGGTTTTTGTATATCCTAAAGTAAAATTGGATTTCCAACCCCAATCTTTTGTCCGGATCGGCGTAATACCAATGGCAATATCGAATCCCCGGGATTCCATATCGGCATAATTTGCTTTTTTATTAATCATACCTCCGATCCCAGAAGTTTTCATCGTTGCGATCAGGTCGAAACTATTCCTTCTCCAGTAATCAAAAATCACATCCAGCCTCCGGTTAAACAATCCCAGATCAATTCCTAGATTTAATACATGTCCTTTTTCCCAGGTCAGATCGGCATTTTCCAAAGCATCCAGGTTAATTACAGATTCCTGATCCCCTGCACTGGGACGATTGGTATTTCCATTGATAAATTTTGCGGAAGCGGAAGCGGAATTATTCATAGAAGCCGTCAAACCGTAAGAGGCCCTCAAAGACAATTGATCCACCCATTTTACCGGTTCCATAAAATGTTCATTACTGATATTCCATTTTCCACTGACGTTCCAGGTAGGCAACCAGCGGGCCGTCCGGCTTTTTCCCAAAGCATTGGTTCCATCATAGCGGACCGTACCGGAGAAAATATAGCGGGCGTCATATCCGTAATCCGCATTATAGTAAAAGGCGACAAAACGGTCACGTGTGGTACCCATTCCATAATAAGGGAAATTACTTTCGATCATCATTTTCATAATCCGGTAGTCTACGGTTACGTTCCCTCCTTCTTCATACTGATAACCATATCCTGTATTATTAAAAGCCTGACGGTCGGCATATTTCACCTGTATACCTCCGATCATATTCAATTCATGAAGCCCGATTTTTTTATTAAATTTTAAGGAGTTTCTGACATCATAACTGGTCAGCTGATCCTCTGTACGATTGTAAAAGCCGCCATAGGGCAACACGGAAACAGGTTCTGCTTCCGGATGTTCTTTGTCTTTATAGAGAAATTTATTTTTCTTCCGGATGGTGGAATTGTAATCGGCCCGGTAAGCCTCTGCCATATTGGATTTCTCCTTGATCATATGCTCCCGGTCGGATTTTACATAGCGGACAGCACCCGTAAATTCATAGCGGAGTCCTTTTACAATCTCCCAGCCCAAATCAACCTGGGCTTTTACATCTACCATTTTCAAATGAATTGAATTATTCCTCAATTCGTGAATGATATTAAAAGGGGCATAATTACGGGTAAAAAACTCCAGATTCCCTTCTTCATCGTAACAAGTCATTGCCCGGCTGGTATTCAAAGCATAACTGAAAGGATTTATATCAAAATCCCGGTCGTAAGTTCCTTCTACTGTATTACTCCTCCTTGACAAAGCTCCGGGTGCTTTCTGATCCCGGACCGAACCGATTACCTGAAGTCCCAGATTCAAATTTTCAGCCAGTTTCAGATCATTGCGGATATTGGCGGTATAACGGCGTACTTTTGTTCCGATGCTCCAGCCTTCATCGTTCAGGAAACTCAAAGAACCGTATGTACGGCTTCTCTGATTACCTCCGGAAATACTGATAGAATGTTCCTGTTGTAAAGAATTCCGGAATAAAATCTTAAACCAGTCTGTATTTGAATTTGCATAACGGCGTAAAAACTGACGGCGGGATTCTACAGTATTCGGTAATCCGAATTTACCGGTTTCGGGATCATAAGTATTAATCAACTTATACATTTTCCCATAAATACCGGAGTTCTGATCATTTACCAGATCAGAATTCAGAAATCCCTTTCTCTCCAGTTCAGCATAAATTGACATTTGGTCTCCCGAATTCAGAATATCGTAATCTGCATAAGAAGGCCTCAATTGAACTGTAAAATTCCCGGAATACCTTACAATGGGACGACCTTCCGTTCCTTTTTTAGTCGACACCACAACCACCCCGTTCATCGCCCGTGCCCCATAAAGAGCAGTAGCTGCAGCATCTTTCAAAATATCGATACTTTCAATATCATTAGCATTCAGACCAGCCACAGCAGACCCCAAAAGCGTAGTCGGGTCACCACTGGTCAGTTCGTCATTACTCACACTGACAATATCTTCATGTACCACTCCGTCAATTACCCATAGCGGCTTATTTTCTCCGGACAAAGAGGTCGCACCGCGTACTCTTACCTTCGGAGCAGCTCCGAAAGTCCCGGAAACGTTTTGTATGCTCACACCTGCCACTTGTCCTTCCAGCATGCGGCTGACGTCCACAATTCCTTTTTGGGCGATATCCTCTTGCTGCAACTTCGTAGAAGAACCGGTAAAAGTAGTCTTACTGATACTCCGGTATCCGGTTACCACCACATCCTCCAGTACCAGAGCATCGTCTTCCAGCACAACCGTCAGGGGTTTATCCGGACTTGCTGTCAGCTCCTGACTTTTCATGCCGACAAATGAAAATACCAGCACGGCCGGTTTATTAGTAGGACTATCAATCGCAAATTTCCCGTCTAAATCGGTAGCAGTGCCGGTCGTTGTACCTTTTATGACAACACTTACACCGGGTAACGGTTCCCCTTTTGAATCCTTCACCACCCCAGTCAATTGCTTTTTTTCTACTTCTGCCATAAGCTGTTCCACAGCTTTAGACTTTGTAATAATAATCAGATTATTGGAAATCTCATACTGATATCCGTTACCGATAATTTTTTTCAGCGCCTTGTCCAATTCCTCTTCCTGAATAGAGAGAGTGACCCTCTGATCGGTATTTACACTTTTGTCGTTAAAGAAAAAATAATAATTTGTCTGATTTTCCAAGTCTTTAAAGACTTTACTGAGCAACTCGTTCTGGCAATTGACAGAAACCCGTACCACTTGTGAAAAACCCAATGCATTCACGTCGAAAATGAATGCCAACATCAAAATCAGCGTTAATCTCATAATACGCAATGTCTTTTTCAGTAATTGCCCCCGGGGGATAGCAATTAATTGCTTTTTTTTCATAAATTTGTAATTAAGATCCAACATTACCTGTTGTCCTCTTCCAAAAAACAACAGGCGGTTATCTACCGGTGATTGTTCGCACCAATCACCGGTTTCTTTTTATTATTATTCAGTTTTATTCTATGATTACTGTCTTGCCATTCAGTCTAAAGCTTACGTCCACTGTCTTTTCTATGGTCCGGAAAGTTTCCTCAGGAGTTAAATTCCGGTCGATCATTCCTGTAAAAGTATATTGCTGAGCTTCCCGATTCCGGAAAAATACCGTTAAACCATACCAACGCTCCATCTGAATCATAATATTCTCCAGGGACATCTTTTTAAAAATAAACTTTCCATTCTTCCAACCGATAAAATCCCTGTAATCTACCTCCTTTACCTGTATTTTTTGTTCAGAACAACAAGCTTGCTGTCCCGGCAAAAGCCTTATTTTCTGATTTCCATCTTCTACATTGACTTTTCCTCTTACTAAAGTTGTCTCCACACCTTTCTTTTCCGGATAAGCATTAATATTAAAACGGGTTCCTACCGCTTCTACTTCCACATTTCCAACCACCACCCGGAAAGGGTGCCGCTGATCACTCCTCACTTCAAAGTAAGCTTCTCCTTCCAAAAATACCCGGCGTTCATCTCCAACAAAGGCTACGGGATACTTCAATTTGCTACAGGAATTCAGGTATACTATACTGCCGTCAGAAAGTGTCAATTGATAACTACTTCCAACAGGCATTTCTAAAACGTTATATTCCAGTTGATGAGAAACTGACGATTTTACTTCATAAGACAGGGTAGATACAGACTTGTGCCGGATAGCCACGTCCTCGTTTATCACCAGATTGACAACCGAATCCTTATGTACCCGGATTACTTTACCATCTGCAAGTGTCAAACGAACTGCAGCATCATTTTCTACTCTTTTTTCTACCTTGACAACTTTCTGCGGAGACAGATATTTTGAACGATAAAAATAAACAGTTGCAGAAAGAATAAGTACCGGTAATAATACTGCCGCCACCCCCTGAAAAAACCGGATTCTCCTCTCTTTTTTTCCGATAGTTGCCCTTTTAACCCTTCCCCACATCCGCTCAAAATCCGGCTCAGGCGTCTGAGTCACCTGAGCCATACGCTCCAGAGCTCCGCGGATTTCAGGATCGGCTTTCAAATCCTCCTTTTCACCTTGTAAAAATTGCCATATTTGTTGAAATAATCCTTTCATCTTTTTCATGTTGGAATTTACAATTCCCCTTATTCATCGAAAAAATCATATATAATGAACATAATAAGGTAAAAAGGGTGAAAAATTTATAAAAAAAATTTCGATATTACGATAAAAAGAAGAGGAACTATCTCATCCAGAGAACATTCCTGAAAAGAAGTTTTTAACTTACGGTAAGCAATTTTTACTTGTGTCTTTACGGTATTTACAGAAACGTCCAAAGCCGAGGCCGTATCCGAATAACTCATCCCCTCCACCACAGACATAACGAATATTTTACGGCAATTTTCAGGTAAAGAGAGAATTACTTTTTTGACTTGCTCCACCCGTTCTGAGAAATCCTCCGGTGAATATTCCCCCCAAAATTGCTGTTCCCGGTTTAAATTCTCAGCATGTTTTTGTTCAATATGCTGGTGCCGGAAATAATTGAAAATATAATTCCGGACTGACTGTTTCAGATAGTACTGAATGTCATAAGCCGGATTTATTTGCCTGCGATGATTCCATAAATACACAAAACTTTCCTGTACGGCATCTTCTGCTATATCCCGGTCATTCACCAAACCCATTGCAATAAAAAACATGGCCCGGGAATAACAACGGAAAATCCGCTCAAAGGCTTTAGCATCTCCTTTAATCAAGCAAAGTATATCATCCTTAGCATCCATCCCAGATTTTACTTAATAAAAGCCCGACAAAGTATTTATGATTTTATAAGACAATTCCTTCCCTTCCTGTTCAACTGCTCAAAACAAAATTATCCGGCAAAGTTGGTTTATTTTAATCATAAAAATACAATTTTTCTAAATAAATATGCCTCCTAACTCAAATTTTATTCTTTTTTTAGATATTATTCTATCGAAACAACCCTTTTTGACCTGAACTTTCCAAGAACAGATTCTTTCTTTTTTCCCTTAACTCTTTATTACGGATTTGCGTATATGTTGAAAACAACATAAAAAATGAAAAAGAGAACCCAAAAAATATGGACAATTATCGCCGCTGTCCTTTTATCTGTTTTGCTGTTATGGTGGCTGTTGGCAGCTACAATTATAGACGAGGACGAAGATATTCCCAATCCTGTAATTATACAACAAATAGATTAATCTGTAAAAGATATATTTTTAATCCATACCTTTACACTATCCAACTTCATTCTTTACATTAGGATGTGTAAAAGCAGTCTCATCTCCTGACTTTTAACTGAAAGTTACTGATTATTGTCAAACCGTTTCCTCTTCTAAAAATTATACAGTAATTTCGCCGTACAGGCAGAAATCGACACAGGTATTATGGCTCCCGGCAGCCTTAACAGATAAAAGTCTGATGAAGTCTGCAGGCTGAAAACGGATTTTTCCATCCAAAAGAAATAGAACAGGGAGACGGAAATAAATTATGCCCGACTGCAAACAGCAAATAAATATAACATAGAAAAATTAGCTGTTTCTTCTCCAGAAAAATACATACTACCTTATTTTTAAAAATCAGGCAGCTATACAAATCGATCTTATGGTCCTCTTCTTTCTTGGGTCAAATATAAATTTAATACCAGCGAACCGCCGTATTACTGGAGATACTTTTCTTTTCATTTTAGAAGACAAATTTCCTTTCCCAACACTGTAGGGAGAAATTTTTATCTACCTGACAGCCGAAAGAAGGAGCACAAATCCTCCAACCGGACTTTCCTTTACAAAAAGCCCAAAACCGGCAAACGGGACGCCGGCCTGACAACAGGAATTGAACAACAAACCGTAAAATGCATTTTTTATTACGTTGAGGGCAAGCAGTAATTGTAAGGATATTTTAAAACAGGCAGATTTTCATCCCATAAAACTTTTCCCTTAACAGGCAGGTCTGACAATAAGCTACAATAGCTTAAAATTAAACAAACATTAAAACAAAACATAAAGGGGTACCCGAAAAATAAATCTCCGGAACCCCTTGCTCTTTTATTCTCTCACAGAAGCCTGAAAAAGGCTTTCCCCACTCCCGTTATTCGTCCTTTACACAACGCAAGCCAATCCCCACCGTCCAACGGGCATTCGCAACGCTAGCCGTTTTCAGTACCGGGCTCAACATCAAACCTTTATTTTGAGAAACGGTAGCAGAACTGGCATCGGTAGACGACCACATATAGCCAAGAACGCCTGTGAATTTGCCATTAAACATTCGCTGTCCGCCTACAGTACACTGGAACCCGTCAGCTTCCAGGTCTTCCAGATAAACTTTATCATCCTCCCGTTTATAAGGTTCTAAAAGTGCATTCCACTCTTCCTGGGAAGGGATATGATACCCCGGAGGACAAATTCCCCTCGCTTTTTCAGTTGCGTTTTCACCTCCCAAAACAGTCGGCCAGTTATACAAATATCCGTAAGCTTTCACCGAATCCGCATTATTTTCCATCTTTGCATACCAAATACCGGTGTCATCAGCAGGGTCGTCAGAGACAGTCATACCTGCCGGTACATACCTGAGGTTCTCTGCCATCCAGCATCTTCCGTCTTTCATTTTGACATTTCTATATACTTCTCCCTCATAAACAAACTCGGCCTTACAAGAATTCTCTTCCTGCTTCACAATCAATTCAACGACTGCAACTCCCGCCTGAAATGTCAAAGTAGCCGTACGTGCATCTCCTTCATTGGAATTTACCGTTACCACTACAATGGAATCTCCCCGGCTTCCTTCTGTACGGCTCAAACTCATCCAACTTTCATCGGCAGAAGAAGGAGTTACTGTCCAGTCTTTGTTAGTATATACCTTCACTTCAAATTCCTCCCCGTTTTCACCGACACTCTTTTCTCCAGAAGGACTGATCTCAATCTCTGCAGGTGTACCTTTCTGAGAAACCACAAAGTATTTTCTTACTTTTTCAATACCTGTAATCACTTCATAATAAACAGAATCTTTCCGTTCATTATTCTCATTCGCTGCAATACTAAAAGTCAACTTAGTATCTCCGTCACCACTCCCGGGAACAGCACTTATCCACAAGGATTTATTTACCAATTCCCATTTTGTATTTGACATCAGATCCACTTCGAATACACTCTTTTGAAAGTCCAATTCTTTAAAAGACTCCGAAAGATTCAACACTGGAGAAGCCGTTTCATCTTCTTCGTCACAACAATAGAAGAGAACCGAAAAAGCCGCCAGTATGATGCCGTAGTAAATGGCTCTTTTCATAGTAAAGTTATTTAGTTGTTAATCATTTATTCCTGAATATTCATTTCTTCAATTAACCGTTTAGCTCCTGCATAACGGTCCACTACCCATAACACAAAACGGATATCGACGCATACACATTTGTTGTATTCCGGATGAAAATACAAATCCCCTGCCATAGACTCCCAGTTCCCGTCGTAAGCCAGACCCACCAATTCTCCTTTGGCATTCATTACCGGGCTGCCGGAATTACCACCTGTAATATCCTGGTTGGTGACAAATCCTGTATATAATTTTCCGTCCGCACCGGCATATCTTCCCCATTCACTTTTTTTCACCAATTCCAGAAAATCTTCCGGTAAATCAAATTCAGGATCCCCCTTTACGTATTTTTCAGGATACCCGGCAATTGTGGAATGAGAAGCATAGGAAACGGCATCTTTTGAAGAATATCCACCCACATTTCCGTAAGTAATTCTCATGGTAGAATTTGCATCCGGATAAACAGCTTTTCCCCGCTTCATTTCTAATAAAGCTGCAGTATATTTCGTCCTCAACTCTGCTATTTTCTGCCGGTTCTTTTCCAGGTAATCCCGCAACTCATAATTTTTATCCTGAGCAGCACGGATAATGATATAGGCCGGATCTTTAACAATATCCTTTAAACGGAGGTCTTTGTCCAACTGGGAAAACAGTTTTTCCTTATTGGCCAGAAAAGAATGCTCATAGACATAATCGGTCAATTTCTCATAATTATAACCAAATTTCTTCACCAATTGCACTATTTCTGCCGCTATAAAATCGGGATGCATATTTTCTATATACAAACGTAAAGTAGCAGCAAAAACTTTCCGGTCCACCTTTTCATTATAATCCTTAAAATAGTTCTCACACACTTTCCGGAGATTCTGACATTGGCCGCAATTTTTTTCCATTTTACAGCATTTATCTTTTTTCATCCTCCCCTCAACCGCTTTAAACCGCAGCCCTAAACGCAATATATCGGAACCATTGATCATCGCTTCTTTGTGGTAAATATCCGCTGCAATATAGGGAGCCTGAAAAGCATAACATTCCCGCAATTCCCCGACTAAATTCCCATATTTTGCCATTCGTTGCGGATCGCTTTTTATCCACTCCGTCAATAATGCTTCTTCCGCTGTTTTCAATCCGACAACATCATATTGGCGGGTATATTTCATTTCCCCTATGGCGTATTTCCAATAATTACTATTTCCGAAATACTTAGCTGCATACTGTAATTTTACCTCCGGATCCGCGTGCATAGCTTCCCGTAAAATAGCTAATTTGACATCCCTCACCTTTACCATTGCCGGATCCGTTACATCAATTTTCTCAGCTACCCCGAAAGAAGGAGTGTAACGGGCCGTCGAGCCGGGATATCCCAATAACATGGCATAATCTCCTTCTTTCAAGCCAGCCACAGATACCGGTAATACATACTTAGGCTGCAGAGGCACATTATTTTTGGAATACTTTGCAGGGTTCCCGTCTTTATCTGCATATACGCGGTATAGCGAAAAATCGCATTTGTGTTGCGGCCAGGACCAATTATCCGTATCTCCTCCAAAAGCACCCAGCCTGGCAGAAGGAGCCCCTACCAAACGTACATCCGGATACACTTTATAGTAGAAAAGATAATACCGGTCTCCTCTCAACATAGGTACACAGGACAATTCAATACCTTTCTCTTTATACTTTTTCTCCAATTCGGCACTTGCTCTCCGGGAAAAATAGGATTGATGTTCTCCCGGTTTATTATATTTTGCCAGCACTTTACGGTATTCTTCAGTAACATCTTTCACTTTTTGCAAAAACATTACAGTTTTTCCGGGGATCACAATTTCTTCCTCAGCACTCTTTGCCCAAAATCCATTTTTTAAGTAATCGTGTTCCATAGAACTAATGTTCTGGATGTCATCGTAAGCACAATGGTGATTGGTAATCATCAATCCGTTCCGGGAAATGATACTCCCCGTGCAGCTCCCATAATCCAAAGCGACAATGGCATCTTTCAAAGAAGGCCGGGTTTCACTATAGATTTCTTCCGCAGAAAGCTGAACGCCTTTTTCCTTCATCGTCTGATAGTTGATTTGTTCCATCAGGTTAATCAGCCACATACCCTCATCTGCCAGAACTACGGCAGGGCATCCCAACAACAACAAAACAACTAAATGTTTCAATATACTTTTCATTCCTTCAATTTTACCTTGTTTTTACTCTATTGTTTTTCCCTGCGTTTTAAAAGGCAATTGAGCCTCTTTTTCTTCCACCCGTCCATCCGTATAATGAATAGTCCATTTCGGACTTTGAAGTATTTCCCAGATTTTCCCGTCGTCTAATACCCCTTTTACATAAGTAATCCGAATAACAGGCATATCTCCTTTTAAAGCTGTCTCATAACCTAAAATCCCGTCGTAAGTGGAAATAAAACTGCCGAAATAAGGCAATCTTCTCTGAATTAATGGTTTATCTAGTCCTACATAAGGCATTTCATACACCGCTTTTACGACATCTGTATCATATTTAGCCACATTTCCTTTAAAAGTGGTTTTCGTTTTAGGAAACATCAGATTCAAAAATTCTGTCCGGCTAATCGTATCTATTTTCGAATCCATAGACACAAATTCGTAATCACATCTTACTTTTTTCTTCACTCCTCCATGTAACAGCATCTCGAATTCATGTGTTTCTACAATTTCCCTCAACTCTTTTTTATCGACCGGTTTATTTGCATCTATAAACAATTTAATCTGAACCGGACAGGCATATTGGGAAATAATCCCGTAATATCCTTCTTTCTGACGGAAAATATTAGACAGGAAGGTAACGTCCATCTTATCAAACAATTTCTCTACCCCAATGGTTATTACCTGTAGTTTTTCCACTTCCGGAGCCGGAACTTTCAGCTTCATTTTCGTGGGGGTAAACATAGCTCTTTCTACTTTCTCCTGAGTTGTTTCTTCCGGGTTATAGTATACCTGAACGGCAAAACGATTGACATAGGTAGTCACCCCGTACACGCCGGGAACCTGTTTCATTTTAGCAGCAAAAGCTTTAGAACTTCCGTAACATTTCACTGTTTTCATGCCGTCCCGTTCAAACATTTCTAATTTTGACCATTTCGCTTCATCCCCCCATTTTTCCGATATTGTAGGTAATTCCCAGCGAGATCCCATCCAGACAGCAAAGAAGAATAAAACAACAGTCAACACAACCGGTAACCAGCGGAACCTGGGATTCCGGTTAATCTGAACAGCTTGATTATGGCAAGAACCTACACATTCGCCGCACAGCATACAATCGACATGTTTGACGGTCTTTAAATGAGCTACATCTATACTCATCGGACAACGTTTGGAACAAAGTCCGCAATTATTACATTTTTCCTCATCTCGGGTTATCCGTAACAAAGGAAACGCCTTACTCTTATAATAGATGATTTCGTATAAATAACAGATAACGGCAGCAGCTCCCAGCATCCAAATCCAATTCATTACCAGACCGGCATATCCGGCAATTCCTGCCAAGGCTACCAAAACAATAAAGGTAAGCGTAAACTTGAAAATATTACTCAACGCTCCTAACGGACAGACATATTTACACCAGAACATTCCGATAAACAAATTCCCCGCGAAAAGAACGAAAACAGAGATTACCGCCATCCAAGCAGTCAGTTCTCCTTTAAAACCGGTAGCAAAAGCGTAATAGGGATCAAAGTTTTTACAAAACAACTCACTGGAAGTGATTGTCATATAAAAAATGACAAACAATAAAATATACTTGATCGCTCTCAATAGTTTATCTCCTACGGAACCTGTTTTCACCACAAATCCGATTTTCATTTTTTTACGCCATTCGTTCATCCATTCCGTGAGCGTCCCCAGAGGACAAACATAACCACAAAATAACTTACTGAACAACATTACGGCCAGGGCCAGTACAATTCCCATTGTAATCTGTACCACTGACATACTGCAAGCCAATGTATCTGAACTAATAAAAGTTGCTAAAGACTGTAAGCCTCCGAAGGGGCAATAAGCTTCCACATCAGCCGGACTACCTCCCAAAAATACTTTCAGGATAAAACCAGCAATAATTGCAATTACACCCAATTGCAACACATGACGCCACACATTATTTTTTATTTTTTTCATCAGGATAATTAATTAATATGTTTTTATTTTCTTTTTATTGATGCGCACACTGATTTAAAAAGCCAGACCTATAACAGCCTGTATACCTGCCCGTTCTCTACTTTTATATATACCGCTGATTACTTTTAAATAATTTAAGCGGGCGTCTGCATATAAACTCATTCCCTTCTCCTTATTTAAAAAGTATGTATACCTGAAGCGGGCATTCAGCGAAAACTTATCGGATGTCAAAAACTCATATTCCTGCCAAAGCAAATCTTTTCGTTGTTTGTATAAATCAATATCCGGCCGTTCTTCCGGAGATACCCTATTCCGGTCCAGCAAAGTACCGCTGCCCTCCGCATAACTCCCACCGATTCCACAATCCAGCATTCCTTTTTTAAACAGGAAATTTTTAGTAAAGTCCAGATAACCTTCCAGACTTTTTACCTCGTGCTTAAATTCTACAGGAAACATTCGGTATCTGTTCTCCCGTATATACCCCCGTCCTCCGGCGGTCAGATTCCAGGAACTGTTATAAGCCGTACGATTCCGGTAAAGTGTATAGCTCACGTCGGCTTTTACTGCGTCGATATCCGATTTATTTTTTCGTCCGTACTGCACAATCTGGCTCGATTGGTCGATAATAACAGAACGCTGGAGATTCTCGAAAAGGAGAGTTGTTGTAAAATCTGCAGCCCATTTCAAACGATGGTCATACTTGTCTCCTGTGATTTGCAAAGCTCCGTCGTAGTCATAAACAAGGGTCTCTACCTCTCCTCCCCTGTCATCTCCGGCTTTATTACGGAATATCTCTTCTTTCCCTTTCGTAACAGCCAATTGATTAAAGAATCTCCACCGTTTCCCATATAACTCCAATTGGGCAGCCCCTCCATAAATATTATCGCGGTACTCCCTTTCCATCGTCCCGGATTCTTTAATCACGTCAGAAGTATAAAACCACAGGCCGTCAAATTCGAAAATCTCATGGTTTTGTCCGGTTCCGTAAATCCGGATATCTACTTTTTCCGTTCTCCTGCCATAGATAAAATTCAACCCCAGATTCATCCATTTACTCCGGTACATGACTCCCGGAGCAATTTGTAAAGACATATAAACATTCTTATTCCGTGCATCTCTTTTTTTAGCGTTATTGGCTACTTCAAAATCCATCCGTCCACCGATTGCAAAATGTTTATTCAATTCATATCCAACACCTCCGTTTACGCGGTAAAGTTCCAAAGTCTGTCTGCCAGGAGTGGAGTCCGCCAAAAAAACAGGCGTACGGTACGGATCCAGCACACTTGCCCAAGCTTTATTCTGCCGGTGAGAATAATCAAAATCGAAATTCCCGTAGAAATACACTTTCTTTATTTTCCGGAAAGATTCTGTATTCAGTTTAAACTGCCCTTCCGAAGTAGGTTCAAACACATTCCGGTAACTCCCTTTCTGATAGTCATAACCCAAACGGACAAGTGAAAAATCTTCATTCCGGTTAAAAACCAAACCAGCCGAATTATATGAAGTATTCCAGGGGTTAGCGGTCCTGATACGCTCCATACGATATGCATATTTCTCCGATTCCCCTGTCTGTGCATTTACTCCGGCAATTCCGGTAAATACCAGACTTAAAACAAGGATATATATTTTATTAACTTTCATAATGTATCTGATTTTATGAGTTGCTGACCTCGGTTTATTGTTTCAGGCTGGCCGATTTTATCTCAAAATCTTCACTTGAATTATTTGTGTCCATATAAACGACCCTTCCTCCTTCAATGCTTTCCACTTTCCGGACGACAGCCAATCCCTGATTCCGGTTTTCTATAAAAATAAATCCGGCATCTACATTGGTCGTCAATCGTTTATTGGCCTGTGTCTGGCTGATAACACATTCCACCCCGTCAACTACCCAATCTGAAGGAATCATCAGGTAGCGGGTATTTACATTGGGTTTAGCAGGATCTTTCATTAAATTATCCGGATTACCCGCAAATTCTGCCGCATTTGTTCCCTTAATCTTAAAGAGAATCATAGCGGGGCCGGTTTGAGAAACACTGAAAGCTGTTGAGGTCCCTTCTTTCCAAAATTTGTAAAGGGGTACCACTCCCGGAGCCGGAACCTCTTCTTTTGTCAAATCAGAATCCCAGAAAGCATAGTCAGCTACGGCTAAATTCACGGAATTTCCGGCTCTCTGTGCATGATTGACAGCATTGATGGCTATGATTACTTCCTCCCCCGGCTTCAGGACTTTAGCCGAGCCGGAAGGAACCTGCCAAGCCAGATAAGCCAAAGGCAACTGATCCATCAAAGAACCGTCTTCTTTTACAAAAGTGCTTTTACCGGCACTCGTAAGCGGATTGACACAACCAATGCATAAACTGTCCAGACTGGCCTCTTCTGAAGAATTATTGTAAATAGAAATATAAGTATCTTTATTGTAATTATTCCCCATATCATCCAAGCAACCGGCATAATAAATTTCTTTAATGACCAGCTGAGGCAAAACAGCCGAGATTAAATTCATCGAATAAAAATCCTTATTATCCCCATTTTCCGGAGTCAGTATCATATTCTCGATCCGGCCATTTACCACCCGGACTTCGCTCCCTACATGATATTTTTTCTGAGCAATTGCTTCGTAAAAACCGTATTCTACATTACTGACTGCCACCCCGGAAGCATCCGTCACGACATTATAAGTCAAACCGGTTATCGTATTAAACAATTTCACATTTACACCCGATTTATCTACCTGCTGCAATTCCTCCGGAAAAATCATTTGAATCCGGACCGGCAAACTCTCTTTTTCCTCTTTCAAACACCCGGTACAACACAGCAGAAGGGAAAAAACGATTATATTGTATATTTTCATAATCTTACAATTTAAAAACATTAAAACTTCAATTGCAGTTCAGCCCCGAACGACATCTCTGTATTCAAACGCTGGTAGTACGCTCCGGAACGGAAAAATCTTCTGGGGCGGGAGTTCGTAAAATTATTTGCATAAAACGATAAAGAAGCAATCTTACCGATCTCTTTTGTCAGTCGCATATTCATCATAAAATAAGGATTCTGGGAATCCATTGTAAAATATTCCGGGCGGGAAGTCCGGATATAACGATCGAAATCCGGATTTTGCCGTTCTGCTTCTGTAAACGGATGAACCGTACCTTCTAAATCCATATAAGCAATCGGGTCCACACAAATAGCCGCAATTGCATCCGGATTACTTCCATCCACAATATTTTTGTCCTGATCCCTGTAATACAAAAGACTTCTTCCCTGATATTCCGCTAAACGTTGTGTTTTATCTATCCAGACGCATTGTCCTGTCAGTGTAAAAATCAGGCGCAACTTTGGTAAATGGGTCACCAGCCGGATATTGGTATTCAAACGCTGGCTTTTCGTGCCATTTGTCCCCGAATTTGTACTATTACCTGCATAAAGACATACAAAAGGAAAGTCTTTAACTCCCCCGCTGAAATTAGAGGTCTCATATAACATTTGCAGATCATTTTCCAGTTGCTTATTGTAAAAATAAGCCCCGTCGACAATAACCGAAGTCGAAATAGCCTTTATCTTACCAAAATCCAAGCTATACTCTATTCCCCATTTATCATTACTCACGCCATTAGCTGCACGTCTATAGGTCGCAAACGTTTCCCGGATCGAATAATCGACCGGTTTACCATCCACTTCCACTACCCCATTAACAAACTGAGGCCGCTTTCCGCTTTCATTTACCAAATCGTATTCCCGGTAGAAAAAAGGACGGGCAGCTCCGGCAAAACTGAAACCTTTTCTCAATTTTTCATTAAAATATGCCAGATTCGCCGTGATTCCCCAAAATTTCAGGTCTACTCCCACTTCGACATTTGTACTCCTCGGTAATTCCAAATCCCGGTTACTCGTTTCCGTCACCATGGTCGTCATTACTCCCAAAGAATAATTATTTTCTTCGTCATTGTATGAAAAACTGGATTTATCCACATAGGAAGGATCCGGATAAAGATAAGCCAGTCCCGGCATTTTATGCAGGATACCCCAGCCAGCACGTACACTCAAATGCTGTAAACCTTTCTTACTCCATTTATTGTCTAAAAATACGAAGCGGGCATTAATACGAGGATCCAAAACCACATCGTAATCATAATCCCGGGTTTCAATATTGGTAAAACGCAATCCGGCAGAAAGTTCCAAAGATTTTTTATTTAAGGTAAAAGTCACTTTATCTTCAATAAAACCGGTATATTCCTGTATAAAAGGAATATCTTTAAAAGAACGGGGACGCAGATTTTGGGAAGGAGTCAGCCGGGCATCGAAAGTCCTTCCTTTTCCTTCATTTCCTTTCGTTGACCATTCCGCCCCCAATAAAAATTTATTATACACAGATCCGTATTTGCCCGCAACATTGGCAGTTACTTTAGCGGTAATATAAATCGGTTTACCTTCAACTCTCAGGTCACTGAAATATTCATACGGCAACAAAATGCCCTCGTGTTCTCCTGTCGTAGTCTCGGCTATACTCGGAATTCGTCCGGGCGTTCTCCAGACTTTTTCCCGGTTATCCTGTTTTCCGTATGAACCGAAAAGATTGTAATTAACATTTGTCAGCCAAGGTTTCTGTACCATCCAGTTTCCATACAGGTTTAAACTGAATTGTTGTTCCTGGGCTTTATATATTTCGTCCTTCACCTGATCCGGGTCTCTTTTATATTTATCTTTTAAAAAGACTCCTTTCAATTTTGCATTAAAACTTACAGCACGTTTATCCGGATTAAAAATATTGGAATATCCGAATTGAGCAGTAAGTCTGTCAAAAGATTTTGAAGGCGTCCGGACATCTTTAAAAGCACGGGCATATTCGGCATCCACATTAAAGAAACCTTTGTTTTCTCCCAACGAAAAGCCTTTCCCTGCCGATACCTGTTTAATATTGGGATCTGTTTTAAAACGGACCATAAAAGGAGTCTTCCCTGCTTTCGTCTTGACGACGACAGCCCCGGAAGTCATATCCCCATATTCTGCAGAAGCAACTCCCCGGATGACCTCAACTGATTCCACGTTATCCACCGAAACCTGACGGGCATCTACCCCCGTCCCGCTTGTCGTCTCAAACGCACTCAAACTGTTACGGGTTTGTAAATTAGCATCGTTCGACAGTTTAGCTCCATCTACAATGACAGCAGTACCCAAGGCATTAGTAGCGTCATCCCCCGATATGTCCCGTATGGAAATCTTATTGATCTTTGTCAAATCCGGATTCGTTGTGACAGAGCCCGGCAACAACTGCATGACGTCCGTCAGACTGGCTCCCTGAAGATGGTCGATAGCCGTCTTGCTGATCGTCGACGAACTATTCAATTTACCTCCCTCCTTAGCTGTTACCACTACTTCATCCAATGCTAAAGATTGTGCATTCAATTTCAATTTATAATTTTCTACAGTCTTATTGAGGGCAATCTTTATGGAGTAATCCTCATATCCCAAACAAGAAGCCGTCAAGGTATACGTTCCCGGAGTGACATTCTTGAAATGAAAATTTCCATCAATATCAGAGGTTACCCACAAATTCAATTCCTTAATATTCACGACAACAGCCGGCATTGTTTCTCCGTTTTTAGCATCCGAAACAGTACCGGACAGCGCCACCTTCGACGACTGCCCCCAGACAGAAACCGGTACAGCCAGCCAAATAGCAACACTCACTATAAACCACATCTTACACTTCATAATAAATCAAATTATAGGATTAGCCGTTAATTCACCACGCACTTTCTGCAAAAAGTCTATTCATCCGGCAAATCTTTCCCAACTGAAAAAATTGCCTTCTTTTTTAACACCTGATTATCAAAAATATCTATTCCGTTTCCTTCTCACTTTACACCCCACTACTCTTCTTTATACTGATTTACGCACTTCTCCGAATTAAAAAAAATAATTATCCAAGCGTTCCATATCCACATCATTCATATAATGGTTCTCCATCCATTCTTTCAATATAGCAGGCCGATCGTGTTCAAAACGGTATTTTTGAATTCCATTTATCAATAGACCAATAATAATGCCGGCAGCTAAACTCATCCATAAATGCCGGCGGACGAAAACGCGGTTTATCTTTTTTACTTCTATACGTTCTTTCATCCGGACCTGGATGCCTTCGTAAAAACCGGGCCTTACGTTTTGAATTCGATCTTCTTGGATTAGCTGTTCCAGATTCATTTTATACGCTTTTACTATTAGACAAACCTTATTTCCAATTATTGCGCCTTTCCCATTATATTTTTTCCCTCTTTTCCCGGGAAAACGAAATTTTCCAGACTATCTTTCAATTCTTCATGATAAGGACAGAACTTTGGGGATTTTTTACATTTTTCTTCCTGGCTACATTTATTCTTACATTCCACACAATGTGCATCTATTTCCAGCAACTCTTTGAAAATTTGCTCCAATTTCCGGGATTGTTCCGGATCACAAATTTTTTTGATATTTAACAAATGCCGGGAAGTCTGTGTCTTCAAAGCCGCATGCATAAATCCAATGGATTTAGCCAATTTATTCAACTGTTCGATTGAAGGTTGAGGTTTTGCCAATTCACTCATCAGCCTATACCGATTCCGGCACAATAATTTCAGGACCCGTTCATATCTTTCCTGTACCTTACTGTCCATCTCGCATAAGGAAGCATATTGCGCATCAGAAAGTTTGAGTTCTTTCCTCAAAAACTCATTGGAAATAATCTTTCGTTCGTCAGTTTTCCGTTGTCCGCTGCCCATAAAAGTAAAGACAAAAAAAGCTGTATTTGCTACCAGAAAAATTAAATTGAACCAATAGATCCAATATCTCCTTTTTACCTTTTCCATAACCTGAATATTATCATATTTTATTTCTGAGACATCATTTTATTCTGTCCGATAATCGGTTTTAATTTTTTTTCTAAATTCGTTTTTGCCCGAAAAATCAGAGATTCCACCGCACTCACACTGATATTCATTATATCGGCTACTTCTTTATAGGACAAATCTTCATATTTATTCAAAATAATGGCTTTCCGCTGATTTTCCGGTAAGTTGTCTATCGCCCGGTGTAGAAGTTCTCTCCTTTCCTGATTTTCCATCTTTTCCTGTACCGGTATTTCTTCTGAAGGAAAGTCAAAATGTTGTTCCGCTTCATCTAATTTCAATTTTATCCGGCGCTTATGAAACGATTTGCAACTATTGATTGCCCGGTTGACACTCATCCGGTAAAGCCAGCTTGAAAGCTTACAGTCAAAACGAAAAGACTTCAGGGACTCAAAAGCCTGAATAAAAACGTCCTGAGCGATATCTTCCGCTTCTTCCCGGTTATGAAGAAAGGCATGGCAAGTGTTGACAACCATTATTTTATGAATGTCGACAAACAAACGGAAAGCTTTCTCATCCCCTTCCAATATTCTTTTCACCAATTCTTGTTCACCCATACCACCGGACTTACTTCTTTATAGACAAGACAAAACTCAAAAACTTTCGAAAATACGAAATAAATATTTTGAGACTCAAAGAATTAAAATAAAAAATGTTAGAAAAACCGGTAGGTTTGGTGAAATACAGATTATAAAAAATGTTAGAAAAATCCTTCGGAAAAACAACAAATAAACTTATTCCCATAAATAATCACAAATCTTCTGAAGAAGCGATAAAATCTTCTAAATAAAAAGATCCGGAAAACCTGACTTAGAAAAAAAAATTTAAAATTTACTGATTATTTAAACTCTTTTTAATTCAGATTATTTTCAGGAAAAGGTTCTTCAAGCTTAGTTTCACTAAATAATAAATGCCCAAAAAATAAATTTTCGGGCATTTATGCTAATTTTCAGGAATCTGTTATTAATAAGCAGCAGCTTCTGCAATTTTTTTAGGAATATCTGTATTATCCAATTTTCCCGTAAAAAGTTGGGAACCGATGCCGATTGCATATACGGGGACAACCCCTGCCGAATGTCCTCCGCTTGTCCAGCCGATCATAGCAATCGAATCTAAAATCCGGATAGCTTCCGCCGACAGCCGGCTATTTTCAGAATAGAGATTTTTTTCCATTTCTGTCTTCTTCGAACCGAAAGTAGAGGTATAAGCTTTCTTCAATAACGCTTCCTGTTCTTCATTCAGCTGAATTCCTCTCCAAAAACCGAGCTTTTCGCCGAGCAAATTTTTCACATCTTCCCAGGATACTTTATTTCCTTTTGTTTTCCGCAAATCCTGAATCGCATTCGTCAATTCATCCTTCGAGAGATTCTGATATTGTAAAGCCTGTAAATTTAAGGCATATTTCCCTGTGCCCAATGCTATTCCTCCCGTTTCATGGTCTGCCGTTATAACAATGAGTGTTTCCTCCGGATGCTGCTTATAAAAATCCAGCGCTTTCTGGACAGCTTCAGACATATCCACAATTTCAGTAAAGACAGTCGCAGCATCATTTCCATGGCAAGCCCAATCAATTTTTCCCCCTTCTATCATCAGGAAAAAACCGTTATCATTATCCCGGGTCAGAAATTGGATGGCATTTTCTGTAATCTGAGCCAATGTGAGATCTCCTTCCCTGCGGTCAATAGCATAAGGAAGACTTCCCTCATCGCTTCCCTCCTCTTGAATGAAGATCACTTTGACAGCTTCCCCGCTTTTGTCAGTAAATTCTTCCATACCTCTTATGACAGTATAGCCTTCCTGCTCATACAATTTAAACAGATTGATAGCAGTAGAATCTGTTTTACTGTCCGGCCGCAAAAATCCGGCTCCTGCATAAAAGTCAAAACCAGCTTTCGGTAAGTCGGTTCCGATTTCATAATACATATTTCTATTGGGCTGATGGGCATAAAAAGCAGCAGGAGTCGCATGGTCCACACTGACGCTGGTTGTAACCCCTACTTTTCTACCAGCCTTCTTCGCTTTTACAGCCACACTATAAAGCGGTGCCTTATGCAGACTATCCATTCCAATAGTGCCATTTTTCGTCTTATTACCGGTAGCTAAAGCCGTACCTGCGGCAGCAGAACAGGTTACAGAATTATACTTTGAATAGGTTGTAGCTACATTTACGACCGGGAATTGCGTAAAATTCAAAGGTTTCAGTCCGATTTTGCCTTCTTTTTCAGCCAAATACATTTCCGTACCATTTACCTGGTTTACACCCATTCCATCCCCGATAAAATAAAAAACATATTTAGCCTTTTTGTCTTTAGGAGCGTTCTGATATTGCAGAAATACCCCCATAACAGCTAATGCAAATAATAATAAATAAAATGTCTTTTTCATATTTCGCACTTTTATATAGATAAATTTCAAACTATCCCTTTCTCTCTTATAATTTTCAAAGCTAAATAAAATAATGAATGCCACAAAATCAAAAGGATTACAAAAATGTGAAATAAAAAAGGAAGCCAGATCTTCAGATTTTCAGTGATTTTCGTTTCAATACACTTAGCTGTTAATAAAAAGGGCTGTCTAAAATCAGACAGCCCTTAACCTTATGCGGACTATTTTTCAGGAAACAGTAACCATTATTTGGTTGCTGTCAGTACAACCGGAATACGGCATTGTACTTCAGAGAGATTAGCAAATGTAACCTTAGCAATAACCGTCAGGTTATAATCTTTCTTCAACTGAGCACCTTCGTTCTTCCAAGTGAACGTACCGGTAGCAGCGTCAACTTTCAAGATAGAACCTTGAGACATGTTATTCACCAATTCCTTATAATCGGCTCCGGTCTTATCAAATGAATATTCGACAGTCGGAACGGCAACTTTATAGTCGTTAGTAGCTTTATCACTCAAAACTAAAGCATTAGTTGCAGCATCATAACTATAGATATGGTCATTATCATTGTCAAGAACAAGTACCTGAGGCATTGTTTCTCCGGTGTTTTCTCCAATACCGTTACCGTATACACTCACCGTATTTGCATTTCCTGCTATAAACGGATTGACAAATACAATATTGTAATTGAAATTACATTCCTCACCGTTAACCAATACCGTCTTGTAAGTCATGTTCTTCACTTCAGAACCCTTTGTCATGGCTTTATCCAAAGCAACAGTAAAGTCTGCATTCATTACCTGATTTGCTCCCGGAGTTACGCCGGTAACACCTGACTTCCACTGGAATTGCAATGTCTTAACATTATTGATGGTATTGAAATAACCGAAAATGTTCTTGCCGCCAATCATTTCAAAATGTTCACTGACTACAGAAGACATTTCCCAAGAACCATTCAACTGTCCTTTTACTACAATACAATTGGAAGTACCTGAATAATTATCGTAATAATACAATGGATTATAGGTAAAGTTCTTACAATCTTCTCTTACATAGAATTCCTGTTTCAGTCTGAAATCTCCATAAACCATCTTATTATCAGACGGGATTATGATCTCAACGAGATATTTAGCACCCTTGCCATCTATATCCTTATACGTATTTTCGGTCCTGATAAGATTATTTATGCCCAACTGAATATTTGAAGTTGTCTGAGCTCCCTTATTCAACATTACACTGAAAATTATGCCAGGAATAGTAGCATTTCCCGTCATCCAGCTTTGATCAGCCGCTATTTGCTCATATAAAAGATTTATCTGCTGATTTGATTTATTAATAGTAGAAATTTTCAGGGTATACGTATCGCTAGCACCTCCGTAATAATTCCAGAAATTCTGAGAAGTCAGGCCCGTCAACCCATAAAGGCTATTATTGATATCTGTCCAAGGCATATTGACCACAAGAGTACCTGCTGCACTTACTGAATGATATTCATATTCCTTAACACCACTCATATTGACTGAATAATCCGGTTTCTCAACTCCAGGCTGAGGAGCTGTACGTTCGATTGACAATTTGATATAGGAAGAAGCAACCAGATATTTATTTTCACTACCGTTAGCTGTCAAATAAGCATCCACACGAACAACAGGTGTCCGTCCGATAGCCGGCGTCAGTCCGTTTTCCAAATTCTTTGCATTTACTTTTACAACACCATCGTTAATTTCAACAAACCACTGTTGATTGGTTTTTTGCTCATCATTAGCATTATATTCTGTTGGAAGGCTAAATTCGTAACTCATGCCAACAAATCCAAGTTTAGCTAAATACTCGTTCTTCATATTTGAATAGAGACCTACTTTCTCTTTTAAATCAATAGATCCATCATATTTGAAAGAAAAATTGGCCTCAGCATCCAATCCGACATATTGTTTAATAAAAGCATCATTTTCTTTTGCTCCTTTTATACTCTTCGTCCGCGTATAGAATTCCACTGCAGGACTCCCCACTACCGTTTTCACACTATCAGCCAGAATCACGTCAAGTGCAGAAGACGAAACATGAACATAATCAGAAGTAACCGCATTTTGTCCTACCCATACTTGCAGAGCTACAATATCATTTTTAGGTTCAGAACTCAATGCAGAAGGATCAATTGTTGCATATACGGAAGCGATACCTTTCTCAAAGGTTTTATCCTGAACAGAAAGCAAATCAAACTTATCATTAGCAGCAGCAGCCCGTGTAGAAACTCCGCGATTCAAGAACGTCGCAAATGTGAGATCGTCTACATAAGCATCTTCGGGATTCAGACGATAAAGCATATTTACAATATTCGATTTTTTCCAGTTCGATTGGGCTGTAAACACTTTTGTCGAAGCATTATATTTACTCTCATCCAAATAAGTAGTTAAATGATAAAATTCATCTGTAGTTGTCGGATAAGAAACGACAGAACTCATCACTTCAGGCACAAACAAAACCGATCCAAGCTGTTTACCAATATAAATAACCACTGTACTGGCTTCTCCCTTAACACCTGTCAAAGTTAACGTATTACCGTTGAGAATAGCGCTGATACCGGTTGCTCTCCAACTGATAGTTGTAGAGGATATATATTTACCGTCCTGATAAATATCAAAATAGCCAGTCTCCTGATTCGGCACATAATATTTGCCGTCCTTACCGTCCTGACCATCTTTACCATTCTGGCCGTCCTTACCGTCCTGACCATCTTTACCATCATTGCCGTCTTTACCGTTCTGGCCGTCTTTACCGTTTTTACCATCCACTCCAACAGCCTTATACTGGGTTTTTACGCCGTCTTTATACCAATAACCGTCCTGACCGATTGTCCAGGCGACACTTTTGCCATCCTGACCGTTCTGACCATCTTTACCATTTGTAATGGTATAAGTTTTGTTATTGCTCATCAAAATGGAGATCCCATCCTCCGTATTGGTAATCGATTTGATAAAATAACCGCTATCAATCAGTCCTTGTAATTCAGAGATTGTCACGTTAATGTCGTCAATCTGCCTCTGCAAATTATCAATATCGTCGTCGTAATTACAAGCAACGAATGTAGGACTTGCGACCCCAAAAAATAAAGCACCTGCCAGTGCAATACTTATAAATTTCCGTTTTTTGTTCATAATAATAAAGTTATATTAAGTAATTAAATTCAAGTCACGCTTTCCCCCGTAACTTTCGAGTTCTAAGTTTTAATATGAATTTTTGTATTTCCTGTATTCTTCTACCCTAATCCGGAGGTATAAGAAATCGTAAAAATTTGTTTTTCATTCTAGTAATTATTAAATTGTATATCCTTACTCATAAAAAACATATTATACCTTTCATGTCCTTTTTTTAAAGGCATAAACTTCCTCTAAAAACGAACCTTTAAAAAGGCGTTTAATAAGTTGATAATAAACGAATTAATTAAATTTGAAATTGACCATTTAAGGGGAAAGTAAAGAAGAAATAAAAATACAAACAACTAATAATCAAAAAGTTACATTTATAGGCGTATATTGGAAATAAAATTTTTCTCTTTGTTTTCTATAAACAGAAGTGATTATTATTCTCGAAGCAGAAAATGTGATTTTATAATAATATTTTATAAATAAATATAAAAAGCTTTTTTTTAAAGCTCTCATAGAAAATTCAAAAATAAAAAGAAGAAAGTGATTATAATTAATTATCTGAAAATAAGGAAGATAAAAGCGATCAAAACTTTTTCTTCCTACAATTATATTTTTATTATATTTTTTTGGAACCGAATAAATACTTATAAAAAAATAACTGAATGCTTTTTTTTATAAATAATATCCGTATATTTGCACAAAATAAATGTTCGTTTTTTTTAATTTTTGTTTAAGGCATTTTTCTTCCAATCTGATAAAATTTCATCCAAACTTTATTGATCAATATTTTCCTAATTTCCTTAATAAGTATAAACCCGGTTTTAATTGTATTTTTTCTTTTTGGAGAATCAAATAAATTACAAATTTATCGCAGTTGAAATATATAAGAATATATATCAATCATTAATTATAAATTTCCGGATGCAAATTTATCTGTTATTGTTTAAGGAATAAGGGGTTTCAATTTACCTGAATCGTAAAGCACAGAAACTTTCTCTTTCTCAATAAGTATACCCCTTCCTCTCTCTTTCTTTTTGTTTTTCGCATTATCGACATTTACAGCTACTACACGCTTGTTATAAAAAGTAGTGACATCGTCAAAAATAGTATGACCCACTATCACTCTTTTTACTTTGTATTTCCGGAATAATTGCTTTAAAGATTTTTCCGGCAATGGACGGTAACGATCTTCACTTTTCACCATTCCTCTATACCAAAAAGGGCCATAACTTCCGAAAATGAAAGCCGATAAATCCGAATTGTTTTTACGTTGTTCCCGGTTCAAAAAAAGATTACCGCCTGCTGTTTCATTGATGGCAGATAAAGGCTCTTTCCTTTTTAAAAAATCAGTACTTAAACCGGCATGTACAAAAAAATTATCTCCAATGATCTGAACCAGATTCCGGCTTTCCAGCCACCTCCCCAATTCAGAATTTTGCCTCCAGAGTTCCTCATAAGAAAGTCCTAATTGTTTTGCCAGCTCTTTATATTTGTCTTTGGTATATCTGCAATCGCCCCTCAACACCATTTCCTCGTGGTTACCCAGCATAAAACTCACCCGTCCGCCAGTCTTCTCCGCCTCCTGTTCCAATTTATAAATCAGCCAAAAGATAGGTAATACATCTTCTCCCCGGTCAAACACATCCCCAATAATGACTAACTGATTTTTTCCAAACTTCCATGTGTAACGCTCATCTATCACTCCCCCTCCTTTTAAAATAGATACAAAACAATCCAGGTTCCCGTGAGGATCAGAAATGACCATTACTTTTTCCGGTTGGGATATTTTATACGGCTGGCGTTTAAAAGGATGTAATTGTACGTCGAACCGGTGTTTTCCATCCTGGGATACAACCGGAAACGAAAAATCAGCCGGGACAACTTTGTAGACCGTGTCTTTCAATGCTCCGGCCTCATCCACCCGAATCATACGCAACCCCTCATTTTGCTCGTGCAGGAGATAAGGCCCGTCAGTCAATAACTTTTTCTTTTCGGTAGTTCCGGCTAAAGTAATTTGAAAAACAATTACCAGCAATGTTAAAAGAAATCCATACTTTTTTTTCATTTCAGATCCGATTATAAATTCAATAGTTGCATAACGTTAGTTGGCTAAAATAAAGATTTTTGAAGGGAATATACCTTTTTACCTCATTTTTAAGAATAGTTTAAGTTTTTCTTCTGATGAATCAGATCGGACAAAAACGAAGAGAAAAACAGAAAATACCCTTTTCTTTCTGTGGATATTTTATACTAATCCCGGACATTCTCTACTGAATATCCGGGATGATCTACTCTCCTTTCCGGGAGAGGACTATGCGACTCTACCCTCCTGAAAAGCAGATTCTATTAAAGATGCTGTCAGAGACAAACCGACCCGGCCCAGGGAAATGGTATAACCGGTTTTAGTCTTCCCGCAATATCCCGGTACAACAGCCACTCCTTCCAACTGTCCGAACTCCCGGCGAACAGCCTGACAGCTCTCTTCCCACTCTATTTCAGGAGCCCCGAAATTACTATTGGTCACAATAAAATTCCGGGAATCTTTCCAAAGCGCTTTTCCGAATAATTTGCTAAACAGTAAAGAAGCTAAAATATCCCCTTTAGCTAAAATATAATCCTTCATCGCTAAAGAAGCCTCTTTTACGGGAGCAACATGATGCAAAATTTCATATAATTCCACCAAATGCGACTCCATCTCTTCCTGATATTCTTTCAACCGATTTCCGGCAAGTAAAGACATTGCTACATCAGTATGCAGCTTTCTAAGTCCGGCAAACTCTTCTTCAAAACCGGAACCTTTCTTTAAACTTTGAGAATACAAAGCCCGCAAACGGGGCATAACCCCTTTTAAAGCAGAAACAACTACGATACAGGGCCTATTTTCCTGAATTCTATTTTTAACAGCAACCAATCCTTCCGGATCTTGCATAACTGCACCTTTATATTTATATACAGTAATCATAATAATTAAATTGAAATTAAACATTTTATAAAACCGGTAAAACCACACCTATACTGATTCCTACAGACAGCTTTTTACCTTAAACTTCTGAATTTACGATGAAGAGATAATAAAAATTTCCGGATGCCAACTTCCGGTACCTGGATCGGAATAATATAATATTGGCTATATGACAGATTATACCCCCAAAGGGGTTGTCGTTGTAGTAAGAGTCACGAATGCATCAGGAGAGGCCATAACCATCCCATATTGTCCCTGAATAAACAATATTCCTGCGACTCTATGTTCCTCTCTGTATTTCATGACATTCAAAATTAAAATAAACCCTTCAAAAAAGCAATAGCCATAAAAGAATTCTTCCCAAATCAATGGATATTTAACATTTCCGCATCCAAGTTCTGCCTATCCATCGGGTTTCCCGGACATTTTATTACGAAACAGGGATTGAAAATTTTTAGCTACCCCTAAAATATCAGACCTACCGGAATAATAAGGGAAGTTCTCATACCATACCTGAATCTTTTATAACTATTTATTTACAATATTCTAAAAAGTTTTTTTCTCTTTTTAAAAGCAGATAAGAATTATAGTGAATGCCTCTCTTAACAAACCGCATTTTAAAGCCTCCGAAACAAAGTTTATAATTTTATTCCGAAGAATTCCCCACAGCTGAGTTGTTCTTTCCCCTTTATTTTATTTTGATCTCCGATCCTAATACAAGCAGAGCAAAGTTTCCAATAAAAAATCACCCTGTACCTTCTCAGCTGATATGTATCAAAGCAATTCTGTCAGGGTACTACAGAAAAAAAATAACCATTTTCCCCTTTCATGTCCCCCTTCATAAGGTTGTACAAATACACCATCCCCTTTATATTTTTGCATTTTTTTGCTCAGATCTTCCAAATTGATTCCGAAAGGAAAAACCAATTCTTCATCTCCGTACGCGACATAAAGTCTGGATTGAGTATTATATTTAAAATCGTTTGCCTGAGTACTTACCGGAGACAGACAGATATAGCTGGTAAACATAGGTTCTTTCTGACTGTACAGAATCAGCCCGAAATCACCACCATTGGAGCAACCGTAAAACACGAAAGGAGTATGTATTTTAATACGGTATTTAGCCAAAACCTTTTCCACTAGTTCTTTTGTAAAAAACCGATAGTGATTATTGAAATAGGTCTGTGCTACTTTATTTTTCTTTTCTGGTCTCAAATATTCCAGGTTTCTGACCGTTACGCCACATGCAGGAGTTTCATCGGAATAGGCTCCAATCAATACAAAAGGTTCTGTCAGTTTATTCCTGATAAGGGAATCCAGTACCGGAGCGTAATTTCCTTCCACTATAAGCTGTCCGTCCGTTGCAATAATCGCCGGATATTCTCTTTGAGAATCAAATTGTGGCGGCAAATAAAGGCAAAATTTCCGCACTTGCTTTAAATTCTGACTTTCAATGGAATCAATAATTATAGGAGACACTGACTCCTGAGCCGACACAAACAGATTCACACAACAGAATAACAGAATTACAATCAGTTTCATATTCGCTGAATTATCGTTTTTATTTAATTCGGACTTCCTGAGTATTTAAATTTACATCAGCCTATTCCCAACCGGACAAACTTTTTTCCACAGTTCCGAATACAAAGAAATAAAACAAAGCCCGATTGGATATTTTGTCCTTTCCCTATTCCACTTTCTATTTCCGCATTCATTCTCTTTACTTTGCTTATTCATAGAGAGAGAATCTTTTTGTAAAAGTAAATAATTAATCGGAGAAGCAAGATAAAGTTAACTTTTTATTCATCAGCGAACGCAAATAAGTGTGGACAAGCCGGAAGAAAAACCTCCCCTTTTACATTCGGGTATTTTGACATTCCATACTATTTTCTCAGACCCGGACAGAGGAAAAACGAACGAAAGAAAATGCATCCTTCGTCAATAAGGTATCCTTTAGGATATTTTCTTCCGGTACAGAAATAAAAATCTGACCAAAGAAAAAAATCTTTTGCGATTTCATCTGACTATCCTATAAATTAGGCCGTTTTTTCATTTTTTATATAGAATCTGATATTTGTTATAATTTTTTGCAAACGTATGCATAATTTTATCTCAATTTATTTATTTTTTATATCAAACAAACCCGTATCTTTGCCGGGTATGTATGTGCAAAAGTGATGTGTAACAATATATTAATCAATAAAAGCTAGAGTATGATTTATTCACAGGAAGTACAACACATGTGTGTTGTGAAGAAAGGACCGAATCACGGTCCGGCTCCTATTCCCGAAGAAGGGAAATGGGTGCGCTCCAAAGAAATCAAAGACATTTCGGGTTTAACGCATGGAATTGGTTGGTGTGCTCCTCAGCAAGGTGCATGTAAATTGACACTGAACATTAAAGACGGCATCATCGAAGAAGCTTTGGTAGAAACGATCGGTTGTTCAGGCATGACTCATTCTGCCGCAATGGCTTCAGAGATCCTCCCGGGAAAAACATTATTGGAAGCTTTGAATACGGATTTGGTTTGTGATGCAATCAACACCGCTATGCGTGAATTATTTCTGCAAATTGTTTACGGACGCACACAGAGCGCCTTTTCTGAAGGAGGATTGCCTATTGGTGCCAGTCTGGAAGATTTAGGTAAAGGATTACGGAGTCAGGTCGGTACGATGTTCGGTACCAAAGCCAAAGGAACCCGTTATCTGGAAATGGCTGAAGGTTATGTAACCCGTATGGGGCTGGATGAAGAAGGAGAAGTTATTGGATATGAATTCATTCATCTAGGTAAGTTCACCGATTTCTTGAAAAAAGGGATTGCTCCTCAGGAAGCGTTGGATAAAGCAAAAGGAACTTATGGCCGTTTCGCAGAAGCTGCTAAATATATCGACCCTCGTCACGAATAAAAAGAAATAGTAAATTGTGAATTTTAGATTATAAATCGTCCTTGAAAAAGAAATCCGGTTTAAAATTTAAAATCTAAAATCTAAAAAATATGGCATTATTTGAAAGTTACGACCGTCGGATTAATCAGATTAACGCGGTTTTAAATAGCTACGGCATCAAAGATATTGAAGAAGCAAAAGCAATCTGCGATGCAAAAGGAATCAATCCTTATGATATTTGTGAAAAAACACAGCCGATTTGTTTCGAAAATGCAAAATGGGCTTACGTAGTAGGTGCTGCAATTGCTATAAAAAAAGGATGTGTAAAAGCTGCCGATGCTGCTGAAGCAATCGGAGAAGGTTTACAGGCATTTTGTATCCCGGGTTCAGTAGCAGCTGACCGAAAAGTAGGTCTGGGGCACGGCAATCTGGCAGCCATGTTATTGCGGGAAGAAACCGGATGTTTCGCTTTCCTGGCCGGACACGAATCTTTTGCTGCTGCAGAAGGAGCCATCGGCATTGCCAAATCGGCCAATAAAGTACGTAAACAACCTTTACAGGTTATTCTGAATGGCTTAGGAAAAGACGCCGCCATGATCATCTCCCGTATTAACGGCTTTACTTATGTACAAACTCAATTCGATTACTATACAGGCGAATTAAAAATAGTGCAAGAAAAAGCTTATTCCAATGGCGAGCGGGCAAAAGTCCGTTGTTACGGTGCAGATGATGTACGGGAAGGTGTTGCCATTATGCGCCACGAAGGAGTAGATGTGTCCATCACCGGTAATTCCACAAATCCGACCCGTTTCCAGCACCCGGTAGCCGGTACTTACAAAAAAGAATGTATGGAAACCGGAAAGAAATATTTTTCTGTGGCTTCAGGAGGGGGTACAGGACGTACATTACATCCGGATAATATGGCAGCCGGTCCCGCTTCATACGGTTTTACGGATACCTTGGGCCGTATGCACGGGGATGCCCAATTCGCAGGCTCTTCTTCCGTACCAGCTCATGTAGAAATGATGGGCTTCCTGGGAATGGGAAACAATCCCATGGTCGGCGCCACGGTCGCTGTAGCCGTTGCTGTCGAAGAAGCAAGTAAATAATAAAAATAGACTTCCTATAGAAGGTTGCCCGGAAAATCCGGGCAACCTTTTTTCATTTTCAAAGCCCTTATCTTTATTTGTACAGAAACCGTATCTACCGATGACAAATAGGTTCCTTCCCTAAAAAAACGTCTGAAAAATCAGAACAGGAAATAGAAGGAAAACTGATCATCCGAATGTGGGAATCCGGCATGTCTGTATAACAAACAATCCTAAAATCCAGATAAGTAACCCTGATAAATATTATTTACTTATTGCCCCCCCTGTTTACACGGTACGTCGTTTGGAACTGCCGTATCTTTACTGATAGCAAAATAAAGGAACAGAGAAAAAGCAACAAAAAGAAAAATTTTTATCCGTTTAGTGGTAATATAAATTTTTTAAATAAAACATAAAATTATTTTTATTTTAATATTTCTTAATTATTTTTGTTTAAATAAAGGATTGAAATATATGAAAACTTTTATTGGTTTAAGCTTGCATATACTTTTTTTTATATCCTATGCAGTTCAGGCACAGGATACTACTTTTATACAAATGTCCGATACTTTACGCCAAACCGGCAATTCTGAAAAAAATGATCCGGAATATTATAACTGGAGAGGTGCAAATCCGGACGAAGCATCCTCTTCTGCATTCAAATCCAAACAAAATTATTTAAAAAAACCCGTTTTCCGGCTCGCCATTAACGGAGGACTGGGATATCGGATCGGTAAAACCCCTGAAGGAAATTCAGAATTAAAAGGTTTTATCAATGATTCACGCCTGGGTGGACGATTTGGAATCGACTTACATTTTTTCCTGCAACGGAAACTTGCTTTGGGTATAGAATATTACTTTTTTAATCCTAAAAATTCAGGAACGGTCAACAATGTTTATATAAAAGACAATACTAAAATCCAGTATGTCGGTCCTTCATTCGCTGCCCGTATACCGACCTCTTTCCGGAGAAATGCTTTTATATTTAGCTGTTCTATTGGTTATGGAAGTTTTAAAGAAGTAACAGAGGAAAAGAATAATAAAGCAACTCTTACAGGAGCGTGTCTGGCCAGTACAATTTCGTTTGGTTACGATTTTGCTCTTTCCGATAGATTGGCTTTAGGCTTTAAAATGAGTATTCTCGTCGGTAATATACATAACTTCACGTATAAAGACTCCTCCGGAGGAACGACGAAATATACGCTGGATGTTGAGGAAGGGGAAAATATATCCAGTGTAAATTTATCTGTAGGTCTTCGTATAGTACGTTAAAGATCTGACTTTGAGCTGAAAAGATCATTTAAAAACCGGGATTGAAAATCAGTCTTACAGGCTGTCTCTGAATCATCAAAAATTCCTTTTATTCGGAACAGAGAGGGTTCAATGGAAACAGACCGGTATTTTCCAGCGAACAGGATTAACATGCCTGACCTGAATCTTTTTAATGAAGCCAAAAGCCCGTTCGTCAGTAAAACGCCTGATTAGCCTGAACCAAATCCGATAGGTCATTCCTCATCAAAAAACGAAAACATTCGGATAATTCAGTTTTCAGAGCAACACGGCTTCATTTGTCAAATCCTTATTTGTCATTTTAAAGCAAGGATTTTACCGGCATTTTTCTTTTTGCCAACTTAAAAATCCTGATCTAAATTGTATATCCAAAATCCTTTTTCGGCCAGTTTTCCAATAGCCCTCCGGCCGCATACTCCGATCCGGCAATGTATGGCAACGGGACGATCCGGTTTAAGCATCTCTATATTTTTTTCAAAATCCGTATCTCTTACCTCTATATTCAGAGCCCCCTCTATATGTCCCTCCGCAAACTCTGCAGGAATCCGGACAACCACTAATTGCACTGTCGTATCCATCAGCATTTTTCGGAAATCACTGATAGACAAATTTTGAAAAAATATTGAATCCGGAACGGAAACAAAACCTGCAGGAAAAGCATAACTTTTATCCATACAGAGCACAATCAGAACGAAGAGTATGATCCTTTTTTTTCATAGATAGAACATTAGGAAGCAAAAATACATATCTTTTTTAAAAACCTGTATTTTTTCTTCCTATTCTCCCAACATAAAAGTCCGGCCAAATTTTATCCCATAGACAACCGATCTTACATCTGTTTTCCGATTTTCATTCCCGCCGTTTAGGACTAACCAGAGAAACAAACCAAAGTAAAATAATAGCTCCTACAACAGAAATAATCAGGCTACCTATTATACCGCCCGTGGATTCTATACCGACCAGGCTGAACAACCATCCCCCCAATACGCCTCCGATAATTCCAACGATCATGTTTACAATTAAACCATAACCACTGCCTTTCATAATCTTTCCGGCAATCCAACCGGCAAGAATTCCAATGATAATATACCAAATGAACATCATATCACTTCTGTATTAAATTATTAAACATATTCTCTCTGCTTATTTAAACTCATATTTCACCAAAATAGTTTGGGGAATTATCCTTTTTTACCACTCTATTTCTTTTTTGACAGATGCTTTTAACATGCAGAATATTTTATTCTGTTTTCTTTAAAAAAATTATAATGTGTACTTTTGTCTATCAGTTACCATTTACCCTAAAATCAAAAAATATAACTTATCAGGTTTAATTATAATTATCATGAAAATCAAAAAGGCATCCGTTTTATGGCTATTTATTTGTATCAGCTGCTGTTTTTCCTGTCAACAAGCAAACACATTTAAAGTACTTCAGTTTAATATCTGGCAAGAAGGAGCAGTAGTAGACAAAGGTTTTGATGCCGTTGCCGATGAAATTGCACGAACTCAGGCAGATTTCGTAACTTTAAGTGAAGTACGGAATTACCATCATACCCGTTTTTGTGACCGGATTGTAGAAGCCTTAAAGCAAAGAGGAGAAACATACTACTCTTTTTACTCTGAAGATTCCGGATTGCTAAGCCGTTACCCGATTACAGACAGTATCACTGTTTATCCGTTAAAAGACGACCGGGGAAGTATTTACAAAGGCCTCACCCATATAGGAAATACGGAAGTCGCCCTTTATACTGCTCATCTGGATTACCGGAACTGTGCTTATTACGATGTACGCGGCTATAACGGAAATACTTGGGAAAAGGAAGAACCGGTAACGGATACCGATTCGGTACTTTATCTGAACCGTCTTTCCGTACGGGATGACGCTATCGCTTGTTTTCTCCGGGAAGCAGCCAAAGACCAGGCTGCCGGGCGTATCGTGATATTGGGCGGAGATTTCAATGAGCCTTCACACCTCGACTGGACGGAGGCAACTAAAAACATTCGCGACCATCAGGGACTCGTGATTCCCTGGGATGTTTCCCTTATGCTGGAAAAAGCCGGTTACAAGGACGCTTACCGCGAAATCTATCCGAATCCCCTCACTCACCCTGGATTTACATGCCCCGCCGACTGTAAAGATATAGCTTTGAAAAAATTAGTCTGGTCTCCGGAAGCAGACGACCGGGATCGGATTGATTTTATCATGTACGCCCCCTTCAAAGGTTTATCCCTGACAGACGTCATCCTGATCGGTCCGGAAGGAGATATTCTCCGGGGAGAACGCATTACAGAAACGACATCTGATCCGATCCGGAAACCTTTAGGCATATGGCCGACCGACCATAAAGCTGTTCTGGCAACTTTCCGGTTGCAATAAACGGTTCGGATGTTCAGACATCAGTTAAAAGCTTCCGTTCCGAAAAAAACATGAACGCTTCGCCGAGGAATAAAACTTCAGCTCTAAGGAAAAGAGAAACAGGTTTTTTCCTCCCCCGGCGAAGCACGGTCAGTTTTATCGGATCGTTTCTACTCTTTTATTCCCTTTTATAAAGGAGAAACGCCCTGTTTTTACCGTTCACACCAATCTCCGTTTTCCCGTATCAACTGTTCCAGAGCAGCTATAGCCTCCTGTTCAGGAACTGCTGTCCGGACAATCTGTTTTCCTTTATAGAGATTGACTTTGCCATTTCCGGCCCCGACATATCCATAATCCGCATCTCCCATTTCCCCCGGACCATTTACAACACATCCCATGACAGCAATTTTTAATTTCTCCAAATGAGAAAAAGCCTGTTTTACTTTTGCAACAGCATCTTCTAAATTGAAAAGCGTACGCCCGCAACCGGGACAACTCACAAACTCCGTTTTATAACGCCTCAGTCCTGCCGATTGCAAGATAGTACGGCTTAAATTTAAAGCAAAAGGTATATCTTGTTCCTGAACGGCTGAAATCCACAACCCATACGGTAAACGATCGATAAACAGTCCTCCCGCATGCGCTGCAATCTGAAGGGCTTTCCGCTCCTGACTGCCGGTCTTCAGCTCTGTTTTCAATATATAGTTTACTTCCGTCTCTTGTAAAAGCGACCCCATTTCACACCAAAGATGATAATCCGGATCGGAAAGGGATAAAACGACAAAAACCTCTTTTTTCTGCCGGAGCTTTGCTATAAATTCCGCATCGATTTCCTCTTTTTTCCTCACTTCAACAAAAACAGGTTCTTCCTCTGCTGAATAATTTCCTTGCATAAACTCCTCTTTCCCCAAGAGAGGACAAGCTCTCCTATGATACACTTGCGCCATGTCCAAATTCTGAAAAGGTACTATGATTCGCAACGTAGACGGCAATTTTGTCAATTCAGGTCCCAGAGCTTCTGTATATATCATCTCCGGTGCTTTAATACCAGCCGTTAAACGCATCCCTAAAACAGGATCAGCCTTTTTATTCTCATAAAAATCCAATTGCCGGATCACCTTTTCGTCTAAAATACGGGCAGCTGAAATATCCGCTACAATGACAGGCCTTGTACACCGTTCTTTACCCTGTTTCCGGAAAGGATCGTAAACAGGACGGCAGACATCAACCAAAATACGGGCAACCGGAATTTCCTGTTCTGGGGCTTCTGTCAAAGATACCCGGATTGTATCTCCTATTCCTTCATTCAGCAAACACCCGATCCCGACAGCAGAACGTATGCGCCCGTCCTCACCTTCCCCTGCTTCAGTTACGCCCAGATGAAGAGGATATTGCATGCCGGCTTTTTCCATTTCCCGCACCAATAAACGCACAGCTTCCACCATTACCCGGCAATCACTGGATTTCAAGGAGATAACGACATCGTCAAAACCGACTTCCTGACATATCCTCAAATATTCCATAGTCGCTTCCACCATCCCCGCAGGTGTATTTCCATACCGGCTCATAATCCGGTCTGACAAAGAGCCGTGATTGGTTCCGATACGCACAGCCGTATGATTCCGGCGGCATTCAGTCAAAAATTCCGTAAACTTCTCTTTTAACGCCTTCAATTCCGCTGCATATTCATCCGCCGTATAAACTAGATTCCGGAAAGTAGCCCGCTTATCGGCAAAATTTCCGGGATTAATCCTCACCTTCTCTACATAACGGGCAGCTACAAGAGCTGCAGCAGGACTAAAATGAATATCTGCAGAGAGAGGAGTCGTATAGGACCGTTCCCGCAAAGCCGTCCGGATGTTTTTCAGGTTCTCAGCCTCTTTCACCCCCGGAGCTGTAATCCGTACCAACTGTCCTCCCGCTTCTATAATCCGAATCGCTTGTTCCACACAAGCCTCTGTATTCAAAGTGGAAGTATTCAGCATAGACTGTATCAATACAGGCTGCTCAGACGAAAGCACGGCATTCCCAATGGTCACTGATTTTGTTTTACGGCGCATCTCTTTTCTTTAAAATGATAAATTGTTCGATAATATAAATTATTCTTTCTCTCTTCCCTCAAAACATTCCTTCCCCGATAGGAGGAAATTCAATTCTCCATATACTTCCGTATGTTTTGTGTATTCTTTACATTAAAAATATCTTTCCCTTCCAAAGTATAGGCATGTTCCAGCTCCGTCTTATACAATTCGGTAACCCGCCGGCGTACGACTTTAGAAGTAGAGTTAATCGTTCCGTTTTTCTCATTTAACATTTCAGGCAAAATAGCAACCACTGCCGGGAGCCACCTTTCCGGAAAAAGTCCCGCAAACTTGCCCCCGTACCGGAATCCCATCAGCTCCTCATGCAGTTTGGCCAACATCAGTTTATATCCTTCTACCGAGCCCCCCTCCACATGTCTCTGCTGTATATATTCTTTTAAAGCCATCTTATTCGGAGCTATTAAGCCTACCGTATAAAGAGACTGATCATTATAAAGAATACAATAATCAATGAATTTTGACTTTTCCACAATGGCTTCTTCAATCCCTTCCGGACTATATTTCTCACCATCGTTCGCAATCAGCAAAGATTTAAAACGCCCTAATACCGTCAAAAAGCCTTCCGGATCTATATAACCCAAATCTCCCGTATAAAGCCAACCGTCCCGGATTACTTCCCCTGTAGACCTTTCATTCTTCCAATAACCCCGCATTACATTCCCCCCTTTTATCACAATCTCTCCTGCTTCCCCAACAGCTAACTCCTTTCCCTCTTCATTACAAATTTTCAAATCCATCGGCTGCACAGGCATTCCTGAAGATCCCAAACGGTATCTCCCCGGCGTATTGGAACTAATGACGGGAGCAGCCTCAGACAAACCATATCCTTGATACATCGGAATACCAAGAGCACAGTAATACTTTTGCAACTCGATGTCCAGCAAGGCTCCCCCACCGATAAAAAAACGAAGTTCCCCGCCAAACGACTGACGTATTTTAGAAAATAATACCCGATCAAACATGTAAAAAAGAGGAAATGCTAGACACTTCACTCCCTTTTTTGCAAAATTTTCCTTTCCCTGGAACCAACACGCAAACTTCAGTCCCCAGGTATATATCCTCTCCGTAAGCCGTCCCTGCCGACGAATCCTGGCTTCAATATTTTTTCTGAAGTTCTTTGCAATAGCCGGCACACTGAGCAAAACATGAGGCCTTATCTCTTTCATACTCACAGGTATATTGCGAAGAAATTCCAAAGGAGAATTTCCGAAATCAACTGCCGCCACAGAAGCTCCGTTATACATAAAAGAATATATCCCAACGGTATGAGCAAAACTATGATCCCAAGGCAAAAAAAGCAAACCCCTGTAATATTCCGGTATCCGAATGAGAGAATCGGCTTGCAAAACATTACATACATAATTTGCATGGGAAAGCATAATACCCTTCGGTTCCGCAGTGGTACCTGAAGTATAGGAAATATTGGCAAGATCTTCACCCCGGATTGTCTTTTCTACCCCCTCCAGACATTCCGGATATATATTTAATTGTCGTCTCCCTTTTTCCAGCAGCCGGGCAAAAGAAATATACAAATCCGCTATTTCTCCCGTATAACCAAATACGAAAACAGTCTTCACAAATTTTAACTGCCCAATGATATTCCGGATGCTGCTCTGATAATAAGAAGAAACAAAAACGTACTGCGCTTCAGAATGATTTAAACGAAATATCAATTCCTGCTCCGTCAAGCGAATACTTAAAGGCACGCTTATTCCTCCGGCATATAAAATTCCCAGCTCGCTACATACCCAGTCGCTACAGCCTTCACTCAACAATGCAACCCGATCCCCCTTTTTTAACCCGATAGCTACCAACCCCGCAGCAATATCCTTCACCCGGGATTTTGTCTGAGAATAAGTTATCGCCTCATACTTTCCTTTCCTTTTTTCCCATAAATAAGGATTATCCGGAAATTTCACACAACTCCGCTCAAATAAATCAATAATTGTATCCATCCTCCCATAATAATTCCCACAAAGTTACAAAGATTTCCGGAAGCAAAAAATAAGTTGAACTCCTGAATTTTTACAGCTATTTTAGAAGCTTTAACCCTTCTTTTTAGCTTCTCTGTAACCTTGTCCCTTTTTACCCGTATAAATTGATCCACCTATTAAACTTTGAGGCGATGAGATTAGTAATAACGGGAATTTTGACGATTGTCATCATTATACTGATGGCTTTGCTCAGATGGGAAAATAAACCCAAACAGCAATTTTCTGCTATATATAATCATTATGAATTCCAGACGGGAAAAAATTTTCTGCCGGAAGAAGTAAAAGTATTTTTCTTTCCTTTGTCTTGTGTCAAAAACGAACTGTACATTTCTTCCCATCCGAGAGAAGAATAGAAAGAAACACCCCTAATCTTTCCTCACTTCTCACAGATGAATACTCCTTCCGGAAACCCACAGATTAACAATATTACACTCTTTCTTCCGAACGAAAAGTTTATTTATTAATAAGTTGTCCGCTGAATCCGTATCCGGTATAAAACAATGTCGTCTTTTTAAGCCCCTACTTCTCCCTACAGCCAAAAAGGAGAATAAACACACCTAAGTATCAATTAAAATCCAAAAATAATGAATTTTTATGCATACGTTTGCATTTGTATAATTCTACACAAAACGCTTATAGAGTGTAAATAATTGAAGAAATATTTGGTTTTTTCAAAGTTTCATTGTTATATTTGTGTGCATAAAAATTTAAAATATGACAAATTTATATTTACACCTAATTAATATTCTGACTCTCGTGGTCCTCTGCCACGACGTGAGAAAGGTGTATTTAATTGAATGATGATATAGACATATAGAGTTTTAAAGGCCTTTCTCACAAATGGGAAAGGCCTTTTTGTTTTCAGCAACACACTGCACAATCTACATAAAAATGAGAAACAAACTAAGAAGCGCAATTACAATGACGGGCCGGAGAATGGCGGGAGCCAGAAGTCTATGGCGCGCAAACGGGATGAAACAAGAACAATTTGGCATGCCGGTGATCGGCATTGCCAACTCGTTCACTCAATTTGTTCCGGGACACGGACATCTGCATGAAATCGGACAATATGTAAAAGGTCTCATCGAACAAAGAGGATGTTTTGCTGCCGAATTCAACACAATCGCAATAGACGATGGAATAGCTATGGGACATGAAGGAATGCTTTATTCTTTGCCTTCCCGGGAATTGATAGCAGACAGCATTGAGTATATGGCTAACGCGCATCAAATAGATGCTTTGGTTTGTATCAGCAATTGCGATAAAATCACCCCTGGCATGTTAATGGCTGCCATGCGGTTAAATATTCCGACGATATTTGTATCCGGCGGTCCTATGGAAGCCGGTTCTTATAAAGGAAAAGCTGTAGACCTGATTGATGCTATGGTAATGGGGGCTGACGAACGTTATTCCGAAAAGGAAATAGAAGAGATTGAAAAATGTGCTTGTCCGGGCTGCGGTTCCTGTTCCGGTATGTTTACGGCAAATTCCATGAATTGTCTGACGGAAGCATTGGGATTGGCCATACCCGGAAACGGTACTATACCTGCTACTCACAAAAACCGGAAGCGTTTGTTTGAAAAGGCAGCTTCCCTGATTGTACAAAAGGCAGGAGCATATTATTTTGAAGGGGACAATTCCGTACTGCCCCGCTCCATTGCTACCAAAGCCGCTTTTGAAAATGCAATGTCCCTGGATATCGCCATGGGGGGCTCTACCAATACCGTACTCCATTTACTGGCCATTGCCCACGAAGCCGGGGTCAGTTTTACGATGCAGGATATCGACCGCTTATCGAAAAAAATTCCGGTACTTTGTAAGGTTGCCCCCAATTCCCATTATCATATACAGGATGTAAACCGTGCCGGAGGAGTCATGAGTATTATGGGAGAATTAGCTGCTGCCGGTTTGATTGATACCTCTGTAAAAAGAATCGGATATGACAACCTGGAATGTTGCCTTGCCAAATACAACCTCAGAAGTAGCCGGCTCAGTCAAAAAGCCCGCAAGTTTTATCTGAGTGCTCCGGGAGGAGAATTTTGCAGAGAACTGGGAGCACAAGGCAATTATCATGCTAGCTTTGACGACGACCGCATTCACGGATGTATACGGGATGTAGAACATGCTTACTTTAAAGACGGAGGTCTGGCTGTGCTCACCGGGAATATCGCCCGGAACGGATGCATTGTCAAAACAGCAGGAGTAGACGAATCCCTTCTGAAATTTCGGGGGAAAGCAAAAGTTTTCGAATCGCAGGGACAGGCCATGAACGGGATTTTAAACGATGAAGTCAAAGCCGGGGATGTGGTGGTTATCCGCTATGAAGGACCGAAAGGAGGACCGGGAATGCAAGAGATGCTTTATCCCACTTCTTATCTGAAATCCAAACACCTGGACAAAGCCTGTGCTCTTATTACTGACGGACGTTTTTCCGGAGGGACATCAGGCCTATCCATCGGACACATTTCCCCCGAAGCTGCCGCCGGAGGAGAAATAGCAATTATTGAAGATGGAGATATCATTGAGATAAATATTCCGGAACGCAGTATCCGTGTCCTTCTTTCTCCGGAAGAATTGGCAAACCGGCTTAAAGCCTGTAAAGTTTTCAAGCCGGCCGCACGCGACCGGCAGGTATCCGCCTCTTTACAGGCATATGCTATGCTGGTAAGCTCTGCTGATAAAGGAGCCGTCAGATATATCCGCTAAAAGACAACACAACACACACAATGAATACAAACACATCCTCTCTGCAAAGAGAAAAACAACATCCGGAATCTTCCGGGATTTCAGGAGCCAAAGCTGTTATCGAAACCTTGTTGCAAGAAGGAACCGATACGCTTTTCGGCTATCCGGGCGGAACAATCATGCCGGTTTACGATGCCTTGTATGATTACCGGGACCGTATCCGTCATATTTTAGTACGTCATGAACAAGGAGCAGTACATGCTGCACAGGGATATGCACGGGTCAGCGGTAAAACCGGGGTTTGCCTGGTCACTTCCGGCCCGGGAGCCACCAATACCGTTACAGGATTAGCGGACGCATTGATGGACTCCACTCCTATTGTCGTCATCAGCGGACAGGTCAGTTCCCAGCTTCTGGGTACCGATGCTTTCCAGGAAACCAATTTCATAGGGATTACACAGGCAGTAACAAAATGGAACTGCCAGGTAAAACAGGCTGCTGACATTCCTCTGGCCATAGCCAAGGCCTTCTATATCGCCCGTTCCGGTCGTCCGGGTCCCGTCGTCGTGGATATTACGAAAGACGCCCAACAGGAAATTACAGATTTCCATTATTCAAAAATTGCCGGGATACGGAGTTATACGCCTTGCCCGTCCCCGGATGAAACACAGATTGCAAAAGCCGCCCGGCTTATAAATCTTGCCCGTAAACCGCTCGTTCTGATCGGTCAGGGCGTATTACTGGGACATGCCGAAAAAGAACTCTCCGACTTTTTACAAAAAAGCGGTATTCCGGCAGCCTCCACCCTATTAGGACTTTCTGCCATTCCGACCGAACATCCCCAATATGTCGGGATGTTAGGGATGCACGGCAATTATGCACCGAATATTAAAAATAAAGAATGCGATTTGCTGATCGCAATCGGAATGCGGTTTGACGACCGGGTCACCGGAAATCCGGAAAAATTCGGAATAAACGCAAAGATTATCCACCTGGAAATCGACCCGGCCGAAATTAATAAAATTATCTATGCAGACGTACCTGTCACCGGAGATGTAAAAGAAACCCTTCCTCTGTTGACAAAGCAGCTTGTCAAAAAGGAACATTCCCAATGGCTTGAAGAATTTCACGCTTGCTATCAAATCGAATGTCAGGAAATTATAGAAAAAGAATTATTTCCGGCAACTCCGGCCTTACGTATGGGAGAGGTAGTCCATCAGGTATCCGAAGCTTATAAAGGCAATGCTATCCTGGTAACAGACGTGGGGCAACAGCAAATGATCGCTTCCCGCTATTTCCGTTTCCGGCAAAGCCGGAGTTTAGTGACTTCCGGAGGATTGGGCACTATGGGATTCGGCCTTCCTGCGGCTATCGGAGCAAAGATCGGGATGCCCGGACGTGAGGTATGTCTTTTCGTAGGAGACGGTGGATTTCAAATGAATCTACAGGAATTAGGCACTATCTTTCAATCCCGTATTCCGGTAAAAATAATCCTCCTCAATAATAACTACCTCGGTATGGTCAGACAATGGCAGGAATTATTTTTCGACAAACGATACTCTTTTACTGAAATGGTTAATCCGGATTTCGGTCTTATAGCACGTGGAAACGGCATGGATTACGAATGTGTTGAAGACCGGACTCATTTACCCGATGCCATCGCGAGAATGAAAGAAAGCAAAAAGGCATACCTCTTAGAGGTAAAAGTAGAAAAAGAAGAAAATGTTTTTCCCATGATTCCAGCAGGTGCTTCCGTTTCGGAAATACGACTGGAATAGAAAGACAGGATCTACTCATTAAAAATTGAAGCTGTGGAAAAAGAATATATTATCACTATTTTTTCGGAAAATAAAGTAGGATTACTCAATCAGATCACTACCGTATTTACGTACCGGGATGTAAACATTGAAAGTCTGACGGCCTCAGAATCTTCTATACCCGGTATATATAAATACACAATCCTGGTCTGTACAGAACCGGAAAAAATAGAACAACTGGCTAAACAAATCGAAAAGAAAATCGATGTATTGAAAGTATTTGTCTTTACGCCCGATGAACTAGTTTTACAGGAAATAGCTTTATATAAAGTAGCCCGGAATAAGAATATAGAGAATCTGGTCAGGAATCAGCATGTACGCCTATTAGAAATCGATGACGACTATATCATCCTGGAAAAAACCGGGCATAAAGCCGAAACCCAAGCTTTATTTGAACTATTAAAACCTTACGGAGTATATCAATTTGTACGTTCCGGTCTGGTAGCAGTGATAAAATCCAAAAGAGAATTAATGACCGAATTTTTAAAAGGGAAAACCGGTTTCCTTTCCCAGGAGAAATATTAAAAGAATTATAATTATTGGCAAACACACATAAACGACTAAAATTTACTATTATGGCAAAAATTAATTTCGGAGGAGTTGAAGAAAACGTAGTAACCCGCGAAGAATTTCCTCTTTCCAAGGCATTGGAAACTTTGAAAAATGAAACAATAGCAGTAATCGGTTACGGAGTACAGGGTCCGGGGCAATCCCTCAATCTGAAAGACAACGGTTTTCACGTCATTGTCGGACAAAGAAAAAACAGCAGATCATGGGACAAAGCTGTTGCTGACGGCTGGATACCGGGAGAAACGCTGTTTGAAATTGAAGAAGCAGCTGAAAAGGGAACAATTATTCAGTATTTACTTTCCGATGCGGGACAAATTTCCGCCTGGCCTGCAATAAAGAAACACCTTACGCCCGGGAAAGCACTTTATTTTTCTCACGGTTTCGGCATCACTTACAAGGAACGGACGGGCATTATTCCTCCCGCGGATGCTGATGTAATCCTTATCGCACCGAAAGGTTCCGGAACGAGCCTCAGAAGAATGTTCCTGCAAGGACGGGGATTGAATTCCAGCTATGCTATCTTTCAGGATGCTACCGGAAAAGCGCTGGAAAGAGTAATTGCCTTAGGGATAGGCGTAGGCTCAGGATATTTATTTGAAACTACTTTTCAAAAAGAAGTGTATTCCGACCTGACCGGAGAAAGAGGGACTTTAATGGGGGCTATTCAGGGGCTTTTTGCAGCTCAGTATGAGATTCTCAGAGCTCACGGTCACACCCCTTCCGAGGCTTTTAACGAAACAGTCGAAGAACTCACCCAAAGCCTGATGCCTCTGATTGCAGAAAACGGAATGGATTGGATGTATGCCAACTGCTCCACAACTGCTCAAAAAGGGGCCCTCGATTGGTGGAAAAAGTTCAGAGACGCAGCAAAACCGGTATTTGAGGAATTGTACAATGAAGTTGCCTGTGGCAACGAAGCCCAGCGGTCCATCGATGCCAACAGCCGGCCGGACTATCGCGAAAAATTGGATTCAGAACTAAAAATCATGCGGGATTCGGAGATGTGGCAGACCGGAAGTGCAGTACGTAAATTAAGACCTGAAAATAACTGACAGATCAGAAACACAAAAGTGTAAAATCAAAAATTCTTTAGTTTTCCGGTATGTCGCCTCCGATCAGGAATCAACATACCTGAGGCAGAATTCTGTTCATTTCCACTATGGCAGGAATTTTAAGCCTTTGGAATTTTTTTACTTTTAAATAAAAGGACATGAGAGATAAAATATATATTTTCGATACCACATTACGGGATGCTGAACAAGTACCCGGTTGCCAACTGAATACAATTGAAAAAATCGAGGTAGCCCGCCAATTGGAAAAATTAGGTGTCGATATCATTGAAGCCGGTTTTCCGGTCTCTAGCCCCGGGGATTTCAATTCAGTAATAGAAATCTCCAAAGCGGTCACCAACCCAACAATTTGCGCTTTAACCCGGGCGGTAAAAAAAGACATTGAAGTAGCAGCTGAAGCATTGAAATTTGCCAAAAGAGGCCGCATTCATACGGGTATCGGGACTTCGGATTACCATATTTATGAAAAATTAAATTCCCATCCTGAAGAAATTATCCGCCGGGCCGCTGAAGCCGTAAAATATGCCCGTCAATTCGTAGAGGAGGTAGAATTTTATGCAGAAGATGCAGGACGTACCGCTGAAGAATACCTGGGGCGGGTCGTCGAAGCTGTTATACAGGCAGGTGCAACAGTTGTAAACATACCCGATACGACAGGTTATTGTTTACCCAATGAATACGGGGCAAAAATCGCTTATTTAAAAAACCACGTTCCTAATATTGACAAAGCCATCATTTCTACCCATTGTCACAATGACCTGGGTATGGCTACCGCCAACACCCTTGCCGCTATTCAAAACGGAGCCCGACAGGTGGAAGTAACTATCAACGGTTTAGGAGAACGGGCTGGGAATACAGCTTTGGAAGAAGTAGTAATGGCTATTTCCTGCCATAAAAACCTGGATTTTGATCTGGGAATCAACACCCGCCAAATAATAGCCAGCAGTCAGCTGGTATCCAGCCTTATGCGGGTACCGGTCCAACCCAATAAAGCCATTGTAGGAAGAAACGCCTTTGCGCATTCTTCCGGAATTCACCAGGACGGAGTACTGAAAAGCAGAGAAACGTATGAAATCATCGATCCGGAAGAAGTCGGAGTCGACCAATCCAGTATTATCCTTACAGCCCGTAGCGGACGCGCCGCTTTAAAACATCACCTGAAAGAAATAGGGTATACTCCGGAAGGAGAAGAATTAGATGCCATTTACCAGAAATTTCTGGAATTGGCAGATAAGAAAAAAGATATCACAACCCGGGACCTCGAAGTATTGGCAGGCACAGAAAAATCCAGAAAAAACCGTTCCCTGAGATTGGAAGCCTTACAAGTAGTATGCGGTTCAACCACCATTCCGACCGCCACAGTACAGGTAAGTTTCGGAGGAGATATATTCACGGAAACGGCCAGTGGTAACGGTCCCGTCGACGCAGCTTTCAACGCCGTAAAAAGTATAACGAAACGCCGCGTTCATGTTGAAGAATACCTCGTACAAGCCATCACAAGGGGAAGCGACGATTTAGGAAAAGTCCATGTGCAAATTTCCCATAAAGGGAAAATGTATCACGGTTTTGCAGCGAATACAGATATCATTTCCGCTTCGGTAGAATCTTTTTTAGATGCAATATCGAAAATTTCCTAGTTTTCAAAAATGACCGGAAAATCAAATTGACAGCCAAAGAAAACCGTTTAGAGAAATTTTTATCCATTACACCTTAAAAATTGAAATAAAAGGCAGGTTTTAAGTTATACACGTTTTATCGAAATTTATGAAGACATTATTTGACAAAATTTGGGAGGCTCATGTATTAGATACAATTGCGGGTGGAGCAAGTGTACTTTATATCGACCGGCAATATATACATGAAGTCACCAGCCCGCAAGCATTTGAAGGAATCCGCAAACGGGGAATAAAAGTATTCCGGCCGGCACAAACCACAGCCAGTCCGGATCACAATATACCCACTAAAAACCAGCATTTACCGGCACGAGATCCCCTTTCCCGGGAACAATTAACGACCCTGGAAAAAAATTGTGCTGAACAGGGAATTTCGATTTTTAAGGTGGGAAGCCCCCGTAATGGAATTATTCATGTAGTCGGTCCGGAAACCGGTCTGACTCAACCGGGTATGACGATTGTATGCGGAGACAGCCATACTTCCACCCACGGAGCTTTGGGATGTATTGCTTTCGGAATCGGAACCAGCGAAGTGGAGATGGTATTGGCCTCACAATGTGTTTTACAGACACGTCCTAAGACCATGCGCATTACTATCGAAGGAAAATTAAACAAAAACGTCTGTTCAAAAGATATTATTCTTTATATCATATCTCATTTGGGAACCGGAGGCGGGACCGGCCATTTTATCGAATTTGCCGGTTCTGCTATCCGTTCACTTTCGATGGAAGCCCGAATGACCATCTGTAACATGAGCATCGAAATGGGAGCCAGAGGAGGCATGATTGCCCCGGACGGGAAAACCTTTGCTTACCTGAAAGGACGGGAATACGCTCCTCAAGGTGCGGCATGGGAAAAAGCTGTTGAAAAATGGAAACAACTCTATAGTGATGCAGATGCGGTTTTCGATAAAGAGGTGAGCTTCCGGGCTGAAGACATCGAACCGATGATTACTTATGGCACAAACCCGGGGATGGGAATAAAAATTAAAGGGACGATTCCCCATGCTACAGAAATAGATATCACTTCCCGCGCCTCTTTTCTGAAGGCCCTGGAATATATGAATTTCCAGGCGGGAGAAAGAATCGAAGGCAAAAAGATAGACTATGTTTTTGTAGGCAGTTGTACCAATGGACGTATTGAAGACCTAAGAGCTTTCGCAAGCTATGTAAAAGGAAAAAAGAAAGCACCACACATTACAGCCTGGATCGTTCCCGGAAGCAAACAAGTAGAAAAACAAGCCATTGAAGAAGGCATACGGGACATATTGGAAGCGGCCGGATTCGAATTACGTCAACCCGGATGCTCCGCTTGCCTGGCGATGAACGAGGATAAAATTCCCGAAGGGAAATATTGTGTAGCTACTTCCAACCGGAACTTTGAAGGGCGGCAAGGTCCCGGAGCCCGTACTTTACTGGCCGGTCCTTTAGTGGCTGCTGCCGCTGCTATACAGGGAGTCATCACTTATCCCGATTTCACTCTTCTTCCTTCCTGAAATTTTAAAACAATCTGATTTTGAATAGTTAAACTTTTAAACCTCATCCCTTATGATAGACAAATTCAATATGCTGACAAGTACCGCAGTACCTTTAAATATCGAAAATATAGATACGGACCAGATCATTCCTGCCCGTTTTCTTAAAGCAACCCATAAAGAAGGATTCGGGGCCAATCTTTTTTACGACTGGCGTTATGACCAGCAAGGGAAACCCAAATCCGGCTTCGTCCTGAACAATGAAAAATACAAAGGAATGATATTAATTGCAGGCAAAAATTTCGGATGCGGATCCAGCCGGGAACATGCGGCCTGGGCGATATACGGAGCCGGATTCAAAGTAGTCGTATCCAGCTATTTTGCAGATATTTTCCGTAACAATGCTCTCAACAACGGTCTGCTACCGGTTCAGGTCTCAGAATCGTTTCTAACCGGATTACTTAAACAAGTGGAAACCTTTCCAGAAACCCTCATTACAGTCGATCTGGAAAAACAATCCATTCATTACCAAGGTAAAACTGAAATATTTGATATTAATTCCTATAAAAAAGAATGCCTTTTAAAAGGTTACGATGATATCGATTATTTATTGAGTATCCGGGGAAAAATACAGGTATTTGAAAAATGTAAGGATCTATAAACCCGGGTTAAAAGCGGATAAATTAAATTAAAATAATATTCAATACTATGACAAAGCTAAAAATAGCAGTACTCCCCGGAGACGGTATCGGTCCGGAAATTATAAAACAAGGCTTAAAAGTGATGGAGGCTATAGGAAACCGGTTTGGACATAAATTTGACTACTCTTACGGCCCAGTAGGAGCAACAGCAATAAGGGAGAAAGGGGATCCTTATCCGGAAGAGACCCATCGTCTGTGTCTGGAAGCGGACGCTGTCCTCTTCGGAGCCATTGGAGACCCCCGTTTCGACAATGATCCAAAAGCTAAAATACGTCCGGAACAAGGCTTACTGAAAATGAGAAAGGAATTAGGACTATATGCCAACATCCGGCCTATAACCCCTTTTCCTTCCCTTATCCAGCGCTCCCCTTTACGTGAGGAACTGGTAGACGGTGCCGACTTCGTTTGCATACGGGAACTGACCGGAGGGATTTACTTTGGTCGCCCTCAAGGACGTTCGGAAGACGGACAAACGGCTTTCGACAGTTGTACATATAGCCGGGAAGAAATCCGCAGAATAAGTAAATTAGGTTTTGAATATGCCCGAAAACGTCGTCAGAAACTCACAGTCGTCGACAAAGCCAACGTCCTGGCAACTTCCCGTTTATGGCGGGAAACTGTACAGGAAATGTCATCCGGCTGGCCGGAAGTAAAAGTCGAATATATGTTCGTAGATAATGCTGCCATGAAAATTATACAACAACCCCGTCATTTCGATGTCATCATCACCGAAAATATGTTCGGGGACATACTTACGGACGAAGCAAGTGTCATCACAGGTTCCCTGGGTCTGCTACCCTCGGCTTCCATCGGCATACATACGTCTTTGTTTGAACCCATTCACGGCTCTTATCCCCAGGCTGCCGGTAAAAACATAGCTAATCCGGTAGCCACAATTTTATCCGTTGCTATGATGTTCGAATACGCTTTTAACCTACAGGCAGAAGGGCAAGCCATCCGGGAAGCGGTCGCTCAATCGCTCCAGGAAGGTATTGTTACAGAAGACCTTGCAGGAAACAACAATTCATATAGTACAGAAGAAACAGGAGATTACATTGCCCAAGTCATACAATCCTAAACAATTAATATTTATGAATGAAAATAACTATTTCCCTGAGCTCAGAAATATCATGACGGCAGCCCATACCTTAAACGAAATATTACTGCCCACTCCACTGATGAACAACCGGCATCTTTCAGAACATCTGGGAGCCAACATTTTCCTGAAACGGGAAGATCTGCAAATGGTACGTTCTTATAAAATCCGGGGAGCCTATAATAAAATCAAATCCCTTACGCCGGAAGAAAGAGCACGCGGTATCGTGTGTGCAAGTGCAGGAAATCATGCACAAGGAGTCGCTTATTCCTGCAATAAATTACGTATTTCAGGGAAAATAGTTATGCCTGTCACGACGCCCAAACAAAAAATAAACCAGGTTAAGATGTTCGGAGGAAAATACATCGATGTCCTGTTGACAGGCGATACATTCGATCAGGCAAATGCAGCGGCTCAGGAAGAATGTTCCAAAAATAAACTGGCTTATATCCATCCTTTTAATGATCCCCGTATCATCGAAGGGCAAGCAACCATCGGCCTGGAAATCCTCCAGGAAGCCAAGGAACTCATCGATTACCTTTTCATTCCGGTAGGAGGAGGAGGACTAATCTCCGGAATAGGAAGCTTATTCAAACAATTAAGTCCCAAAACAAAAATTATAGGTGTAGAACCGGCAGGGGCTGCCAGTATGAAAAAATCCCTGGAAAAAGGAGAAATTACCGGACTGGCAGAAATTGACAAATTTGTTGATGGGGCCGCTGTTCAACGGGTAGGAGAACTGACCTTCGACATTTGCCGACAGGTTGTGGACGATATTATCACCATACCGGAAGGGAAAATCTGTACCACCATCCTCCAGCTGTACAATTTTGATGCGATCGTAGTAGAACCGGCAGGAGCCCTGAGTATGAGCGCACTCGACAATTACAGCAAACAAATTAAAGGCAAAAACGTCGTCTGTATTGTCAGCGGAAGTAATAACGATATCACCCGGATGGAAGAAATCAAAGAAAGATCCTTACTATACGAAGGCCTGAAACATTACTTTATTGTCCGTTTCCCCCAAAGAGCCGGAGCACTTCAAAACTTCGTCAATCACGTACTGGGTCCGCAAGACGATATCACCTATTTTGAATACCGGAAAAAAACACAGAGAGAAAAAGGACCAGCTGTCATCGGCATTGAGATTCAACATCCCGAAGACTTCCACAAATTGATCCAGAGGATGCAGGAACAAAATATAAAATACCAATACCTGAATGAAAACCCGAATTTATTCGAATTTTTAATTTAAAGAGAATGATTAAATATACATAAGTGAAAAGGGTAAACGGTATTCTGTACCCGATGAACGTCCGTCTGACAACTTGCTGATTAACGAATCTCCGATTCTGATTAAAGGAGTATTAAGCAGAAACTTTAGTTTCTCTTATCAGCAAAATGTCACTTTACGGAACTCACCCGGCAGAGTTGCAGGCAGGCATAGGGTTGGGCACACCTGCTGTATATAACTTCTGCGTTTCCAACATTCCTTTTCCAAGCTGTCCTTTCTTTAACAGAAATTTTTTACTTTTACCGGAGAAAAACAAGGGGGTTATGAAAATCAACAAGACCAACGCGGCACGCCTGCTGGATAAAGCTAGAATTCCCTACGAATTAATCCCTTATAAAGTGGATGAAAACAATCTGTCAGCTACGCATGTCGCAGCACAATTGAATGAAAATATTCAATGTGTATTTAAAACGCTCGTGTTAGAAGGAGATAAAACCGGATATTTTGTCTGTATTATTCCCGGAGATCAGGAAGTAGACCTCAAACTGGCAGCAAAAGCCTCTGCCAATAAAAAAGCCGATCTTATTCCCCAGAAAGAATTGCTTCCCCTTACCGGCTATATCCGCGGAGGATGTTCTCCTATCGGTATGAAGAAAAACTTCCCTACTTTCATTCATCCTACCTGTTTAAAGTTTCCCTCTATTTATATCAGTGCCGGCATACGTGGTCTGCAAATCAAAATCTCACCGCAATCCCTTATTTACTTTTCCCGGGCAAAGGTAACAGAACTCACTCATTCACAGAACGAACCAACATCAGAATAAAAAGAATTATAAGGCCATATACATCTAAAAGCTCAAAATGACAGGTGATCTGCAAATTTTTTAAAATCCGGACGACTAAAACTTTCATACAATTTTAAAATGCAATCAGAATCGGAATAGCCTGTAAATATTAAGTCGAAGGTAAAATGAATATCAGCGACATCGCTTATCAAACAGGATTTAATAATTTATCCCATTTTATCCGTCAGTTTAAAAAACTGATCGGTTTAACTTCTTCCGAATATCAGAAAAATTAAACAAACATCAATTTCAGTAAAAAATATATTGTTTTTTCCCGCTATAGGTCAGTTACTATGCGAAATTTTCTAATTTGTCAACAATTTATTTTCGGTCTTTTGCTTTTTACTTTTTTTCTCTACCTTTACATTCTTCTTATAAGGAGATTAACTTAATTTTACGATTATCATTCAAGATCATGGAAAATAAATTGATTATATACAACACCATGTCGCGACGGAAAGAGGAGTTTCAACCGTTAAACCCGCCTTTTGTTGGCCTGTATGTCTGCGGGCCTACTGTATACGGAGATGCCCATTTGGGACATGCGCGTCCGGCGATTACATTCGACGTCCTTTTCCGGTATTTACAATATCTAGGTTATAAAGTCAGGTATATCCGGAACATTACGGACGTGGGCCACCTGACCAATGACAGTGATGACGGAGAAGATAAAATCGAAAAGAAAGCTAAACTGGAACAGCTGGAGCCAATGGAAATTGTTCAGTTTTATACCAATCGCTATCATAAAAACATGGAGCAACTGAATACGTTATCGCCCAGTATCGAGCCTCACGCTTCGGGACATATTCTCGAACAGCAAGCCCTGGTGAAAAAGATCCTGGAAAACGGATATGCATACGAAAGCGATGGAAGTATTTATTTCGATGTAGAAGCTTACAACAAAAAATATCAATACGGCAAACTTTCCGGACGAAAAATAGAGGAACTTTTTGCCAATACCCGTCAATTGGACGGACAAAGTGAAAAACGAAATCCCTATGATTTTGCTTTATGGAAAAAAGCTTCCCCGGAACACATCATGCGTTGGCCTTCTCCCTGGAGCTACGGTTTTCCGGGCTGGCATCTGGAATGCTCCTGCATGAGTCAAAAATATTTAGGCGATACATTTGACATTCACGGAGGCGGTCTGGATTTACAGTTTCCACATCACGAATGTGAGATCGCACAAAGTACGGCTGCATACGGTCACGAAGCTGTACGCTACTGGATGCATAATAATATGATTACTATCAATGGACAGAAAATGGGAAAATCATTGGGTAATTTTATTACCCTCGATCAACTCTTTTCCGGCCAAAACGACGTATTAGAGCAAGCTTATTCCCCTATGACTGTTCGTTTCTTTATCCTGCAAGCCCATTACAGGAGTCCTCTCGACTTTTCAAATGAAGCTTTAAAAGCAGCGGAAAAAGGGTACGAACGCCTGATGTCTGCAATCGAAGTACTTGATCACCTGAAACCTTCCGGCTACAATACCGTCAATGTAGATGAATTATACGCCAAATGCTTCGAAGCGATGAATGACGATCTGAATACTCCGATCCTGATTTCCCAGCTTTTCGAAGGCGTACGTATGATTAATTCGATCGTTTCGGGAAAAGAGCAGATTGACGCCTCCCATTTGGACAAATTGAAAAAACTATATCACGATTTCGTATTTGAAATCCTCGGCCTGAAAAAAGAAGGGGAAACTGTAGGAAAAGACCACGAAGTGCTGGGCAAAGTTCTCGATATGGTGATGTCTATCCGTACCGAAGCCAAACAGAAAAAAGACTGGGCAACTTCCGATAAAATCCGGGACGAATTAAAAGCGGCCGGTGTACAGGTAAAAGACACCAAAGAGGGTTACGAATGGAATGTAGAATAAAAAGAAGCAAGGATCACCGGCAATCCTTTTTCCGGTACAGGATACTTTGCTTTTGATAAAGGTTAGCCTGACAATCTGTCGATAAAGTGTTCTCTGCCTGGATAAGCTGACTTTATCGGTGGGGTCAGGTTTCCTTAATCGGGAAAACGTTATTCCGTTTCCCCGGAGAAATAGTAAATCGCCGTCCTTAGGAAAACAGAGGGAAGGATTCCCTTTTTAATATATTTATTTATATATGCCTTACTTTTATTTAATTATTATTCTGCTTCTCTTAGCGTGCAAAGGAGAGAAAAAAATAGAAAAAAATACCGGGGAAAAAATTGTCACTCCTGCACCTAAAGCAGAAGGGAAATATGTCAATAGTATCCGGATTATTTCGCCGGAAAAGAATACTTTACTGAGTTATAATGATCTTATTGACCTGCGTTTTTCGGTTAAGGAGAAATTTCCGGTTGATTCCGTACAAATTTTTTGGGAGGGGAAAAAAATTGCTTCCCTAAAAGACGCCATTTCTTATTCTTTCCGGCTTCCTCCGGGAAAAACGGGAAAACGAACCCTGAAAGTAATCGCTTTTCATCCGGATAATAAAAAAGGAGTAGCGAGTGTAAATATTGAGCTTAAGCCGGACGTTGCCCCTCAGAAATACGGTTATGAAATCGTTAAAATCTACTCTCACGACCCGGGAGCCTATACCCAAGGATTAGTATATCAGGACAATTTCATGTACGAAAGCACGGGACAATACGGAGAATCAGGTATACGGAAATACGATATGAAAGATGGAAAAATACTTTCTGTATTAAATATCGACAGCAAACTTTTCGGAGAAGGGATCACTATTTATAAAGACAAAATCTTTCAGTTGACCTGGACTTCCGGACAAGGTTTTATTTACGATTTAAAAACCTTCAGTCTGGAATCCACTTTCCGCTATAACACTCAAGGGTGGGGGATTACGACCCTGGACGACCGGCTGATTATGAGCGACGGAAGTCATAAACTATATCATATAGCACCTTCTACTTTCGGTATTATTCAAGAAACAGAAGTATACGACCACAATGGTCCCGTTAAAAATCTGAATGAGTTAGAATACATTGACGGTCTGGTGTGGGCTAATGTTTGGATGAGTGACCGCATTGTAATGATAGATCCCGAAAGCGGAGAAGTGAAAGGAGAAATGGATCTGGCTGATTTACTGCCGGTAGCCGACCAACGGCAATTAGATGACAGCGATGATGTTTTAAACGGAATTGCCTGGAATCCTGAAAAAAAGACTGTATACCTGACCGGCAAACGCTGGCCGAAACTCTTTGAATTAAAAATAAAATAATTAGATCGTCTCTGCTCAAGAACGACTGGAAGTTTTAAAACAGATTATTATGGCGGATGTAAAAATTGAAGAATCCTGGAAAGCGCTATTAAAAGACGAGTTTGAAAAACCGTATTTCGAACAACTCATAGCTTTTGTCAAGGATGAGTACACACATTTCCGGATTTATCCTCCGGGGAAACTGATATTCAATGCTTTTAATCACTGTCCCGTAGAAAAAACAAAAGTAGTGATTTTAGGGCAAGATCCCTACCACGGGCCCGGCCAGGCTCATGGACTCTGTTTTTCCGTCCCGGAAGGGATTGAACAACCCCCTTCTCTTCAAAATATTTTTAAAGAAATTCATGACGATTTGGGAACCCCTATTCCAAAATCCGGTAATCTGGAACGCTGGGCAGACCAGGGAGTATTATTGCTCAATGCGACGCTTACGGTCAGGGCTCACTGCGCAGGATCCCATCAGAACAAAGGCTGGGAAACTTTTACCGACGCCGTTATCCAACGCCTGACAGAGAAAAAAAGTAATTTGGTATTTCTATTATGGGGGGCTTATGCACAAAGAAAAGGAGCTTATATTGATACTCAAAAAAATCTGGTGTTGAAAAGTGTGCACCCCTCGCCTCTTTCTGCAAACCGGGGTGGCTGGTTTGGTAATCATCAATTCAGTAAAACAAATCAGTATCTGAAAGAACACGGGATGACAGAGATTATTTGGTAAAAAGAATTTAATAATTAACAACTTAACCTTAGAACAGCTCTTTTTCAATCATCTTTTTTATTTTTATTTTTTTACTGTTATCTTTGATGCGTATTCTGTAAATTTAAAAAAATATATTATGGTAAATTACAAAGATCTAGGGCTGGTAAACAGCCGCGAGATGTTCAAAAAAGCGATGGAAGGCAAATATGCAATTGCAGCATTTAATTTTAACAATATGGAGCAAATGCAAGCCATTATATCTGCTGCTGTTGAATGTAAATCACCGGTTATTCTTCAGGTATCCAGTGGTGCACGTAAATATGCCAACCAGACTATTCTTCGTTACATGGCCCAAGGAGCTGTGGAATATGCAAAGGAACTGGGATTAAATATTCCGATTGTACTCCATCTTGACCACGGGGACAGCTTTGAACTTTGTAAAAGTTGTATCGACATGGGTTTCTCTTCTGTCATGATTGACGGTTCACACCTTCCTTATGATGAAAATGTGGCCTTAACCCGCAAGGTAGTGGATTATGCACATCAGTTTGACGTAACTGTAGAAGGAGAACTAGGCGTATTAGCCGGCGTTGAAGATGAAGTTTCAGCTGAACATCATACTTATACCCGTCCGGAAGAAGTAGAAGATTTCGTTCGTAAAACCGGAGTGGATTCTTTGGCTATTTCTATCGGTACTTCCCACGGAGCAAATAAATTCAAACCGGAACAATGTACCCGTAATGCTGAAGGTACTTTAGTTCCCCCTCCTTTACGGTTTGACATTCTGAAAGAAATTGAAAAACGTATCCCGGGATTCCCGATCGTATTACACGGTTCTTCTTCCGTACCTCAGGATAAAGTAGCAATCATCAATAAATACGGAGGAGCGTTGAAAGATGCCATTGGTATCCCCGAAGATCAACTGCGGGAAGCTGCTAAATCTGCTGTATGTAAGATCAATATCGATTCCGACGGCCGTTTGGCCATGACCGCTGCTATCCGGGAAGTATTCGTCCTGAAACCGGCAGAATTCGATCCGAGAAAATACCTTGGTCCAGCCCGGGATTCACTGAAAGAATTATACAAACACAAATTAATCAATGTATTGGGAAGTGCCAATACCGTTGAATAAAACCAAAAGACCGCCTCTTGAACGAAGCGGTCTTTTTTACTCCCTCCAAACGGACGGAATGAAAAAATTTCCTCACGGTTAAATCTATCTTTCCGGAACAAACAGAAATTTTGAACGAACCCGATTTATGCGGGACAAACAGATTATTCCTGCCTTACATTTTTCCATTCCTCTTCCAATAAAGGCCAATCCGGATTATAAGTATGAGCTTTCTCCATTAATTTTTTAAGTTCCTTTACCTTTGCCGGTTTCAAAGTCAGTAAATCCTCTTGCTCAGCCGGATCAGCAGCCAAATTATACAATTCGTATTTAGAAGCATCGCCTTTAGAAGCATTTAAACGTATTAATTTCCAGTCCCCCTTCCGTACAGCCTGCCTTCCTCCCAATTCCTGGAATTCAAAATAAAAATATTCGTGTTTTTCCTGTTTTCCTTTTCCCGTCAATAAAGGCATCAAACTGATACCATCCGTCGTTCCTGATTTACGATTTGTCAAAGCAGCAAAAGTCGGCATCATATCCCAGAAAGAACACATAAAATCCGTCTCTCCTTGCTGAATAACTCCGGGCCATACGGCAATAAACGGAACCCGGATGCCCCCCTCATATACATCCCGTTTGTATCCCCGGAAACCTCCGTTACTATTAAAAAAGTCCGGATCGGCTCCTCCTTCCTTATGAGGACCATTATCACTTGTAAAAACAATAATCGTATTATCGTAAAGTCCTAATTCTTTTAACTTGGCAACTACCTGCCCGACATAAACATCCAACCGGTAAATCATAGCGGCAAAAGTAGCATGTGGCTCCGGCTGTGAACAATATCCTCCTTTCCGGAACATCCTACACCCTGCATCACATCCTTTAAAAGGTTTTTCCGGATAAAGTCCCCGGAATTTCCGAATAATACTATCCTCCGGAACAATCAATTCCGCATGAGGAATGACATAAGGTAAAAATAAAAAGAAAGGTTTATCTTTATTTTTCTCTATAAATTCTAGTCCTTTCTTATGAATGGTATCCTGAGTATATACACCATATGCTCCGTTATAATTACCGGTCAGTTCAATGCGACGTTCGTTTTCCCACAAATGATCGGCATAATAATTATGAGCCAACAACTGACAATTATACCCGAAAAAATCGTCTATTCCCTGTCTATTCGGATCTCCTACTGAACCCGGAGACCCTAATCCCCATTTTCCGAATGCCCCTGTCACATAACCTGCATCTTTAAAAACGCTGAAAATGGAAACCATCCCTTCCGGCAAAGCAGCCTGTCCCTCCGGCTTTACCTCCTTATTGCCCCGTATAGGAGCATGTCCCGAATGTAATCCCGATAGCAGACAAGCGCGCGAAGGTGCACTGACCGTTGTTCCGGAATAACACTGTGTAAACCTCAACCCCTCCCGGGCTAAACGATCGATGTTCGGAGTGCTGAACTTCTGCTGCCCGTAACAACTTACATCTCCATAGCCTAGATCGTCAGCAATAATAAAAACGATATTAGGCGTCCGGCTAGACGATGTCTCTTGAGCAGAAACGACAGCACTAACTCCGCAAACTCCATAAGTCAGAGCAGGCAGAAAAAAACTTTTCTTCATAACGTCAGATGTTTTATCAGAAATGTATAAAATACAAAATTCAGTTACAAATGTAATAAACTTTAGGAAACTTATTTCATTATCTTTTCCCTAATCTGCCTGACAGAAAAGACTCTCTGTCTCTTTTTCAAACCTTTGTATAAATTAATTCTGCATTTTACAAACCGAATTATTCTTTTTCTCCTGTTTTTATACTAAATTTGCGCCCTAATTTTATAATCACAAAATGCAGAATTTAAGGAATATTGCCATAATCGCTCACGTCGACCATGGCAAAACGACTTTGGTGGATAAGATGATCCTCCAGGGTAAATTATTCAGAGAAAACGAAAAACAAGGAGGAGATCTTATCCTCGACAACAACGACCTTGAAAGGGAAAGAGGAATAACTATACTTTCTAAAAACGTATCAGTCCGATATAAGGATTACAAGATAAATATCATTGATACCCCGGGCCACTCTGACTTTGGGGGAGAGGTAGAACGCGTTCTGAATATGGCCGACGGGGTATTACTGTTAGTAGACGCTTTTGAAGGCACTATGCCCCAGACCCGTTTTGTATTACAAAAAGCATTGGGATTAGGAAAAAGGGCCATTGTAGTTATCAACAAAGTCGATAAGCCCAATTGCCGGCCGGACGAAGTACAGGAAGAAGTCTTCGACTTGATGTTTTCCCTGGGTGCGTCGGAAGAGCAATTGGATTTTGTGACTGTTTACGGAAGTGCAAAACAAGGATGGATGTCCACAGACTGGAAAAAACCGACTACAGATATCACGGCTTTATTAGATGCTATCATTGCTAATATTCCTGCTCCGCAGGCAGCGGCAGGTAGCCCCCAGATGCTTATTACTTCCTTGGAATATTCTTCCTATGTAGGCCGTATTGCTATCGGGAAAATAACTCGCGGAACATTAAAAGGAGGCCAGGCTGTTACTCTTTGCAAAAGAGACGGAGTCACTTTTGAAAAGACACGTATTAAAGATCTTATGCTCTTTGAAGGATTGGAGAAAAAAAAGGTAGACGAAGTAAAGGCAGGTGAAATATGTGCTTTGGTAGGGATTGAAGGGTTTGAAATCGGGGATACAATAGCAGATTATGACAATCCGGAAGCTCTTCCTCCTATTGCCATAGACGAACCGACAATGAGTATGCTTTTTACAATTAATAATTCTCCTTTTTTTGGAAAAGACGGGAAATATGTCACCTCCCGCCATATCAAAGAAAGATTGGATAAAGAACTGGAAAAAAACCTGGCACTGAAAGTACAACCGGGTCCCAGTGCTGATTCTTTTGTTGTATTCGGCAGAGGCGTACTTCATTTAAGTGTACTGATTGAGACGATGCGACGGGAAGGATATGAACTCCAGGTGGGTCAGCCTAAAGTCATCATCAAAGAAATTGACGGGAAAAAATGCGAACCCGTAGAGCAGCTCACCATCGACATTCCGGAAGAATTTTCCGGAAAAGCCATCGAAATGGTCACTAAACGCAAAGGGACTCTCAACAATATGGAAACCAGGGGTGACCGGGTTCATCTCGATTTCGACATTCCTTCCAGAGGGATCATCGGTTTACGCAGCAATTTACTTACGGCATCAGCAGGAGAAGCGGTAATCGCTCACCGGTTCAAAGGATTTGAACCTTATAAAGGAGAAATAGAAATGCGGATTAACGGTTCCCTGATTGCTATGGAAACAGGTGACACTTTTGCATATGCCATCAATAAACTTCAGGATAGGGGTAAATTTTTCATAGAACCCGGAGAAACAGTATATGCCGGTCAGGTTATCGGAGAAAGTACCCGTCCGGACGATATCGTCATCAACGTATGCAAATCCAAGAAACTAACGAACATGCGTGCCAGCGGTTCAGATGACAAGGTTAGTATTGCCCCGCCCGTAAAATTCAGCCTGGAAGAAGCGCTCGAATATATACAGGAAGACGAATACGTAGAAGTAACCCCTCATTCTATGCGCCTTCGGAAAATATTTCTGGATGAAACAGAAAGGAAGCGACACGAAAAGTCGAAATCAAACGATTGACAAGAATATAAAAGAGGCTGTCAGGATTTTTTTCCTTCAGCCTCATTTCTTTTTCCGACATCTTTGCTTTTTGGGTTTTCCTTTTTATCTTTGTTTCATGTATTTGGTGTTCATTCCCGTAATTCCCGGGTATGAATGAAAAGGGAACCGGGTGTAAATCCCGGACAGTACCCGCTGCTGTAAGCTTCCTCAAGGAAAAGCAAACTTAGCCACTGTTGAACCGACGGGAAGGCGCTTCACTCCGGAAGCAAGTCAGAAGACCTGCCAGATACCGATTTGCAGCTTTCGGGACAAAAGCACCAGGTCATATCAAGCCTGCACTTGTTATTTCCTAAATTTTCCCCCGAAAAAAAATGCCCGGAGAAAGGATAAACTGTAACTGAACTCTATCACTTTCCCGGGCTTTTTATTTAAAAAGAGATCACTAATAAACTTTTTTCTCTACCCTCTCCGTGTTTCGGCTTAAAGAATCCCGCCTTTGTCTGTCCGTATCTGTTTTTTTCTTTTTGTATTTACGGATCAAGGCATGAATCTGCTCTACCTCTTCATCCGTCAGCTGACCCGCTTTAAAAAATTCAATCACACAATCTTTATTAATCCACAATACGACAAATTTATTATTCACATTTCCCAACCTCCAGGCGTGTTTTAAAGTATGATCCGGATCATTATATACATAAGCCTGAGTTCCCGCAATCTCTTTCCGAATCATAAAACGAAGCAAAGAGTTTGCCAATAAAGGAGCATCTTTTAAATTGACAATCCCATAAGATTCTATATTTTCATCTGTAAAAGGATGTTTTTTAAAATAATTTCTGAATTCCCGGTTCTGGCTGGGATGGTCGGGATCTACATAAAAAATAAGCAGATGCTTTTCTCCCAAAAAAGGCAGCTGTAAAGGCTTATTATAAGCGTCATAAATCGTTATGGGACAAACCTTCTGCCCTAACTGAGCCTTAACTGGCACAGAAAGGAGAATCAAAAATGCAATTATGATAAATAAATGCCCCATTAAAAAATGATTTGAAAAAATTAAACATTGGCATCATTATTGCCGTAAAATCCTGCATGCAATTTGCAATCAAATGCAAAATTTACAGCAAAATGCGTGCTAAAAATATTAAATCAGATAAAAAGTATTTTTATGCGATTACGAATCCTTTATATCAACCTCTTTTTATTCCTCTTTTTGACGGATAATTACGGACAAAATGAGGATATTATTGTTGATACACTGAGGATTCAAATACAAGACACCCCCTCAAAAAATAACATTTTTCACCGTATTTACAAGTATTTTCAGGAAGCCAATAAGCCAAAAGAAGAAAAAAAATTCGACTTCAGTATTATCGGAGGTCCTCATTATGCCAGTGATACAAAATTAGGTTTAGGACTAGTTGCTTCCGGATTATACCGGATAGACAGTACTGACAAATCCATCTCTCCTTCAACGGTCTCCTTTTACGCAGATGTGACCACCACCGGATATTATCTGCTGGGGGTAAAGGGCAATACCCTTTTTCCCAAAGAAAAATACCGTTTGGATTACGACCTCTATTTTTTTTCTTTTCCGAGTAAGTATTGGGGACTAGGCTATAAAAACGGTAGTAACGAAGCTCATTATACTACTTATGACCGCAAAGAAATTCAATTGAAAATTAATTTTTTGAGAAAAATCACTTATAACACTTTCCTCGGCTTTACAGGCATATATCGTCATGTAAACGGAAAACATTTTAAAGATATCGGTTTCCTGGAAGGTGAAAAAAGTAATATTTCTACTTTCGGAGGCGGCATTTTAATCTCTTACGATTCGAGAGATTTCATTCCGAATCCCTATACCGGTCTTTATGCAAAAGTAGAACAGACCTTCTATCCCTCTTTTTTAGGGAATAAATATTCTTTCCGACGGACAGATATCATTCTCAGACATTATTCCCCCCTCTGGAAAGGAGCTGTCCTGGCTACGGATCTGGAAGGAATTTTAAATTACGGAGATACCCCCTGGAGTATGGTCGCACAACTCGGAGGAGCTTATCAAATGAGAGGATATTACGAAGGCCAGTACCGCGACAATAATTTAGTTCAGACACAATTCGAATTGCGTCAAAGAATATATAACCGCCACGGAATCGCCGTTTGGGTAGGAGCCGGAAATGTCTTCCCTAAATTTAATAAATTTCAATGGGATGAAACTTTGCCTACTTACGGTTTAGGGTATCGGTGGGAATTTAAAAAGAGAGTAAATGTCCGGTTAGATTATGGTTTTGGGAAAAAACAAAGTGCGTTTTATTTTAACATAAATGAGGCATTCTAGCAGACTTCAAAAAACGAAAAAGCAAATGCCTCTCACAGCTATTTATAATTGTAAATTATATTAAAAGAAATATATCCATGTGTAATACAATAGTAAAAGAAAAATTACATCATTTTCTTTCTGATCCGCAACAATTATTCTGGTTCTATATCCTGATGAACCTCATCCCCAGTATTTGTCTGACTTTTACAGAGCCTTTTACTTTTATGGGAAAGTTTTTACTGATCCTTTTTCCCCTGGGATTCTATTTTATTTTGTTTTCATTAATTAAAAATACCGGTTTATTGCAATTATTACTGTTCCCTCTGCTCTTTCTCCATGCTTTTCAACTGGTATTATTTTATTTGTTTGGAGAAGCAGTAATTGCAGTAGACATGTTTTTGAATATTGCAACGACAAACGTAAGTGAAGCATCCGAATTATTGGATAATATCTGGCCAGCCGTTGTGATTGTATGTATCCTCTATATTCCTACCACCGTTGTTGCTGCTATTGCTTGCAAACACAAAATACATACATCCGGAACTTTTCGAAGGAAAATGATCCTAAGCGGTATATTACTCATTTTAATTACCTGTGGATTGACCTTTACTGCCCAAAATAAAAATACAGGCAGGTTCACATTTAAAGAAGATCTCTATCCGACAAATATGTTTTATAATCTGGGATTTGCATTCAATAAATGGCATAGAAGCGGAAATTACCCCCAAACGTCCCAAGACTTTACTTTTGACGCACAAAAAGATATCTATCCGGAGAAAAGAGAAATTTACATTCTGGTCGTTGGGGAAGCCAGCCGGGCAGATAATTGGAGCCTCAACGGTTACAAGCGGATAACAACTCCCCAGCTACAAAATACCCCGGGAATTATCTATTACCCGGATGCAATTACCCAATCGAACACCACCCACAAAAGTGTCCCTCTTATCCTTTCTGCTGCTTCTGCTGAAAATTATGGCATTATATATTTTCAAAAAAGTATTTTACAAGCATTTAAAGAAGCCGGATTTACAACATTATTTTTGTCCAACCAAATTCCCAACCGCTCCTTTACGGATTTTTATGCCACACAGGCCGACATCCATCATAACCTTCGCACTGCGGATCACAGCGGACTGATTACGGCCAATAATTATGATGAAACGTTAATACCCCTGGTGCAACAATATATAGATTCTTTATCCGGAAATTTATTTTTCGTACTCCATACGTATGGATCTCATTTTAATTATAAAGAACGCTATCCTAAAAATTTCTCACATTTTATTCCGGATAATGCTACAGATGTAAAAGTTCAGAATAAATCCCAGTTGATAAATGCTTACGATAACAGCATTTTGTATACCGATACTTTTTTAGAAAGACTGATCCGGACTTTAACAGAAAGTGACGCCTGTACAGCCCTATTTTATACTTCAGATCACGGAGAAGATTTATTAGACGATCATCGCAACCGTTTCCTGCATTCTTCTCCAAATCCCACTTTTTACCAGCTTCATATCCCCATATTCTTATGGTTGTCCGGAAATTACCAAATCGCCTATCCACAAAAAACAGAGGCTGCAATTGAAAACCGTCTGAAACCGATTACCACAAATTCGGCCTTTCATACCGTATTGGATATGGCTGCTATCCGGACAAAGTACCTGCAACCGACTCTTTCTCTGGTAAATCCGCAATTTCAGATTGCCCCCCGAATGTATCTGGACGACCACGACAAACCCATACTTTTTTATAAAGCCGGTCTCAAAAAAGAAGACCTGGAAATGATAAAAAAAAGAAATTTATACATCCCCCCGGAAAAATAAAATAAATTCCCCTTTCCGTTCTTATTTTGAAAGGGGAATTTATTTTTACTTCCGGTAACCTACCGGATTATTCAACATCAGATACTGACTGTCTTTCAATCCCAAAGACTTTTTCAGTTCATTTTGATCCATAGACATCCGGGGAACCGTGGCCAATCCCACGCCCGCACAAAAAAGAGCAATGTTCTCTGAAACAATTCCCGCATCCAAAGCCCCGGTCAACATCTGACGCTGGGCATTCCCACCGAATTTTGCAATATCAGAAACAAGCACTAATACAAGAGGAGCCTGTTCAACCCAATCCTGCCCCGCAGCTACTAACGGTCGTAAATCCTTAGCCACCACTAAACGGAGCTGATGCGGACCAGCTTCATAAATATAAGCTCCCTCAGGCATACAAACATATATATCAATATCCTGACGATTCATTGCTGAGGGCGCTGTCCGTTTACCTGATTCCGGACGATTAATGCCATTTGCCGCCCAAAGCAAATCCGATAAATCCTGCAATTCCAATTTTTTCTCTGAAAATTCCCGGTCCGAACACCTTTGTTCAAAAGCTTTCATAACTGATACTCCCCTATCCTTATCAGGAGTTTTCAATTTTATTGTTTCCGGAGACTGGGCATAACAACCCCAAGAAAACATACAACCTAAAAGGATACATAATCTCAATTGTTTCATAATCTTCTATTTTCAAATTTTACATCTATAAAATTATAAAAATTTTATTTCTTATCCATTATATTTCAGGAAATCAGGGGTCCAAAAGATTAGAAAAATTTACAAAACATTCTTAGATTTATAAAATATTAACTACCTACACTTTATCTGTACAAATTGTTTAAAATCAAACAACACCCCTTTTATATGAAAAATCTTTCCATTTCTTTTTCAACCCTGTTACTATTCACTAATTTTGCTTTGGAATAAACAAGTAAAATATTTGTAATAAAAATGAGAGTAGCAATAGTTGGTGTAAGCGGAGCTGTAGGACAGGAATTCTTACGGGTACTAGAAGAGCGTCATTTCCCTTTGGATGAATTAATTTTATTCGGTTCTTCCCGAAGTGCCGGAAAAAAATACATTTTCAGGGGAAAAGAAATAGAAATAAAACGGTTACAACATAACGATGATTTCAAAGGAATTGATATAGCATTTGTATCTGCAGGGGCCAGCATATCGAAAGAATATGCAGACACAATTACCCGTTTTGGTACAATTATGATTGACAATTCCAGCGCATTCCGTATGGATGGGGATGTCCCTTTAGTCGTGCCTGAAGTGAATGCAAAAGATGCAGAAAATCATCCACGCAATATTATTGCTAACCCTAACTGTACCACTATTCAAATGGTAGTCGCCTTACAAGCTATCGAGCAAATCAGTCATATCCGCAAGGCATACGTCTCGACTTATCAGGCGGCAAGCGGTGCAGGAGCGGCTGCTATGGACGAATTAAATACTCAATACAGACAGGCCTTAGCCCAAGAAAAAGTAAGTGTAGAAAAATTTCCTTATCAATTAGCATTCAATCTGATTCCTCAAGTAGATGTGTTTACAGAAAACGGATACACCAAAGAGGAAATGAAAATGTATAATGAAACCCGAAAAATTATGCATTCGGATATACAAGTAAGTGCCACTTGTGTACGTGTACCTGCTCTGCGGGCCCATTCCGAAAGTATCTGGATTGAAACGGAACGTCCTGTATCTGCCGAAGAAGCCCGAAAGGCATTCTCAAAAGCAGAAGGAATTGTTTTACAAGACAATCCTGCACAAAGAGAGTACCCAATGCCCCTCTTTGTTTCAGGAAAGGACCCGGTATATGTAGGCCGTATCCGTAAGGATTTAGCAAACGAAAACGGACTAACATTCTGGATTGTAGGCGATCAGATTAAAAAAGGAGCCGCTTTAAACGCCGTACAAATTGCAGAATATCTGCTGACAAAGCGCTAAAACGAATTTCTGATCTTCCCTCTGTCCGAAAACTCTGTAGAAAAGATTTTTCGGACAGAGGGAAATTTATCTCAGTAAAGATCGGTTAAGCCGCAGTATTACATACAAGATGAATAAACGAAAGTCATTTTCAGAGGCTATTCCGGATTTCGGCCCATCCGATTTCTCTAATCTCTGAGACCTGCTGATTTAGGGAACAAACATAAGAAACATACGCCGGATCTATACTGCACGCTGAAATTTTTACTTTAATTCTTTTTCCGCCTTGCTTTAAAAACACGCCGGCCGCTCCGAATTTTACAGTAAAAGAAGAAAGGGAAGCCGATAAACCTTCTCCGGTATATTTCAAAAAACTCTCTTTCACACTCCATAGACGGTAAAAAAGTTCCGCCCGGTCCTTTTCTTCCCTTATATTTTCTAACCACAGAATTTCTTCCGCATGAAAAAACCGACGGGCAACAGGCATCTTCATTTTTCCTTTTTTCTCAATATCTACTCCGACCGGTGAATCGGAAAAAGCACACATAATATATTCCCCGGAATGTGAAATATTGAAAAAAATATCTTCTTTCTCTTTCAGATAGGGTTTTCCATGAAGTCCCCGGGCAATTGTATAATTTCTCGCCTCTATTCCCCAATAATACTTCAAACCATAATTTCTTAAAATTTCTCCCCCTAAACGAGTATCCTTCGTTTTCTGGTTTTTTAAAGAACAAATTTCCAGAAAAACCTCCTCTCCCAATAAAGAAATAAAATTCATTTCTTTATACATACTTTTTTCAATATCTGAAATCTTCGCGTAAAAAACAGCCAGCATTCTTCTAAATTTAAAGACAATAATAGGATTTTTCCAGTCCGGTATATACAAAATAACAAAGGAAATCATATCTTTGCAATAAAAGCAACGGAAAAATAGAAAAAGAAGATTATGGACAGCATTTTTCAATCACTATTTTTACAGATGTTTAAAGAATTAACAATTGAAAACATCTGATTTTAAGAATTTAACGTTTCATTTAAAAAAAACGATTGAAATATTGGAAGTTTATATGAATTTCTTTATTTTTACCCGCTGTAAGTGAGATGTAATAAATACAAAATTAAATTGATATCATGGAAGTAAAAAAGGCACCAAAAGCAGATCTTGAAGGTAAGAAAACGCTCTTTTTCGAGATCGGACTTGTGCTTGCATTAGGAATTCTTTTGTATGCATTTACCTGGAAAACTGAAACTGCTCAGACCAAGGAAATGGATACAAATACTCAAATGCAGGCAGAAGAGGAAGTTATCCCTATTACACAACAGAACACTCCTCCTCCCCCCCCACCTCCTCCAGCTCCTAAGTTGACAGACTTGATTGATATTGTTGAGAATGACCAGGATATTGATGATGAACTCGAGATTACGGATGCCGAGGACCAAACTGAAAACTCAGTGATAGACGTTAGTAATATTGATTATGGTGAAGAAGATACAGGTGAACAAGAAATTTTCCAGGTAGTAGAAGAAATGCCTACATTTACTGCAGAAGGCGGAAATGTTACCAAATGGATCAGTAAAAACGTAAAATACCCCATTCTGGCTCAGGAAAACGGTATCCAGGGAAGAGTTTACATTCAGTTTGTGATTGAAAAAGACGGAAGCATCACTGATGTTAAGGTCGCAAGAGGAGTAGATGCCTCTTTGGATAAAGAAGCCATCCGCGTAATTCAAAGTATGCCGAAATGGAAACCAGGAAAACAGAGAGGTAAACCTGTAAGGGTCTCTTATACCTTACCTATCAATTTCCAATTGAATTAACAGGAATAAATAAATATCAAAGTGGGGCTGTCATTTTATGTCAGCCCCTTCTTGTCTGTACAAACCAATAAACCTTATCCTCTTTATCACGTTTATATTGACGAATCGTAAAGTAAAATTTTTTATCGAAACATATTGAATATTTATGGGTGAATTCTATTATACAAATAAAGAAGCAGAAAAAGCTGTTTTAGTGGGTGTAGCTTTACAGGAAGAAGGAATAAATTATGAAAGAATGTGCGAATATCTGGATGAACTGGCATTTTTGGCAGAAACAGCAGGGGCACAGACAGTGAAAGTATTCACTCAGAATCTGGATAAACCCGTCAACAGTACTTTTATCGGAAAAGGGAAATTGGAAGAGATTCGTCAATATATCGAAGAAAACGAAACTGATTTAGTTATTTTTGACGATGAATTAAGTCCTACTCAGCTCCGGAATATTGAAAATGAATTGAAAGGAGTAAAAATTCTCGACCGTACAAATCTTATTCTCGACATCTTTGCCAACCGGGCCCGCACAGCTCATGCGAAAACACAGGTAGAATTAGCTCAATACCAATATTTACTGCCCCGTCTGACGGGAATGTGGACGCACCTGGAAAGGCAAAAAGGAGGTATTGGCCTGAGAGGTCCCGGAGAAACAGAAATAGAAACAGACAGACGAGTCATTCGGGATAAAATTACCCGTTTAAAAGAACAACTGACAAAAATCGATAAACAAATGTCTATCCAACGGAAGAACAGGGGAAAGCTAGTGAGGGTCGCCCTCGTTGGTTATACAAATGTCGGAAAATCAACTTTGATGAATCTGCTTAGTAAATCAGAGGTCTTTGCCGAAAATAAATTATTTGCCACTCTTGACACTACCGTTCGGAAAATTACAATAAAAAATGTGCCTTTACTTCTAACAGATACTGTCGGATTTATACGGAAGCTTCCCACCCATTTGATCGAATCTTTTAAATCTACTTTGGACGAAGTGAGAGAAGCCGATGTCATTTTACATGTGGTAGATATATCGCATCCGCAATTCGAAGACCAATTAAAAGTAGTCAATGAAACACTGGCCGAATTAATCAAAGAACCGAAACCAACTATTATCGTATTTAATAAAATAGATGCTTTTACCTACACGCCTAAAGACGATGACGATTTAACCCCAGCGAAACGCTGCAATTACAGTCTGGAAGATTTAAAACAAATGTGGATGTCGAAACAAGATTGCGAAACAGTCTATATTTCTGCCGCAAATAAAGAAAACATCGAAGAACTTAAAGAAAAATTATATACGATTGTGAAGGAAATACATTCGGCCCGTTTTCCCTTTAATGATTTTCTTTACAATTTAGAGGAAGAACAAAAGGGAGAAACAAATTAAATATTCTTCAGGCTTTCTTGGTTCCTTACAAAAAAGACTCAACTCCCTCGTTCAAACATCATTCAACAAAAAACCGAAATCGAATATTCGGAAAACAGGGCGTCTATCCATAGAATAACGATTAATATAAGGCAACATCAGGATCATTTGAAAAGTACAAAAAAGAGGAATGAATTTTTCAGAAGGAATACTTATTTTTTTACGTTCGCAATATTTTTTTAAGGCATAAATAAAAATTTTATATTCATATTTTTCTTCATAAGAACCCGCCAGATATTTATCTAAAGGGATAACGACATGCCAGCATTTCAATAAATCCTCCGGAATCTCACTCCAATATACATCCGGATTTTCATCTATAAACTGGTAACTTATACGCAAAATATCTTGCTCAGTCATGACTTTTACCCTTTCGATTGTCCAACCGTTCAGATAAAGTCATATAAATAGCGTGGACTTAACTTACGCATCCCAAGGAGGTTCTAGCAAGACCTTGGAAACTTAATAAGCAAGCCCACGCTATATTTTGTCTTCATACAGCGCAGGCGTTGCACACTTCGTCCCTGTTTCCGTTAGTAACTGCTAGATTTCCTTGGACAAGACTCTATGCGAACGTAAATTTATATATTTTCTTCACAAATTGGAACAAATGTAAAGAAAAAACACATACATCACAAGAAATTATTTTACTATTATCAAATAATAGTTCTTTTTTCCACTCTGCGCCAAAATATATTTTTGATCGATCAGGCAACCTGTATTGATTACAGTTTCCTCTCCTACCTTCTCCTTATTGATACTAATAGAATTAGCTTTCAATGCCCGGCGGGCTTCTCCTTTAGAAGCCATTATCCCGGTTTTTTCCGCCAAAAATTCTACAACAGGTATTCCCGCAGCCAGTTCCTTCGCATCCACTTCAAATTGAGGAACCCCTTCGAATACAGACAGGAAAGTAGATTCGTCAATTTTTCTCAATGTCTCTGAAGTTGCATTCCCAAACAATATTTGAGAAGCTTCCAGAGCTGCACAATAGGCTTCTTCCCCGTGGATCAGACAAGTTATCTCTTTAGCCAAAGTTTTCTGAAGTTTGCGGAAATGGGGGGCCTGCCGGTGTTCTTCAATTAAAGCATCGATTTCCGCAGGTAGCAAAAGTGTAAATATCTTGATATATTTCTCAGCATCTTCATCTGCCGTATTCAACCAAAATTGATAAAATTTATAGGGAGAAGTACGGGAAGGATCCAACCATATATTACCCGATTCTGTCTTTCCGAACTTCTTACCATCACTCTTCGTCATCAAAGGCCAAGTTAGCCCATAGGCATCCAGCCCTTCCTTCCGACGGATCAATTCCCCTCCAGTAGTGATATTGCCCCATTGGTCGGAACCACCCATCTGTAACATACAATTGTAATTTTTACGCAAATATAAAAAATCGTATCCTTGTACCAATTGATAGGTAAATTCCGTAAAAGACATTCCCTGAGCAGAATCACTACTCAGTCTCTTCTTCACAGAATCTTTGGCCATCATATAATTAACAGTAATATGTTTCCCGATCTCCCGGATAAAATCTAAAAAAGAAAATTTCTTCATCCAGTCGTAATTATTTAACATAATGGCTGCATTGGAAGCCGTAGAATTAAAATCGATAAAACGGGAAAGCTGGGCTTTAATAGCTGTCATATTATGCTGAATCGTATGTTCATCCAATAAATTGCGTTCCTGCGATTTTCCACTGGGATCTCCGATCATCCCTGTAGCTCCTCCAATAATAAAAATAGGTTTATGACCGGCCATCTGAAAATGTTTCATCATCATCACGGATACTAAATGTCCGACATGTAATGAATCCGCTGTCGGATCAATACCTACATATGCCGTCGTTTCACCTTTAGCTAATTGTTCTTCCGTACCGGGCATGATATCATGAATCATACCCCTCCACTTTAATTCATCTACAAAATTCATCATTATTTATTTTCTAGTTATTTTATTACAGTTTATAATAATCCGGTAAGCACCCAACAGGTGCTCCTGTCAATAATACAACATCCCTGTTATTCTCCAAAACACTTCTTTCATTTTCAATTAAAACTTGATCATATTATACATTCGTTGCGCAAAGGTAAGAAAAGCATTGTACAAAAAACTCCCTTCTTCAGTCTCCTCACTGATAAAATGAAATCTTTGATTCAAGGCATTTACAACCAGTAACACAATACAAAGAATAATAAAGTATTTAGCAATACCCAGTACCGTCCCCAATAATTTATTCACTAAACCTAAAGAAATGATATTGATAAGCTTCGTCAGCATTTTCCCCAACAGGGAAATAATAACGACAACAACCAGAAAAGTTATTCCCAGTGCAACATAAGAAAGATATTCAAAAGATATATTCAGAAAATCCCGTAAAAAGTCTTCGGTATAACCAGAAAATCTGATAGCAATATATACTCCCAAAAGAAGACCCAGCAAAGTAGCAACTTCGATAATCAACCCTTTGGAAAAACCTTTATAAGCCCCATACAACAAAGGCAATAATAATATGATATCGATGTAATTCACCTAATTTATCTATTTCAGAAAATCAAAGATAAAGTGATTTATTTAAAGATAAAGTATTTTATAAAAAAACTTTCCTCCATTTTCCTATAGAAGCACAGGACAGCTCTGTCCGGATGATCTTATTTGTTATTGAACAGGGACTCAAAATAACTACTATTTACATTTTCCCTTCTCAAAATAGAAAGATGAAATCCTTTTACAGATAATAGGATTCCATCTTTTCTTATCTCATCGTAATTTACCTCTCAGCAGATAAAATGTTAATATTTGTAAGATTTTTCAATCTTTCGGACAGGACGGGATCCCCTCTGTAAGAGAAAAAGAAAGAGAAACACTTTTTTCGGTTTACAATTTTCAATTCCCTATTATTTTCGTAATTTCGCAAATTGGTAAAATAGGTGGTATAACTTTTAAGTTATGCAACAAACCAATTTTGAATTAGGAAATATAATCATTCAAAAGGATTCCTTTGCGCTTATACTAAATTTATAAACCAGCAAAGGGGTCTAAATTTAAATTCAGTCTAATGTACAGAACACACACTTGCGGAGAGCTGAGAATTAAAGACGTAAATAAAAGCGTTTCATTAAGCGGATGGGTACAAAAAATCCGTAATCTCGGTGCCATGACGTTCATCGACCTCCGTGACAGATACGGAATTACCCAGTTAGTCATAGAAGAGTCTGCTTCAGAAGAAATAAAAAAACAAGTCGATAAACTGGGACGGGAATTTGTTATACAAGTAAAAGGCAAAGTGGTCGAAAGAGCCAGTAAAAATAATAAAATCCCTACGGGAGAGATTGAAATTTTAATTTCGGATTTAATCCTTCTCAGTCGTTCGGAACTTCCTCCTTTCACCATAGAAGACAATACGGATGGAGGGGATGAAATCCGTATGAAATATCGTTATTTGGATTTACGCCGCAATGCCGTAAGAAAAAACCTGGAATTGCGTCACCGTATGGCTCATCTGGTACGTAATTATCTCGACGGACAACAGTTTATGGAAGTTGAAACTCCGGTATTGATCAAGAGTACCCCCGAAGGAGCCCGTGATTTTGTTGTACCTTCACGAATGAACCAGGGACAATTTTATGCCCTTCCTCAAAGTCCTCAGACATTCAAGCAATTATTGATGGTGGCCGGTTTTGACCGTTATTATCAAATTGTAAAATGTTTCCGGGATGAGGATTTGCGTGCCGACCGGCAGCCGGAATTTACACAGATCGACTGCGAAATGTCGTTTGTACAACGGGAAGACGTGCTGGAGATTTTTGAAGGCATGATTCGTCATCTCTTTAAAGAAATCAAAGGTATTGATATTCCGAAGTTACCTCGTATGAGCTGGAACGATGCTATGGAGTATTATGGTTGTGATAAACCGGATATTCGCTTCGGCATGCAGTTCGTCAATCTAAGCGGAATTGCAAAAAACAAAGATTTTGCCGTTTTCAATTCAGCAGAATACGTTGGTGCCATTTGTGTTCCCGCTTGTGCTTCGTATACCCGTAAACAACTGGACGAACTGACTGAATTCGTAAAACGTCCTCAGCTGGGGGCCAAAGGACTGGTATATGTAAAATACAATGAGGACGGAACGTTTAAGTCTTCCGTAGACAAATTCTACAGTGAGGAAGATTTGAAAAGCTGGGTAACTGCTTGCGGGGCAAAGCCGGGAGATTTGCTCCTGATTCTTTGCGGACCTAAAAATAAAACGTTACCTCAATTATGCAGTTTACGACTGGAAATGGGAGAACGTCTCGGACTCCGCGATAAAAATGTTTACAAACCTTTGTGGGTAGTGGATTTTCCATTATTGGAATGGGACGAAGAGACTCAACGTTTTTATGCCATGCATCATCCGTTCACTTCTCCTAATCCGGAAGATGTAGAAAGGATGGAAAGCGCCCCCGGTGCAGTCCGGGCTAATGCCTATGATATGGTAATCAACGGAGTTGAAGTAGGAGGAGGTTCTATCCGTATACACGACACAGAACTGCAACAACGCATGTTCCGCTGTTTAGGATTTACGCCGGAACAAGCTGAAAAACAGTTTGGATTCCTCCTGAATGCCTTCAAATACGGAGCACCTCCTCACGGAGGAATTGCCTTTGGCTTCGACCGTCTGGTTTCGATGTTTGCAGGTCTCGACAGTATACGGGATACAATTGCTTTCCCGAAAAACAATTCGGGCCGCGATGTTATGATCGATTCTCCCTCGGAAATCAGCGAAGAACAATTTAAAGAATTGGGAATTAAATTAAATCTTTAATGGAAACGGGCGATTGGGTGTGACTACAAATCGCCCATTCTAAACGATACAAAAATGTTTAAAGACGTAATCGGACACGAAGAGATTAAGCGACGGCTGATAGCTTCCCTGCAAGCAGGGCGAGTGAGTCATGCCCAGCTTTTTGCAGGGGATACCGGCTACGGTTCTTTAGCTCTGGCTCTGGCTTTTGCCCAATATGTTTTCTGCACAGGCGACAAAAAAGAAGATGCCTGTGGCAATTGTCCATCCTGTAAGCAAATGCAGAAACTCATTCATCCGGATCTCCATTTTGTCTTTCCGGTTGTTCGTAAAACAAAAGCTCCGGTCAGCGATGAATACATCCCTGAATGGCGTATGCTTTTATCCAGAACTGTCTATTTCAATCTCGAAGACTGGTATGCAGAAATGGGCATAGAAGACAATGCGCAAGCCGCTATTTATACGGAAGAAAGCGGTAACATCCTCAGGAAGCTCAACTTGAAATCTTTTCAATCTGATTACAAAATCATGGTGATCTGGTTGCCTGAAAAGATGAATCAGGAATGTTCTAATAAGCTCTTAAAAATCATTGAGGAACCTTATGATAAGACACTCTTTCTATTGGTTTCGGAACATCCTGAACAAATTATCAGCACCATACAATCGCGTACACAACGCATTAATATTCCGCCCCTGACAAAGAACGAAATCCGGCAGCATCTGATCCACGACAAAGGTATCAAAGCTGAAAAAGCAGAAGAATATGCACACATCTCTGCCGGTAACTGGTACAAAGCCCTCTGTTTATTCAATGAAACAGAAGAACAAATTTATAATCAGGAAAAATTTGTCCAATTGATGCGATTATGCTGGGAACGAAAAATGTTACCTGTAAACACTTGGGTAAATGAAATAAACAGTTTAGGAAGAGAACGTCAAAAAAGCTTTTTAGCACACGCACTACGTATGCTTCGGGAAAATTTCGTAAAAAACTTCGGAATTGGGGAATTAAATTATATGACAGAGAGGGAAAGAAATTTCTCTGCCAAATTTTCCCCTTATATCCATGAAGGAAATATCATCCCTTTAACTGAAGAATTTGAAAAAGCCTATAACGACGTCAGCCGCAACGGAAACGGAAAAATTATCTTCACCGATTTATGTATAAAGGTGATGCAAAATATACGGCCCTAAGGGAAAAAACGACAAAAATCCGGCCAAACAAATAAAAATAAGATAAAAGAAAAATGTATGAATAAAAACGATATAATACCCGGCCTATCAGAAGAAAAACCCGAAAATTCCTCCCCTGCTGAAACAAAGCAGAACAATGAGGAAATCCTTTTGGAAGAAAAGCAGGAAGTTATCTCTATTGAAGAAACCTTTGTAACAGACGATAATTCTGATTCAACAGAAATAGCAGAGGAAGACGATGAACCGGAAATGCCCCGGGTTAAATGGGAAAAACAGGAGGAAAAACAGGAAGAAGAACCGGAAAGACAAATACGCAAACAATATAAGCCTTTTATACCGGTTATAGACCATCGCCTGCTTGCAGGGAAATTAACTATATACGACTGGCTGAGTGATATACCGGACAACAGTTGTGCTCCTGAAATAGTAGAGGTACGCTTTAAAAATACCCGTAAAGGCTTCTACAGTAATCCCGCTAAACTGGATTTAAAAGAAGGGGATATCGTGGCAGTAGAAGCTGCTTTAGGACACGATATTGGCATTGTATCTTTATCCGGCGAACTTGTAAGAGAACAAATGCGTATGAAAAAAACGGATTTGAACCGGAATCCGTTGAAAAAGGTATATCGTAAAGCCAAACCCCACGATATTGAAAAATGGCAGCAAGCTATTGCTTTGGAATACGAAACAATGATACAATCCCGTAAAATAGCTGCGGATTTAAAATTAAATATGAAAATCGGAGATGTCGAATACCAAGGAGATAAGACGAAAGCCATTTTCTATTATATTGCAGAAGACCGGGTGGATTTCAGAACGCTGATCAAAGTATTGGCTGAGACTTTCCACATCCGGATAGAAATGAAACAAATCGGGGCCCGTCAGGAGGCCGGACGTATTGGAGGGATAGGACCATGCGGCCTGAAATTGTGTTGTTCTACCTTCATTACCAATTTTGTTTCCGTATCCACATCAGCAGCCCGTTATCAGGATATTTCATTAAATCCTCAAAAATTAGCCGGTCAATGCGGAAAATTGAAATGTTGTCTTAATTATGAAGTAGACGCCTATATCGACGCACAGAAAAATTTTCCATCTGCAAATGTGGCTTTAAATACAGGCGAAGGTATGCTATATCATCAGAAAACAGATATTTTCGGCGGAGTGATGTACTATTCCTTTGATAAGGAAGGTAAAGGAACTTTAATCAAGCTTCCCATAAAGAGAATCAAAGAAATCATTGCCTTGAACCGGAAAGGGGTTATTCCACCGAAAGCCAATGACATCGAAGAAGATGAACCGGAAGATATTAAATATACAGACGGAGTAGGAGAAGAAAGTCTAAATCGTTTCGACGAGAAAAAACAGAAAAAACGCCGCTCAAAAAACAAAAACAACAATAACCGGAACAATAATAATCCAAACAATAGGAATAAAAACAACAATAAAGCTGCAGGGAATACTCCTCAGAATACTGTAAAACCTGTTTCCAAAACGGGAAACAAGCCTGCACAAGCTGGTTCTAAACCAGAACAATAAAATGGAAATAAAAACGGAAAACTTATGAATAATTATCGCCCGTACTCAGGAATAACACCGGCTGTAAAAGTTTTGATCATCATCAATGTACTCATGTATTTTATCACTTTGATGTTTGATAAACGTAGCGGTACAAACCTAGCGAATACTCTTGGTTTACATCTGCCCCAATCGGAATACTGGGCTCCTTACCAATATATTACTCATATGTTTATGCATGGCAGTTTCAGCCATCTGTTCTTCAATATGTTTGCGCTGTTCATGTTTGGACGGGTATTAGAATCGGTATGGGGACCTAATCGTTTTCTGGTTTACTATTTCGTAACCGGGTTAGGAGCAGCAGCCCTTAACAGTGCAGTAGGCTGGTGGGAATATCATAAAATGTACGAACAGCTTTTAGCCTTTCAAAATACACCGGAGCCGGGATTACTGGCAGAATTTATCCGGGCTCATATTTCCCACCCGGCTCCCTGGGTATGGGAACTCATTGACAATTGGACGAACAATCCGTCTTCCCTCCAGTATACCCAAGCGGGAGAAGAAGTTTTCAAAAAGGCTATCACAGAAACAATAAATATTCCGACAATAGGGGCTTCGGGAGCAATTTTCGGTATATTACTGGCTTTCGGAATGCTTTTCCCCAATACAGAGTTATTCCTATTATTTATTCCCATTCCGATAAAAGCTAAATACTTTGTTATCGGTTACGGAGTTATCGAATTCTTTCTGGGTATTCAAAACAGTGCCGGAGACAATGTTGCACACTTTGCCCACCTGGGAGGAATGCTTTTCGGATTTATTTTACTGAAATTCTGGAGCAGAAACCGCCGGAAATTTTACTGATGAAAACGAATTGAAATTCAAAATACAGAAATAACGGAAAAATTAAAACAAAACCCCTAACTTCTGAGGTTTTATTCAGAATATTTCATTTCTCACATGAAAAAGTCCTGATTGATTCTCAGCTTATATATATCAGCCAGGCCATTTAAAAGCGAATATGTATTATCAATACAGACAATCTTCAGGTAATATCGGTGACCGTTTAAAAAAATCCTTTGTAAAAGGTAATGCCCTTACCCGGCTAATCTATATTAATATAGGTATTTTCTTACTGGTCAAAATTATCCATGTCCTTATCATTCTTTTCGGACAAAAATCCGGAGTGGATAATATTATACTGGAAAATCTGGGGATATCCGCCAATCCCAGTTTTTTGCTTACTCACCCGTGGACCGTATTCACTTATATGTTCACTCAATTTGATTTTTTTCATCTGTTATTCAACATGTTGTGGCTATACTGGTTTGGAAGCTTTTTCCTGAAGCACTTCACCCAAAAAGAACTCACGGGAGTATATCTTTTAGGGGGTATATGCGGTGCATTATTATATGTAACAGTTTATAATCTCTTTCCTGCATTTGAACTTTCCCGTTATTATTCCTGGGCAGTTGGAGCTTCGGCATCTGTTATGGCCATTGTTTTTGCAGTTTGCCTTTATTTGCCTCAACAGCACATTTATATCTTTTTAATCGGGCCGGTAAAACTCATCTATCTGGCTCTTTTTACAGCAGCAATTGATATACTCAGCATACCCAGTTCCAATGCAGGCGGGCACATTGCTCATTTAGGAGGAGCCCTTTTCGGTTATTTATTCGTTTTAAGCGTAAAACATAACCGGAACATTGCCGGTAGCACAACTGCATTTTTTGAAAGAATCGGAAGATTTTTTACTCGTCTTTTTACCGATCATAAAAAAATGCACATCAGGCATAAAAAAAATGTAGCTGAAATGAACGACCGGGAGTACAATGCTTATAAAAAACAAAAAGACGACAGAATCAACAAAATTCTGGATAAAATATCCCGTTCCGGCTATGAAAGTTTGACAAAAGAAGAAAAAGAAATTCTTTTCCGATCGGGAAAATAAATACTGTTTACGAAAAAAGGTATGCTCAAACTATTAGATAAACTTATAGGAATAATTACTCTTTTGGCCTTAACCGGTTTATTGGGAAGTTATACGGCCCGTTATATCGATCCCAACACTTTTATCCTGCCTTCTTTATTGGGTTTAGCTTATCCTTATCTACTGATTGCCAATATAATACTCTTTTTATATTGGCTGGCCCGCTGGAAAAAAATGGCTTTTGTACAACTCATTGTACTGGCATTGGGAATACCCGTTTTTCGGACATATTATGGCACTTATAAAGAAAAAAACGGCACAGAGTCTTACGATTTACAGGTATTGTCGTATAATGTCCGTTATTTCGACAGATACGGATGGAGTAAACACAAAAATACCCCGGAAAAACTTTTGGACTACCTGAATCATTTTCCGGGAGATATTATCTGTCTGCAAGAATTTCCGGAGAAAAGTGCTGCTATCGATCCGCAAGACATTATCCGACAGTTATCCTCCTACCCTTACCGGAAAATTAAAAAACACATGGCCATTTTTTCCCGCTCTCCCATTATTGCCTGTAAAGAAATCACTTTTGATAAAAAATACACCAGTTCCTGCATTTTCTGTGATGTTGTAAAATTGAAAGATACCGTTCGTATTTATAATATTCATCTGGAATCTTATAAACTGGGGAAAAAAGAACGGAAATTTGTAAAAGACATTTCAGAAGGAGTCAGCAATGATCTTTCCCAAGGCATAAGAAATCTCACGGTACGAATAAGCGAGGCAAACAAAAACCGGGCAAAACAAGCCCGGCAAATAAAAACAGCCTTACAAAATTCTCCCTATCCGTTTATTGTATGCGGAGATTTCAACGATACCCCTCTCTCCTACACTTATCAAACAATAGAAAACGAACTTCGGGACAGTTTTATCGAAAAAGGAAGAGGACTGGGCAATACCTATATAGGGGAATTTCCCTCTTTCCGGATTGATTATATTCTGCATACGACTGATTTTCAAACAATAAGCTATTCAAGGGAAGCAGTAACCTTATCCGATCATTATCCGATCCAGAGTAAACTGAAAAAAGAGGATGAAAACAGCAAACAATAAATAAAAATAAGAGATGAAATTTCAAAAATTTGATTTTTTCAGTAAAAGGTCTATCTTTGTAGCCGTAAAATATCACTGGGGAATTAGCTCAGTTGGCTAGAGCGCTTGCATGGCATGCAAGAGGTCGTGGGTTCGACTCCCATATTCTCCACCAAACGGACAATGGAAAGCATTGTCCGTTTTCTTTTTTTTTGCTAACTTAGTCCTCTGATTGAAATCCCAAATGCAATGGAAGGAGAACAGCAAATTCTAACCAAAAAAATCAGTCCGTATAAAATTATTTATCCGATTATTATAGGATTGGCTGTTGTATCGTACATGCTTTATAAAGAATTTGATATTAAAGCATTCGAGGAAATTACTTTTACATGGTATTCTGTAGTTTGGTTATTGGTAGCAATCTTATGTATGGCTATACGGGATTTGGGCTATGTCATTCGCATACGGGTTCTTTCAGGGGACCGGCTCAGCTGGTTACAGTCTTTACGCATTATTTTTCTGTGGGAGTTTACATCAGCCGTCACTCCTTCCGCCATTGGAGGAACAAGTATTGCCATTTTGTTTGTCAACAAAGAAGGGATAAAAGTCGGGCGAAGTTCTGCCATTGTAATGGCTACTTCTTTTCTGGATGAATTGTATTTCATTATTATGTTTCCTTTAATTCTCCTCTTTGTCAATCACAACCAGTTATGGAATATACCGGGAGCCAGCACAGCCGTAGTTGACAGTCTTTTTTGGTTTGCTATCGCAGGTTACTCCATAAAACTCCTTTACTTGCTCATACTCAGCTATGGGCTTTTCAGAAATCCCCGGGGGTTAAAATACCTGATCATGAAATGTTTTAAGCTGCGTATATTAAGGAAATGGAGGCAGAACGCCAATGAAGCGGGTTACGACATCATCCGCAATTCCCATGAATTAAAACACATGCCTTTTTCTTTCTGGTTAAAAACTTTCGGAGCCACCTTTTTCTCCTGGACAGCCCGTTATTGGGTAGTGAATGCAATCTTAATGGCTTTTTGGGCCGGACGTTATGATTGGGCACAACATTTTTTGATTTTTGCGCGACAGCTGATCATGTGGATCATGATGTTAGTAAGCCCGACTCCGGGAGGAAGCGGTTTCGCCGAATACGTATTTTCCAAATACCTGGGAGAATTTTTACCCAGTGCAGGAGTTGCGGTAGCTATGGCTATTCTATGGAGGCTAATCAGTTATTACCCCTATCTGTTTATAGGAGCATTTTTGATCCCCAAATGGATAACCAAACATTTTGGAGGAAGTAGTAAAAAAGAAAAGAAAACAGCATAATATTCAGGTTTAAAAAACTGTTCATTTTTAATTGAAGAAATAAACGTTCATAAAAGCAGAACCAAAAGGGAAACGGGCACTAAAATTCCAAACGTTCGTAAAACCCGGTAAAGAAGCTTGACCGAACATAAAATTAATACCCTATGTCACGAATGTTTGAAAGACAGGACCGGCGGACGTTTCATATAAAACCCCGCTACTGGGATCCTGAAAAAGAAGAAAGAGAAGAACGTGAAAAGAGAATCAAAGCAGAATTAGGCATTGACGAAAAAGATAAAGATACTTACATTCCCAATGTAAGGGGACGTTTTACAGAAATTTATGAAAAACGGAAAGCTAACCGTAGAGGCTACAACGGAAGATACGCCGTGCGTCTATTCCTGATCCTGATTGCCGTTTTTTTAATTATTCTTTATTTAGTCATGCGTTATTCCGAAGGAGATTTAAAATTTTTAGGATTATAAATCTCCGGTCATTTTAACAGCTATTTATTTTATGTCAGATATTATACAGTTATTACCCGATTCCGTCGCTAATCAGATTGCTGCCGGAGAAGTTGTACAACGACCGGCTTCTGTCGTGAAAGAATTGATGGAGAATGCGATCGACGCCGGTGCCGATCATATTCAAGTGATATTGAAAAATGTAGGAAAAGCTATTATCCAGGTTATTGATAACGGAAAAGGCATGTCGCCTATGGATGCCCGTATGGCTTTCGAAAGGCATGCCACTTCTAAAATAGCCTGTGCTCAGGATTTATTTAATATACATACTCTGGGGTTCAGGGGAGAAGCACTCCCTTCCATCGCCTCTGTCGCTGAAATAGAATTAAAAACCCGCCGCCAGGAAGACGAACTGGGAAGCTATGTGCATATATCAGCTTCCGAATTAAAATCACAGGAATCTATCAATACACCTTATGGTACAAACATCTGCGTAAAAAATCTTTTCTTTAATATTCCCGCCCGGCGGAAATTTTTAAAGTCTGATACGACAGAACTACGCAATGTCATTAATGAATTCCTCCGATTATCCCTCACTTATCCCGGTATTACTTTTTCCCTGATAAACAACGGAAATGAAATTTATAACCTGCCCGTCAGCGGATTAAGACAACGCATTGTAAATGTCTTCGGGAAAAGTATCAATACCCGCTTACTCAATATCAATTGCGATACGGAGCTCATTTCGATAAAGGGATTTGTGTGTAGTCCGGAACATGCCAAAAAAACTTACGGAGAACAATATTTCTTTGTCAATAACCGCTTTATGAAACATAACTTTTTTCACAAAGCGGTCATGGAAGCTTATTCCGGTCTGATCAGCGCAGACAGTATCCCGTCCTATTTCCTTTATTTCACCGTTCAACCGGCACAAATAGATGTAAATATTCATCCGACAAAAACCGAAATAAAATTTCAGAACGAATCTGACTTTTTTCAGATATTATTAGCCGGAGTAAAAGAAGCTTTGGGGAAATTCAATATTACCCCCCCCTTAGACTTTGACAAAGAAGGGGATATCGGGTACAATCCCCCAACTCCCTCTCCGGCTCCTTATGTTCCTAAAATTAATTACAATCCGAATTATAATCCGTTCAATTACAAATCAGGTATCAGTATCGAAGAGTCGGATTTTGAAAAACCGGTGACTTCTTCTTCCGTTCATACGAAAGAAAAGGTACCCGCAAACTGGGAATCTCTTTTCGAAAACCTGAAAGAGAAACAGGAAAACCAGCAGATGACGCTTACAGGCATGGACATTCCGGAAGAAATAACCCCGAACCATACCGCCTTTATACAAATGAAAGGACGTTATATTGTCACTCCTGTTCATTCCGGTTTAATGTTTATCGATCAGAAAAGAGCTCACGAACGAATTCTATTTGAACAATATACCCATAACCTTTGTACAGAAAAAGTAGCCGGACAAAAAAATTTATTTCCCGAAACGCTGGAACTCTCGGCAGGGGACTTCGCGCTTATTCAGGAAATCAATGGCGATTTGGAATACCTGGGATTCGAATTGAGTGAATTCGGGAAAAATTGTTATGCGATTTATGCGACTCCTCCGGACCTTTCCTGCTCGAGAGCAAAGGAGGTCCTGATCCAATTAATCGATCATTATAAAAATACAGAAGGCGAGATTAAACAGAAAATGAAGGAACGTATTGCTCTTGCTTTGGCAAAAGCGACTGCAATTCCTTATAATACCCTTTTAACAGCGGCTGAAATGAATGACATTTTTGATAATTTATTTGCCTGTCAACATCACAATTATACGGCCGACGGAAAAAGTATCATTCATATTCTCAATTTTGAAGATGTAAACAGTTGGTTTAAATGATTTTAAACCAACTCTTCCCTTCAAAGCCGAACAAGGCTACTGCTGTCCGAAAAGAAAATTTTAACTACTCCATTACCGATATTATTTCTACTTTACCCTTAATTTCAAACCGGCCCGGATGGTATCGAACTTTAAATCCAGCAGGCTCCTCATTTCTCCTGCCATACAAAAACCACAGCGATCGCAAAGGCCCGCCGCTTTTCCCTGACATTCTGCCAATCTTTGCCCATCGGGTAAAATAAAATTAGATACCCAACATTGTTTCCGGAAATGATTATGCCGCATTAAGCGCAGGCCTGATACAGAATTCATAATGGGGTAACCGGCTTTCTTTAACCGTATCACTTCATCTATAATCTCTGCCCGTACTCCCCAGTTTACCATTAAGTTCTCCGTCCCTTCAAAAGGGGTATGAAAATTTATTGATATTAACTGAATATGAGGATTACTCCGCACAAATTCTATCGTTTCCCTGACAGAAGGATGATTCAGCCGATTTACAACCATATTGACACTTAAGGCCGGATGACCGCATTCACTGATATTTTTAATCAAACGGGCAAAAGTACCTTCTCCACGGATCTGATCGTGATATTTTCCAATACCATCCAAACTGACCCATATCGAATCCGCTTCACATCCTTTAAAAGGGATCTGGGCATTTGTAGTGACTGTGACAGAAAAAAATCCAATTTTCCGGGCTAATCTCACTAAATCATTAATATCTTTTTCCCCGTCTTTCCAAATCATAGGTTCTCCTCCCTCAAAATCTACAAACCGGGCCCCTTGAGCAAAAGAATACGCAAGTTCCTCCTGTATCTGTCCGTATGTTTTAATATGCGGATGTTCTTTCCGGTAAATACTACAATGCCGGCAAGCCAAATTACATTGATCCGAAATAAACAAAACGGTCTGTAAAGGCTTCTTTACTTTTCCAAATTTAGCCCGGAAAAACCAGGAAGAAAGATACATTAATCGTCCCATATTTTTAAATCCTTTTTATTTTAGCCGATAAAAAGCGGCTAATTTTTCCCATACATCCATTCCCAATGAAATGCCAGCCGGCTATAAATACCTACCGAAGCAGCTATACTTTATATACCACATTCAATATCAGAATAACCAGACAAAAGAAAGAAAGCAAATTACGGGCCAAATACCATCGAATCATAAACCATTCAATTCCCGCCCCTTTTATTCTTTCCCAATTGTTCATCGGCCCCATCCAAAAATAACGGTTAATTTCTTTACCCGGACAACGTATATATTGTAACATGAAGTAAAATAACCCAAAAGCCATAGGAAACACCAACATCACCCACCAATAGTAAAGTGGCAGACAAAAAGTTATAATCCCAAAGATGATAAACCCAAAAGGCAAAAACAGGAAACCGGTTAAGATCCACAACATCGCCTTTTTATTATTCAACAATACGGCCAAAGTCATTTTACCGACTTGTTTGTCCGGTTCAAAGTCCATTATAGAATGAGTATACAGAATATTTGCTACCAGTAATCCTACCGGTACAGATACCAGAATAACAGAAATATCCAATTGTCCGCAGGCAGAATAATAAACACCTGCCATCAATAAAGGACCGAACATAAATCCGACCTGTAACTCACCCAATCCCCTATAACTCAAACACAAGGGATTACCGGAATAGGAAAGTCCCAAAAAAGCGGCAATCAGACCTATATAGAAAATAACCTCTCCTCTTTTGAAAAACAGCACAATACCAATAACGGACGCCAACAGACAAAATACCATGCAAGCATTCCGCAATTGCCGGACTGTAGCGGCGCCAGAAGTCAGGTAACTACATTTAGCAATGCGGGCCCGTATACCAGCCCGGGCCATTTTATCCCGATAAGCCGTCTCCTTTCTTCGATAATCAAAATAATCATCCCATAAATTTAAGCCCAAATGTCCCAGAGCTACGCCCAATACAGCTAAAACGGACAAACCCACAGAAAAACCCGGCTGACGGAAAGCCATGACAACAGCTAATAAAGCCGGCATTAAACTCTGCGGCAACGCATTAGAACGTGAATTCCGAATCCAGAAACGAATTGTATTCATTTTCTTTATTTTAAAATCAGTTATCCCCTTTCAATCAGATTTTGCAGACAGCTTATTTTAAAGATTTGCCTTTCACTGACATTGTGGCTTTCCGGGCATTTACAATTTAAGACCCTTCTTATTTTTCTGCAAAGGACGGCTTTTTTCAGCAATTAACAAAGTATTCTTTCTGAAGATACAACATATTCCCCCAAAACTCTTTTTAATTCCAACAACTTACAGAACTTGCTGTAAAAGACGGGCAGTAGCCGGATCTGCCGGAGAAGTCATATCTGCTTTTACAATCTTCCCTTCAGGATCAATGAGGACAAAATAAGGCAATTGACGGACCTGATAAAAATCAATTTGTTGCATAACGTCTTTTCCAAACAGTTGAATACCGTGTATCTCGTGAAGAACCATAAATTTCTTCCAAACCTTTTCTTCCTGATCCGTAGAAATACCGATAAAACAAATAGGTTTATTTTTCCATTTCCGCTCCATTTCTTTCAGGGAAAGCAAACTTTTGACGGAAGAAGCACAAGACGTATTCCAAAAACACAGGTATACAAATTTTCCCCTGAAATCCCTGAGCCGGATATCAACTGAATCAGCATTTATACAATTAAAATCAAAAGCAGGCGCCCCGGAAGCTTTTTTTCGCCACTTTTCACATAACTGTCTGAAACGTTCTCTTTTTTCCGGATTTTTTACTTTTGCTTCATAGTAAGGCAATAACTGTTCCAAACGTTCTATCCCATTCCGACTGACGTAATCAGAAATATAATGATCTGTCAGGAACTCTGCAAGTTGTGGACGGGCAACCGAATGGTGTATGCATTCCAATTCTGCCAGCAAAATTTCAAAATCAGTGTTTCCGGAAAGTCCGTTATTGCTATATGCTTCTACCCATCCCAATAAAGCCTGACGGTAATCCTCGTATTCCAGTAATCCTTTTTCCTGCTTAATTAAAATCCGGAGGTAATCTCTGTATACTTCTGAAGGCTTATAGGTGTCTGTACGTAAAGTTTTCGCATGCTTTTCCGGATATTTTCCCAAATAACCGAAAATAGTATATTTAAATTTTTCTTTTACTAATCCGGTAAAAAAAGAATCCAGATGTAAAGAATCGATTTTGCGGTCGTATTGCTGTTTTACAGCTTCCAAAGAACGCATAAAAGTATCTTCGTCTAAAGTATAATCCGGTACAAAATCCGTTTCCCCATATTTACCGTTTAAAATCTCATTTTTTAAAGCCCCTGCTCCCCGAAATTCTGCGCCCAGTGAATGCGGAAAAAGATTAAGATAAATATCCAGGTTTTTTTCTGGTTCCAGGTATAAAAACAACCGGTATCTTCCATATTGTAATAATCCTTGCGTAGGGATAGAAAGCGGCAGGTCATTTATTTCCGCAAAACCTGCAGAATCTATAACAAAAGGATAAGTATTCTCCCCTATCCTCAGGACCGGAATAATCCCCGCTTCTTTCCCGTCCACTTTCATCCGGATGAAAGAAGAATCGGAAGATTGACAAGTCCAGAAAAAGGAAATAATAAAAATACAAATCCACAATTTGAACATACCTGCTTTTTTACAAGAACAAAACTATTATATTTCTCTTTCAAAACCATAAGGTTACTATTAATTTTATGGAGAAAACAAAACTATTTCAATCAAATAAAACAAATCTCCGTAAACATTTATAAACTTGTAAAATTATTCAGAGTAAAAATGGACAAAAATGAAGCACTCCGGTATCACGCAGAAGGGCGCCCCGGAAAAATAGAAGTTATTCCGACAAAACCCCATAGTACCCAACACGATCTTTCCCTGGCCTATTCCCCGGGAGTAGCAGTCCCTTGCCTGGAAATTCAAAAAAACGCTGCAGATGCTTATCGTTATACGGCTAAAAGCAATCTGGTGGCAGTTATCTCGAACGGAACTGCCGTATTAGGACTAGGGAATATCGGAGCAATCTCCGGAAAACCTGTCATGGAAGGGAAAGGATTACTTTTTAAAATATTTGCCGATATTGATGTATTCGATATTGAACTGGATACAGAAGATGTAGATAAATTCATCGAAACAGTAAAACTCATTTCCCCTACATTCGGGGGAATTAATCTGGAAGATATCAAAGCCCCGGAATGTTTTGAAATCGAACGACGGTTAAAAGAAGAATTAAAAATTCCTGTCATGCATGACGATCAGCATGGAACAGCTATTATTTCCGGAGCCGGTTTATTAAATGCCCTGGAACTGAACGGGAAAAAAATCCATGACATAAAGGTAGTGGTGAATGGAGCCGGAGCTGCTGCCATTTCCTGTGCCCGTTTTTACCGAGCACTGGGCGTAAAAAAAGAACATATTCTCATGTGTGACAGCAAGGGGGTAATCAATACCCGCCGAACCCAACTGAATAAAGAGAAACAGGATTTTATCGTAGATACACCTTTTAATACATTAACAGAAGCTTTGGTAAATGCCGATGTTTTCTTAGGACTTTCTGTCGCCGATATATTAACCGAAGAGATGATCCGCAGTATGGCACCGGATCCGATTGTCTTTGCTCTTGCCAATCCCGATCCGGAAATTACTTATGAGAAGGCGATGCATTCCCGGAAAGATATCATTTTTGCTACCGGTCGTTCCGATTATCCCAATCAAATCAATAATGTACTGGGATTTCCCTATATTTTCAGAGGAGCTTTAGACGTACAGGCCAGTGGAATCAACGAGGAAATGAAATTAGCTGCAGCCTATGCCATAGCAAATTTAACCAAAGAAGCAGTACCCGAAAGCGTGAAAATGGCTTACAATGAACCAACCTTATCTTTTGGTAAGGATTATATTATTCCCAAAGCCTTGGATAACCGGTTGATCAGCCGCGTAGCCCCGGCTGTAGCCAAAGCAGCCATCCAATCGGGAATTGCCCGGAAAATTATCCACGACTGGGAAGCATACGGCAACGAACTGGAAAAGCGCATGGGACACGATAATCGGCTGATGCGAATAATGATCAGTAAAGCCCGTTCTAACCCCAAACGCATTGTATTCGCCGAAGGAGAGAATTTGAAAATTCTTTCAGCTGTGGAAGAAATCATCAGTGAAGGGATCGCTCACCCGGTTCTCATCGGCAAGCAGGAGGTTATCCTCCGGAAGATCAAAGAAAACAAACTGAATATTCCGGCTCCGGATATTTTTGATCCCCAAGAGGAAACAGATGCATTGGAAAAATATACGGAACTCTATTATGTCCGCAGGCAAAGAGCCGGGATACTCCCGGAAATAGCCCGGAAACACATGCAGGACCCGAATTACATCGGACTTACAATGGTAGAAAACGGGGATGCCGACGGTTTTATCGGCGGTATACAAACCCCCTATAGATCTTTGTTGAAAATTGCAAAAGAAGTGATCGGACTCCGGGAATGTTGTCCCTATGCAGCCGGCATGCATATTGCTGTAACCCACAAAGGGACTTTCTTTCTGGCCGACACAACTGTAAACAGCCACCCCTCAGCAGAAACATTAGAATGCGTCACCGTTCTGACTTACGAATCCGTAAAGCAATTCGATATAGAACCTGTCATCGCACTAACCTCCTATTCCGATTTTGGGGAATACAAACTGGGAAGTCCGGCTCAGATACAAGCAGCAATAGAACAAATTCACCGGAAATACCCGGAAATCCTCGTAGATGGAGAGATGCATGCTTCAGTAGCTTTCAATAAAGAATTAAGGCAAACTACTTTTCCTTTTTCAGCATTAGGCGACAAAACAGTCAATACAATCATTTTTCCCAACCTGAGTTCCGGAAGTATCGGACTTGGTATCCTGAAAGAATTGGGAAATCATGACATAATTGGTCCCATACTTTTGGGAATGAAAAAACCGGTTCATATCCTCCCTATGGACTGTCGTATACGAGATATTGTATATCTTACAGTCCTGGCAGTATGCGACGCTCAAAAAAAGCAAGCCGTTAATTTCTGCCGTATGGAAAACCGGGGATAAAAGAAAGAACCCGGTATAGTACCGGGCTCTTAGGCAAACGCCATACTTATTAATTTATCTTATTTTGGGGACGCTACCAGTAGGCCCCCTTTTTTCCTTTATTCAGAGAAATCCTCCGGTACTGAATTCTTTCTATTCGCAGCAAGCTTATTGTATAGGTATTTTCTCTATTCTCCGCTGATGCCGTCCTCCTTCAAATTCAGTAGCCAAAAAACGATCTACTATTTCCTGAGCCTCCTCGTAAGGAATAAAACGGGCCGGCAATCCGCATACATTAGCATTATTATGCAAACGGGCCAACCAGGCAATTTCTACATTCCAGCACAAAGCACACCGAATTTCCGGATGTTTATTAGCCGTCATAGAAGCTCCGTTTCCACTTCCGCAAAGTACAATTCCTTTTTCAAACTCTCCAGCCCCTACTGCCACAGCCAAAGGATGAATCGTATCGGGATAATCCATGCTTTCCGGAGAATGGGTTCCGAAATCTTTAACTTCATGTCCGTTTTTCCGAAGATAGTCTACCAGTTTCTCTTTGTATTCAAAACCGGCATGATCACAAGCTATTGCAATTTTCATAATTTAAAACATATTTATGTCCGGCCATACCGTAACGACAGGAAGTAATGCACCTGACGCATGCGAAACTGCCGGAACAGTCTTTATTATACTTCAGTGATACAAAGTTAAAGGATTATCTTTCACATAAGCAAAAAAAATAGGTATTCTTGCGAATACCTATCAAAATATTTATCCCGGCAATATCAAAGAATCAGTTTATATCCTTTTCCATGTACATTGATAATTTCCACGGAAGGATCTTTTTTCAAATGTTTCCGCAATTTCGTGATATACACGTCCATACTGCGGGCATTGAAATAGTTATCATCTGCCCAAATATTCTTTAAAGCATAATTTCTTTCCAACACTTTATTTACATTCAGGCATAATAATTTCAATAATTCCGACTCTTTTGTAGTCAATTTTTGTTCTTCTTCCCCGTCGAACAATGTTTGCTTTTTAGAATTAAATGTCAGTTTTCCAATTTTGAAAACTTCCTGTTCATCTTCCGGTTTCAAGCCTGTAGAACGGCGTAAAACAGCCTCTATTCTCAGTAACAATTCTTCCATACTGAAAGGCTTGCTCATATAATCATCCGCACCAATTTTAAAGCCTTCCAATACATCTTCCTTCATATTTTTTGCAGTAAGGAAAATAATCGGAATTTCGCTATTTATCTGACGCACATCCTTCGCTAAAGTAAAGCCGTCTCTTTTTGGCATCATCACATCGAATATGCATAAATCAAAAGGCTGATTCAAAAAAGCCTCGTATGCAGCATCCCCATCTTCGCATAAAATTGTATCGAATCCTTTTGCTCTCAAATATTCTTTTAACAGCATTCCCAGATTCGTATCGTCTTCTGCCAATAAAATTTTAATTTTCTCATCCATAACTATATAGTTTTAAATAATTTCTCTGAAAAATATACGTTTTTAAAAAAATAAAGTTCTCTTTACTTTTTGTTTTTTAGAGGTCAGCGGTAAAATAATATCAAAACGACTTCCCTTGTCCAAAGCACTTTCTACTTCTATTCTTCCTCCATGTGCTTCAACAATCTTTTTGACATAAGAAAGTCCTAATCCAAATCCTTTTACATTATGCAAATTACCTGTAGATACCCTGTAAAATCTTTCAAAGATTAACTTTTGTTCTTTCGTAGCAATTCCTATGCCATTGTCTATCACGCTGATAATTATTTCATCTCCCTTGTTACGGGTATATACACTGATTTCCGGAGCTTTTACACAATATTTTATTGCATTGTCCAGCAAGTTGGAAACCACATTGGTAATATGCACCTCATCTGCCAGCACTTCATCCCGCTCTGCATCCAAATGGCCGAATAATTGTCCGCCTTTATCTTCCACCCTCAGGCTAAATTTTGTCAGCAAGCCTTCCACAACTTCATTCAAATTCACATTTTTCAACTTCAATTTCATCCGGGTTTCGGTAAATAAAGCCGTCTGCAATACCTTTTCAACCTGATAGGTCAGCCGTTTGCTTTCATCCCGGATAATACCTGCAATATGATCGATAGATTCAGGCGTCTGTTGCACAGCTCCGTCTTTCATCATCTGGGCCGCCAAAGAAATCGTTGCAATCGGAGTTTTAAACTCATGAGTCATATTGTTGATAAAATCATTCTTAATCGCTGACAATTTCTTCTGCCTGAGAATCACATAAATACAAAACCCGAAACAAAGTACTAACAGTAATGTAATAATTAAACTAGGCAACAGCAAAAATACAGAAGATAAGCGGTCGTGTACCTGATCGGGAAATATAAGGTAAAGACTGGCCAGACTTTTATTCCCTCCCAAAAATATCTGTTTACTGTACGTATAATCGGAATAGCGGTTAAAAAAATGTTGTGACATCACAATAAAACGGTCTTTTTCTTTTACGGCAAATTCAAAATCCGACTTCACTCCGTTATTCCGCAATCTTTCCCCCAGCACTGTCCGCAAATTTATATCTTTAATACGGTCTTCAACAGAACGTTCCGGTTCGCTGAACCTTTTCTTTAAAACCAATTCATAATCTGTTCCTAAACGATCTTTTACGGCCTGTCTGTATTTTTGAAGGGAAGACAATAAACCCGTGTTTTTTTGTCCTAAAAAATCATTTACATTTTGAGTTTCATCATCACCATCGATCAGATTCAAAGGCTGTCCCAACCCCATCTCATTTTTTAAAGAAACATTGTCGTGTCCTGTTCTATACCGATCTTCAGGCTCCTGCAATTTTTCAGTTCCTTTTTTTATCTCATTCAGTTTATCCCTTTCCTCTACATAAGCAATTGCTTCATCCAGAGAACGGTTGACCGCATAATCAAACTGAGCTTTTTTCAACTTAAAAGCCGTCTGAAAATACTTTGCCTGCATATAGATTAACCCTAACAGCGAGCAACCCAGCACCACACTCAAAACAATAATTTGTTTCTTTCTCATACACGCATATTTATCAATTCAAAACCACATTCCCCTCACTTCCGTCCCCATTTACCCTCCCTTAAAACAAAGTAGGTTGTTCATTTATCCGTCTATCATTTTTCCCCAGATGTTTAAAAGCCAGTTCCGTCACTTCCCTTCCCCGGGGAGTCCGTTTTAAAAACCCTTCCTTGATCAAAAAAGGTTCATATACCTCTTCCAGCGTACCTGCATCTTCTCCCACAGCTGTGGCAATAGTAGTCAACCCTACCGGCCCTCCTTTGAATTTCTCTATTATCGTCAACAATATCTTATTGTCCATTTCATCCAACCCATACTTATCGATATTCAACGCTTCCAACGCATAACGGGTAATATCCCAGTCAATCTCTCCTGTTCCTTTCACCATTGCAAAATCCCTTACTCTTCTCAATAAAGCGTTAGCAATACGGGGTGTTCCACGGCTCCGGGAAGCAATCTCCAAGGCAGCCTGACTGGTAATTTTCACTTTCAAAATAGAAGCCGATCTCCACACAATAGCTGACAATACATCCGTATCGTAATACTCCAGATGAAAATTAATTCCGAAACGAGCCCGTAAAGGGGCTGTCAACAATCCGCTCCGAGTAGTTGCCCCCACTAAAGTAAAAGGATTGAGCTGAATCTGTACGGAACGGGCAGCCGGTCCTTTATCAATCATAATATCAATCCGGTAATCTTCCATTGCGGAATACAAATACTCTTCTACAATGGGGCTTAAACGGTGGATCTCATCTATAAAAAGCACATCATTTTCTTCCAGATTTGTCAACAGACCCGCTAAATCCCCCGGTTTATCCAATACCGGTCCGGAAGTAATCTTTATCCCCACACCCAATTTATTGGCAATAATGGAAGCAAGTGTGGTTTTTCCCAAACCCGGAGGACCGTGCAAAATAACATGATCCAACGATTCCCCCCGCATCTTCGCTGCACTGACAAATATCTTCAGATTTTCGACAATCTTTTTCTGTCCCTGAAAATCCTCAAAAGTCAAGGGGCGTAATGCCCGCTCAAACTCTTTCTCCGTCTCTTTTATCCTATTGTCTCTTATATCAAAATCACCCATTGCCGTATACATCTGACACCAAAAGTATAAAAACAATATATCAACTCAAAGTGTTAAAATGGAAAAGTGTTAATTCTGAGAAGAAATTAAAAGAAGATTAACATTTAAAATTAGTTTTTAATGATAAATACTTCCTGGGCAACTCCCTAAACATTATTACCGGGACAAGGTAACCTTTTTTTCATTTCCTGCCGGGGAAAAGGTACTTCAACATTTCCCAAAAGTTCATAAATATCTTTTTCCAATTTCTGAATAGCAGTATATGCCCCGTAATGAATATTCTGCCGGAGTTCCATATCCACATTATTGCGATCCCGGTATAAAGCAGCTATTGCTTCCCGGGTATGATGCCCGCGTCTTGCCTTTTTCAGCAGGATCTTACATACTTCCTTGCTAATACTGCTGATCATATCGTAAACATTGTGTCCGCGTATAAACAGGTAAGTTGTATCCGAAGTCAGGCCCAAAATTTCATATTTATTACGAATAAACGCTAAATCTGCCTGGGGATAAATCCGTTCAAAATAATCCGTCTTCTTTTTCACTTTATATCTCAGCTCCTCCAACGCTTTCCCGACATTATTCAGAATATCCGGAGCTTTATGCTTACCCAAATTGATAAACTGGTTAAATTCATACTTGGAAAACCGCGTCGGATCTGCTCCCAAAAAATAAAGATGCCAGATAAAAAGAGGATACACAATACGGGAATATTCTGCCAGAAATCTGCGGAAACTAAATATTTGGTTCGGAACATGAGTAACCCGGCTGCATACCTCATCCAATCCCTCTGCAAAGCAATGGTGATTTTCAAAGGAATACGTATACGTCTGCAAAACGTAATGCTTTACATCTATTTCCTTTTCATGTAAAAGATAGCGATAATCGCTGTCGATACAGATAAAAAAATCAGTGCTAAGGTAATTAAGATACTTTAAACATTGGGTCACCCCGCTGGTTTCATGTCCAAATTCGTTCCGGGAACCTGCAATAAAATGGAAACGGTCGTCCGGACGAAAATGCTTTATCACAGTACTCCAAAAAATAATATCATCTTTATTTTCCACATGTATGGCAGCACGACAGCGAAACATTTTAGCATCCAAAGCAAAACGTCTTGCTGAATTTGCGAAAAACAGTTCTTTATTTTCTATACCCGCTCCCGTCCCAAACATACAAAAATTCAAATTAAAAAATATACACCCTTTACACACCTCTTTCCCTTCCTTCCCTTCGCTTACAACTGGAAAAGAAATTTATTCCCTAAAAACGTTCCGCCTTTTCCAACCCTTCTGCATTTCTAACCGATCACCTGCACCATATCTTCTATATAAAACAATTTATCCCCCCAACCGTCTCCGAAAAGACTGGGCGAATGAGTAGAAGTAATAATCTGGCAACTCGGATTCAAATTCCGGATTTCTTCAAACAGACGATATTGCCATTCTATATGGAGAGAGATTTCGGGTTCATCCATCAATAAAATATAAGGTTGCTCCTCCATCAGAAAAACTCTCAATAAAATAATCAACAACTGCTTTTCACCCGAAGACAGTTTATATAAGGGAATTATCTCTCCATGATCTATAAAAATCAAACGGTTCGTATGGGGATCTATTTCAATTGTTTTTTCTGTTTTGGCAAAAAGACGATTTACAGTATCGTAAAACATTTGAATCCGTTCATTAATTCTGGCGGCCTGATCCGGAAAATTTGTTGCTTTTAAACGATAATCCGAAAAAGAAGGATGGTCCCCGCCAATATTGTAAACAATATCGTGCAATTCATTGTAAAGCTGGCTGTATTCTTTACCAACCCTGGGCTTATCCTTCATCGGGACATCAAATGTACTGATTTTCTGGTAACGAACGCCAGACAAGGCCTTTTTGAGTTCGCTAACCGGCATCTTCGGAGTATAGTCTACTGTAAAATCGTTTACTTCCACTGTAACGGATACCCCGTATAATTTCAAGCGTTTGACATCAGCCGAAAAAATAGAATCTAAAATATTAAAAAAGGTGGTTTTACCACTTCCGTTGATACCAATCAGAATATTGACATCCGGATTCAGATCTTTCCAAAGCAGATCGTATTTCTGCCATAAATTCCGGATCTCTATACGGTGTATAAGATTAGCTTTCATAACAAACTCTTTTTACAAAGATATAAAACTAAAAATGAAAAAGAGAAGGATAAAAAATATATTTTTGCAAGGTCTTACAGAACCAAAATGTCAAAGTGAAGATTTATTATTTTAAAAGTCTGCATTTCCCTTATTATTTTGGTTTTTGAGACATTTTTTATTTTAAAGTATATCACCTATCGGTCGATCTGACTTTACGCATACTTTTTAAAGTATGCATTTCAACGGCCGGTCTGATTTTATGATTATTTTATTTTTTAAAATTATAACCTCTTGCTCAGGGGATTGACTAACATTTTTAATTTGGTATTATGCGCGGATTATCGACCATTGGCCTGCTTATTCTTTCTAATATATTTATGACATTTGCCTGGTATGGACATTTGAAACTTCAGGAAGCGAAACTTATTACTCATTGGCCTCTTATCGGCGTTATCTTATTTTCCTGGAGCATTGCCTTATTCGAATATTGCGCACAAGTGCCGGCGAACCGTATCGGCTTTGAAGGAAATGGAGGACCGTTTAGCCTGATGCAGTTGAAAATTATTCAGGAAGTCATTACACTTGTCGTCTTTATTATCTTCTCCCTTTTGTGCTTTAAAGGGGAAACTTTGCATTGGAATCATATCGCAGCCTGTGTCTGTTTAGTTATGGCCGTGTATTTCGTATTTATGAAGTAGTAAGTTCCGCCTCGAACTGATGATGTTCCAGGTTTAACTTAAAACCGAAAAGATTACCGTAAACCGATAATTTTGTCTTAATTTTGTGAGAAGACCGGCTTATCGGGAATTTTTTATATCTCTTTATCGGTTTAACAGATGACGCTCCCAACAGAACTGAAATATAAAATCCGGCAATACTACCATAACTTTCAGTCGCTTGTAAAAATATCGACCGATATTATTGCTTTTCTCACCTCTTTTCTGACACTTTGCCTGCTCATGTATGAAATCGGGTTTCACGAAGACGGGAAAGTCCATTTGCTCCTGTCAGAAATATACAAGATTATTCTCCGGATTTTTTTATATACCGGCCTGATAAGGGTTATTTTAAATCCCCAGGGGGTAAAAAAAGAAAAAGGATTCTGGTTTGAAGTTGTACTTCTGATTGCTTTGACATTTGTCATCATCCTAGAAGCCTGGCCGGCTACAAGCAATCCTTTGTTTTCAAAACACTTTACAGATGTATCGACCTATATTTTACTCACCACAATCAGCGTTATTGAATTTTCAAAACAAATTGTCACGACTCTTCAAAGGTATGTAAAACCGGAAATGATGTTTGTCTACAGTTTTCTTTTCATTATTCTGGTCGGCACCTTTCTGCTGTCGCTTCCCAATGCACACACCTATCCCCTGAGTCTCATAGATGCCTTGTTTACATCTGCCAGTGCTGTCTGTATAACCGGGCTTACTGTTGTAGACACATCTGCAACATTCACCTTTACAGGCTTGATTATTCTGGTTTCTCTCATTCAGATCGGAGGTATCGGAGTGATGACGTTTACCAGTTTTTTTGCCATGTCTTTTTTCAGTCAGGTTTCCTTCCGTGACCAACTCAGTTTAAAAAATATTCTCAATGAAAATTCTTTAAATAACATTTTCCGTACCCTTTTTTATATCCTTCTCACTACCTTTCTTATTGAAGGCTTTGGAGCCTATGTCATTTACAATCAAATCAAGGATATTCCGGAACAAATTCTCCCGGACAAATTGTTTTTTTCTATTTTTCATGCCGTCTCATCGTTTTGTAATGCCGGCTTTTCCACCCTTCCCGGAAATTTATATGACCCCATTGTCCGGAATCTTTATGGACTTCAGAGCTGGATGGCTTGTCTGGTCATATTAGGAGGGATCGGATTCCCGATTTTGTTTAATTTCGGAAAATTATTCGTACACTATTTCCGGAATGCACTTTCCAGACTGAAAGGGAATCCTGTTCCGCATTACGGACAATTCCACATCATCAGTCTGACGACCCGGATTGTATTACCGATAACTTTAATTCTCATTGCAGGAGGAACGCTGGCTTTCTTATTTCTGGAGGATCATAATACCCTGCAAGACCTCCCCCTTTCCGGGAAAATAGCGCTGGCTTTCATGAACGCTGTTACACCCCGTACAGCGGGATTTAATAATGTAGAAATGACTTCGCTCCTTCCTTCCTCCATCTTCCTCCTACTGATGCTAATGTGGATCGGGGCTTCCCCAATGTCTACCGGAGGAGGGATTAAAACGACAACTTTTGTTGTTGCCTTTAAAAACATAATAAGTATTATACGGGAAAAACAAACCGTCGAGATTGCCGGACGTACAATTTCTCCGGGCAATATCCGGCGGGCCAATGCGATTATTCTTTTATCGCTGCTCTGGATAGGAGGGGTTACTCTCTTCCTGTTGATCACCAATCCACAAGCTTCTTTTATTCAAGCCCTGTTTGAGGTTGTATCCGCCCTCAGTACCGTCGGCCTGAGCCTCGGCCTGACTCCAGAATTGAACATAAGCGGTAAAATTATTATCAGCATTACAATGTTTGCAGGAAGGGTGGGATTGCTGACGCTTTTAATCGGAATTATCCGCCAACAACCGGTACAACCGTGCCAATATCCGGAAGAAAATGTTATTTTATAAATAAGAAAAATTATGAATTGTATTGTAATGGGTTTAAGTTATTTTGGAATAGCACTCGCCCAAAGATTGACCTCCATGGGCCATGAAGTGATTGGCATCGATAGGGATATCAATAAAGTAAATGAATACAAAGATTCCATCAAAAACACAATCTGCCTGAATATCAATAATCAGCAGGCCATTGAAACCTTGCCTTTAAAAGATTCAGACATTATTTTTGTAACCATCCGTAAAGATGTAGGGGCTTCCGTACAGGCCGTCGCTTTATTGAAAAAATATAAAGCTCCCCGCATCATAGCCTGTGCCGTATCCGACATTCACATGACCATATTAAAAGCCATGGGAATTACTGAAATCATCCGTCCTGAACAGGAGTATGCCGATCTCTTTACCACCCGGATTGAGTTGTCGAATTCTATTTTCACCTATAAAATTACCCACAATTATTTTATTCAGGAATTAAAGCTCCCGGACTCTTTTACCGGAAGACGTCTGGGAGACGTGCAATTTGAAAAAGAATTCAGCCTGCAACTCATCGCTATCAAACATCCTTTAACAGAAGAAACAACATCTCCCGGAAAAATAGTATTATTGAATAAACCGGATGAGAATTTTATCATCAGTAAAGAAGATATATTTATACTGGCAGGCAACCCCAAGTCTTTCCGGAAATTGATTCCTTTTTCAAACAAATAAACGTCCGGAAAACCGCTTTTCGAAGTAACCGTTCCTATTTTTTGCAGAGTCCGATGCAGGACCCGAATTTCTGATTCCCTCTCTCCCAGCTTTTCAGCCCCTTCAATCTGTCTGCTGACAAAGAGGTATCTGTCAGGTATAGTGTACTATCAATCAAAAGGCGTTTTTTCGGACGTTTTCTTTTTATCCCAGGCAATTATTCTCCGCGTATAGCCTCAATTCCCGGTAATTCCTTTCCCTCTATATATTCCAAAAGGGCACCTCCTCCGGTAGAAACATAACTTACCTTATCAGCCAAACCGAATTGATTAATTGCAGCGACAGAATCCCCTCCTCCAATCAGCGAAAAAGCTCCTTTTTCCGTAGCCTTTACAATCGCTTCTGCTATTGCCTTGGTTCCTTCGGCAAACTTAGGCATTTCAAAAACTCCGACCGGTCCATTCCAAAGAATCGTCTTGGAATTTTCGATCACTTTAGCAAATTTTTCCCGGGTTTCCGGACCGATATCCAAACCTTCCCATCCGTCCGGGATATTCATCGGGTCTGCCAATTTAGTATTAGCGTCATTACTAAAACTATCCGCTATAACAGCCTGATCGGAAAGTACTAAATTTACGCCGGCCTCTTTAGCTTTCTGCATAATTTCCCGGGCTAAATCCAGCTTATCTTCCTCACAAAGCGAAGACCCCACATGTCCGCCTAAAGCCCTCTTAAAAGTATAAGTCATTCCTCCTCCTAAAATCAAATTATCCACTTTCCCCAGCAGATTCATAATGATATCGATCTTTGAAGAGACTTTTGATCCTCCCATAATTGCAGTAAAAGGACGTTCCGGATTTTTCATCACTTTATCCACACTATCCAATTCCCCCTTCATCACATATCCGAACAACTTATCATTGGGAAAAAATTTAGCTATGACAGCCGTAGAAGCATGGGCACGGTGCGCCGTTCCAAAAGCATCATTGATCCACACATCTCCTAATTTCGCTAACTTACGGGCAAATTCCTCATCTCCTTTTTCCTCTTCTTTATGAAAACGAAGATTTTCCAATAAAAGTATTTCTCCCGGTTTCAAATCAGCAGCAGCTTTTTCGGCCACCTCTCCGATACAATCTTCTGCAAATTTTACAGGTACTTCTGTCAACTCTTCCAAGTGTTTCTGAATGTGTTTCAGGGAAAATTTATCTTCGGGTCCGTTTTTAGGGCGGCCCAGATGCGACATCAAAATGACGGAACCCCCTCCTGCCAACACTTTTTTTATGGTCGGAATAGCAGCTCTCATGCGGGTATCATCAGTAATTTCAAATTTTTCATTCAAAGGCACATTAAAATCCACCCGAATCAATGCCTTTTTGCCTTTGAAATCATAAGTATCAATAGTCTGCATAACTAAAATTGTTTATAATTATTTAATTTAAAATAGCTTCCTCTCTCCTTTCCTATTCCTTTCCGCCGCTAAAATTAACAATAAATCAAATGCATCCCAAATATTTTCAATTTATAAAGCTGACAAAAAACTCAAACGATTGTATTATTCCTTTAATTTCAAAAGTCACAAAATAGCAGATTTATTTCTTTCTTCTTATTTTTGTTTTTCTTTAAACTCACAAATAAAAGAACCGCTATGCCTCACGAAATTTTTATGCGAAAAGCCATAGAAGAAGCAATCATGGCAGCAGAAGAAGGAGAAATCCCTGTAGGAGCTCTGATTACTTGCAAGGGTAAAATTATTGCCCGGGCTCACAATCAAACCGAACGCCTGAATGACGTTACGGCCCATGCGGAAATGATTGCAATCACAATGGCAACTGCGGCTTTAGGAGGGAAATACTTAAATGAATGTACCCTGTATGTCACGCTGGAACCCTGTACAATGTGCGCCGGAGCAATGGCCTGGGCACAATTGGGAGAATTAGTTTACGGAGCTGCTGACCCGCAGAGAGGTTACAGACGTTTAATCCCATCTGTACTCCATCCCCGCACGAAAGTCACCGAAGGAATTCTGGAAAAAGAATGCAGTCAACTCATGAAAAAGTTTTTTCAGGAAAAAAGATAAAACAGAGGTTCTTATTTCAAAACAAACGGAACTACAACAAAACAGCAATAACCTGAATAAAGACAATCAGGAACACCATAGCAATCGGATAGACCGTAGCGTAGGCTACACTGGGTGCATCACTGTCTGTCATCGAACCCGCAGCCGCTAACCCAGGAGTACTGGTCATTCCACCCGTAATGGTACCCATCAGATCAAATAAATTGATTCTAAAAATAAAATAACCGATCAATACGGCAACAATCATAGGGACCAGCGTAATGGCAACACCAGCCCCGAAGAGAGCCCATCCGCTTTCCCGGAAGGTTTCCACCAGATTAGCCCCGGCAGCTGTACCGACTTCTGCCAAAAATAAAAGTAGTCCCAACTGCCGCAATAAAAGATTGGCTGCTCCGGACATGGACCAAACAACAGGTCCCGTTTTACCGATAGAACTCAAAATCAAAGCCGTCAGCAATATTCCCCCTGTCAAACCGGGAGAGAAACTAAAACTATCCGAAAAAGAAATATTTATTTTTCCGACCAATACCCCCAATACAATTCCCATCGCTATGGGGAAAAAATCAGTATCGGAAAGGCGTTTTTCATCATTCCCTAACAACTTGGCCAATTCTTTTAAACTATCCTGATGGCCCACCACCAACAGTTTATCGCCAAACTTCAACGATAAGCCCGGTTCCGGAGAAAGATCAATACCACTACGCCGGATACGCGTTACGGTACAGCCGAAATTCTGTTGCAGATTCAAACTGCCTAGCGTCTTTCCTATAATTTCTTTTTTGGTCAGTAATAAAGATTGCAACTCATAAGAAGTAGCTAAAGGCAAATCTTCCTGTATCCGTTCCCCTACCAATACCCCGAGCTGAGCCAAAGCATATTCACTTCCTACAGCCTTTACCAAATCATTTTGATGTAACACTGTCCTGGAAGAAGGTATTTCAGTCGTATCCCCGTGCTTAATCCGGGAGATCACTGCTCCTGTCATCGTACGGATTTGTAATTGTACTAAACTTTTCTCGAAAATATTTTCATTGGTTACCCGGAAGGTCCCCGTATAAATTTCAGGGTATTTACCGCGTTGTAAAATGTCCAGTCGTTTTTCTTCTTCCTTTACGTCCAATCTCAACATTCCCGGTAATAATTTAACAAACAAAATAACTCCAATGACTCCAAAAGGATAAGCAATACCATAAGCGATAGAAGCTGCAGACGAATGAGTACTGTCTATAGCTGCCGCTAAACCCGGTGTACTGGTCAAAGAGCCTGCTATCAAGCCGACTGCTTCTGCCGTATCAATATGCAATAAATACTTAAATAAGAGGGCAGTCATACAAGCCGAACCAATAATCAACAAAGTGATCAGAATTAAAACTTTCCCCTTCGAACGGAAAGAATCAAAAAAACCAGGTCCGGCTTGTATCCCAATCGTAAAAATAAACAACACCAAACCAAAATTTCCCAGTTCTTTCGGAATAATCACTCCGAAATGTCCAAACAACAAGGCAATAAAAATAACGGCTGATACGTCTAAAGAAATACCTTTGAAGTTAATCCGCCCCAATACAAATCCCAGAGCCACAATTAAAAACAGTGCAAAATACGATGATTGTAATAAACTTACCAGCATATTATTTCTTTTAAATTTTGATTCTTCTTTTACAAAGAGGCTTCTCTTACCTGCTTTCTGCCGTTCTGAGTCCCAGTTTATGTAATTCCTTCCAATAATCAGCAAACGATTTACTGACAACTTCTTTCTCAACGATAATTAATCCCGGATGTTTCAGAGCAGCAGGAGCAAACGCCATAGCCATCCGATGATCGTGATACGTCTCTATAGAAATACGATTATCCTCCGGCCACAAATATTCCCCTTCCCACTTCAATCTTCCTTCCCCCTCTTCCCTCAATTGATACCCTAATTTTCCTAATTCCCGGATTAAGGCCGCAATACGGTCTGTTTCTTTGATACGCAGCGTCTCCACCCCCGAAAAAGAAAAAGGAATCCCTTTCAGGCAACAAGCAACGGCGAAAGACTGTACCAAATCGGGCATTTCGACAAAATCGAATTCCAACGACCGGACTTCAACGTCCTTTTTCTTTAAAATTAATCTTTCCCCCTCAAAACAGCTTTCCACACCTAATTTTTTCCAAACCTTCACTTGCCCGGCATCCCCCTGCAAGCTTTTTTCCTGCAAACCGGACACGGCAATTTCACCCTCCTCTGCTATTGCCAACAGTTCATAAAAATAAGAAACTGCGCTCCAATCCGATTCTACCCGAAAAGGTACAGGAGTATACGGGACAGGCGCTATTTTTATAAAATTGCCGTCTGTCTCTATTTTTGCACCAAAACGGCCCATCAAGGCTGCGGTCATATCGATGTATTTACGGGAGACCACTTTACCCGTTAGACGCAACTGTAAGCCTTCGGCCATATAAGGGGCAATCATCATCAATGCCGAAATATACTGACTACTGACAGATGCAGGAATGGCAATTTCCCCTCCCCGCAAATACGACCCATAAATCCGGAGAGGAGGGAAACCAATCTGCCCGCTATACTCAATACGGGCTCCCAACTGATTTAATGCCTCGACTAAAACACCAATTGGCCGTTGCTTCATCCGCTCAGAACCTGTCAGTATCCATACTCCCGCAATTCTCGACAAAAAAGCCGTCAGAAAACGCATAGCCGTACCTGCATGACCTATATCAAAATGATTTGTATCCGATTGCAACACCTTCAACATACTTTCCGTATCGTCGCAGTCCGAAAGATTCCCGATTTCAAAAGGACTATCCGCCAACGCATTTAATATTAAAACCCGGTTGGATATACTCTTAGAAGCAGGTAAGGAAATTATTCCCCTTACTGTATTTTTTTCAAAACAGACAGCTATATTCATCTTTTTGCTTTAAACGGATTTTAATCAGGGATTGGAAAGGGTACGCAATGCCTCCAGTATTTCTTCCTGACTGCAATAATTATCGATGGAAAATTCTCCGGGCCGGCGCAGGAGGGTAAAATTCACCCCTTCCTGTTCATTTTTTTTATCATGCAGCATCAATCCATACAAACATTCTTCCGGTAGCTGAGGGATATAAGAGGGATAGATCCGACGGATATGCTGCCGAATCCTCTCATATAAACCGGATTCAAAGCCCATTTTTACCTCAGAAAGGTATAATTCCGCCAACATCCCATAAGCAACGGCATCCCCATGGTAAAGTTCCATCCCCTTTTCAATAGCCGCACTTTCAATAGCATGTCCTACCGTATGCCCGAAATTGAGTGCTTTACGTATTCCGGCTTCCTGAGGATCTGCTTTTACGACAGCATATTTTACCTTTACCGACTCTTCCAGTAAGCCTGCAAAATTTTCCCAGTCTATCTGTTCCGGAGAAACCGAAAACACGGCTTCAAAATGCTCACCTCCTGCCAGTAATGCATGTTTCAGCATTTCTGCAAATCCGGACAGGATCTGACGCTGAGGCAAAGTTTTCAAAAAAGAAATATCAATAATGACTTTCTCAGGTAAAGAAAACGTTCCAATTTCATTTTTCAAACCATTGAAATTCATTCCGGTCTTTCCTCCCACGGAAGCATCTACCTGTGAAAGCAAAGTCGTCGGGACATTGATACATTTTATTCCCCGTTTAAAACAGGCAGCAGCAAAACCACCGATATCCGTTACCAACCCTCCTCCGACATTTACTAACACAGCATTTCGCTTTGCTCCCCTATCGGACAGGATTTTCCAAATATACAGTACACTTTCCGGAGATTTATTTACTTCTCCCTCACCGATTACAATTCTGTTTTTTACATTTATCCTTTCCAGATTTAAGAGAGGCACACAATATTTATTACTACCGGTATCCGCTAAAATAAAAATATTCTCCGATGCAAAATTTTCCAGAACCTGCCCCAAAATACAATTGATATTCCGGGTAAAAATGATATTCTCCATAATCCTTCAGACAAATGCAATTCGTAACTATTCACTCTCCTCTTCCAAATCCACTTCCTCAGCAAAAAACAATTTTAAACCGGAACAAAGATAAGCTGAAACTTAAAAACTTCCAATCGAAATCCAGCTTTCCCTTCTTATTAAAACACAAATCAGATAAACTGCGTATAACATAAAAAAATATTTTTTACTTTAAACCTAAAGTTGTACCAATATTGCAATTTTACTTTGATCAATTACAATATTTTATTATTTTTGCAAATTTACAGTAATTATTAATTTATAGCGCAGGTTGCTTTGTCCGGGAATTGTATTCTGGATTTTCAGGATAAAATTCATCCGCCAGTCGGATAAATACAGCCTGCGCTTTCTTATTCAATTTTGGAAAATCAGTCCTATTTTTATTTTCAGTTTTTTTTCATAAATTTGTTTATATCCCTTATTTCAGTAACAATGGAAACGAATAGTTGCCTGAAAATGCAGATAGCTTTAACGATGCTACCCCGATTCAATACTCAAAAATGCTTAACGCTCATTGAACAATGCGGAGGTATTGAAGGATTTTTTCACGAGAAGACTGCTGTTTTCTCAGCGCTTTTAAAAACATATCATCTTGATTGCGCTGATGAAAGAAAAAAGGCATTGCGTTGTGCCGAAGAAGAATTAAAAAATCTCGATATTCACGATATTCAGGTATGTTCTGTCGAGCATTCCAATTATCCTTTTCTCTTGCGGGAATGTGAAGACACTCCTCTGGTCTTTTACTACAAAGGGCAATTGGTATCTGAAGATCTGCCTTACCTGTCTATAGTGGGTACGCGGCATGCCTCTGACCGTTGTAAAATACGGGTAAGGACCATCCTTAAAGAGTTATCCGAGAAAGGACATCGCTTAATCATTGTGAGTGGCTTAGCCTACGGCATCGATATCACAGCCCATCTGTCAAGCCTTGCCTACAATTTCCCGACTTATGCAGTATTGGGGCACGGGTTAAATACCATTTATCCGGCTCCTCATAAAAATATTGCAGAAGACATTCTCCGGAAAGGAGGAGCCCTGATTTCCGAATATCCTTGTTCATCTCCCATCTTACCCGTACATTTTTTAAAACGCAACCGGATTATCGCCGGTATAAGTCAGGTTACTTTCGTTGCAGAATCAGCCCTCAAAGGAGGAGCCATGTCTACTGCCCGCATAGCAGCTTCCTACGGACGAGATGTACTGGCACTTCCGGGCAGGCCGGAAGATAAATTTTCTGAAGGCTGTAACCACCTGATTAAACAAAACATTGCAGCTTTAGTAGAAAATAGTTCAGATATTGCCTTTTTACTTCACCTGAAAGCGGGAGAAAAAACTGCCGTACAAACAAGTCTCGACTTTTTCGAATCCGACGATCAGGAAAAACAACTTTTAAAAGTACTTACTCAACAAGGCTGTACTCATATCGATGACTTAGGCAAAAAAACAAATATTGCAATCAATGCACTCACAGCCCTTTTGTTAAAATTAGAACTGGAAGGAAAAATCATCTCCCTCCCCGGAAAAAATTATATTATTCCTTAATAATCCGGGTAAAAAAAATCATAAAATTTCAGTTTTTACAAATAACAGCAGATTTTAATAACAATTTAGATGTTGCTCTTTCTTTAGAGTAATAAATTGTAATAAAAAAAGGTTTACTCATTTAATAAAAATACGCTTAAAAATTTTGGAATATTAAATAAATAGGTAATTTTGAAACCTGAAAACGTTTGAGAAAATCAAATGTTTAAAAAGTGTCATTTACAATCAAATCCATTTATTAAAATCCTTCTGGGATTTTAAACGACTTAAAAATTATACACATGAAAGCAGAAATTAAAGAATTCATGGATGCCTTAAAGGCAAAAACTGTCGGTGAAAGTGAATTCCATCAGGCAGTGGAGGAAGTTATTGAAACGGTTTGGGATACCTATCAGGCAAATCCTAAATACAAAGCCAATAAGATTCTGGAAAAAATGGTTGAACCCGAAAGAGTGATCATGTTCAGAGTTCCATGGATTGATGATAAAGGTGAAGTACAAATCAACCGCGGTTACCGGGTACAATTCAATAGTGCTATCGGACCGTACAAAGGAGGCTTGCGTTTTCACCCGTCAGTAACCTTAGGAGGTTTAAAATTCTTAGGTTTTGAACAAACTTTCAAAAACTCTTTGACAACTCTTCCTATGGGAGGTGGTAAAGGAGGTTCTGATTTCAACCCGAAAGGAAAATCGGATAATGAAGTCATGCGTTTCTGCCAAAGCTTTATGACAGAACTTTGCAAATATATCGGACCGGATACAGACGTGCCTGCTGGTGATATCGGTGTGGGAGCACGCGAAATCGGCTTCCTTTTCGGACAATATAAGAGAATCCGCAATGAATTCGTCGGAGTATTAACAGGTAAACCGCGTGAATTCGGTGGTTCAAGAGTTCGTCCGGAAGCTACAGGTTATGGTACGGTTTATTTTGCTCAGCACATGCTGAAAGAAAAAGGCCAGGATATCAAAGGCAAAACTGTTGCTATTTCCGGTTTTGGTAATGTAGCCTGGGGTGCTGCTCAGAAATTAGTTCAATTAGGTGCCAAATTAGTTACCATCTCCGGTCCTGATGGATACATCTATGATGAAAAAGGAATTACCCAGGAAGGTGTTGATTATATGTTGGAACTTCGCGCCAGCAATAACGACGTTGTTGAACCGTATGCAGCTAAATTCGGAGCTAAATTCTTTGCCAAGAAAAAACCGTGGGAAGTTAAATGCGACATTGCATTCCCCTGTGCTATTCAGAACGAATTAAACGAAGAAGACGCAAAACAACTGGTTGCCAACGGATGCCAAATGGTAGTTGAAACTTCCAACATGGGTTGCACTGCAGAAGCTGTTAAATTCCTGAATGCTCACATCACTTTTGCTCCGGGTAAAGCTGCAAATGCCGGTGGTGTTGCCGTTTCAGGTCTGGAAATGAGTCAGAACTCTCTGCGTTACAGCTGGACTGCAGAAGAAGTAGACCAGAAATTATCTCAGATCATGAAAGATATTCACGATACCTGCGTGAAATTCGGTAAAGAAGGAGATAAGATTGACTACGTAAAAGGTGCAAATATCGGTGGCTTTATCAAAGTTGCTGAGGCAATGTGCGCCCAAGGACATGTATAAAAAGAAAATTCTTTCTTTTTCAATAAAAAATGTGCGTGGCTTCACGCACATTTTTTATTTTCTTTCCTCAAATGAAAAAAGACGGAAAAGCCTGTAAAGAAGAAAAGAAACACAGAAACAAATAAAAATCCGTAAAAAAACTCAGGAAATCCGAAAATATTCTTATTTATCCCATTAAGTGTTGACGAATTTCATTGCTTCCCTTAAATAACAATCCTTGAATTTTATTCTTAAAACAGTCGCTGTCCATACTGATTCTATCCCCTATCTTTTTTGTATTTCTGATTAATGATTATCTTTATCCAGCAAAATACAGTTATCCATTATGTATATTGACACGCATTCTCATTTGTATGTAGAAGAATTTGCCGCAGACCGGGAGCAGGTGATTCAAAGGGCGAGGGAAGCTCGTGTAGAAAAAATTATTTTACCTGATATAGATAGTCAGACACGTTTCCAAATGCTGGAACTTTGTGACGCCTATCCGGACTTATTATTTCCGTTAATTGGCTTACACCCGACTTCCGTCAATGCTGATTATAAAAAGGAACTCCATGAACTGGAACACCAACTCGGTTTGAGGAAATATTACGGAATCGGAGAATGCGGAATCGACCTTTATTGGGACAAGACTTATTTTAAAGAACAGGTAAAAGTTTTTGAATACCAAATGGGTATAGCCCGGGAATTAAATCTGCCGATTATTATACATGCGCGGGAATCTTTAGAAGAAATCTTTTCTTCCTTAAAAAAATACCCTTATATCACCGGTATATTCCATTGCTTTTCGGGAAATACCGAACAAGCTAAACAGGCAATAGACATGGGATTTTTATTGGGTATAGGCGGAGTTGTCACTTTCAAAAACACCCAGTTGGATAAAGTCCTTTTAGCAAATGGTCTTTCTTCCATCGTTCTGGAAACGGATTCTCCTTATCTGTCTCCGGTACCTTACCGGGGGAAAAGGAATGAAAGCAGTTATATTCCGTTAATTGCTCAAAAAATTGCTGATATCTTAAAAGAAGACCTTAAAAAAATAGAAAAAATTACAACGCAAAATGCAATGAATTTATTTACTTTGCACACGGAAATTGTATAAATGCAAAAGCAGTTGTCAACATGAATAAATCCGTCTTGATTATCTATACGGGGGGGACGATCGGAATGATTAACAATCCGGAAACGGGGGCGTTATGTCCGTTCAATTTCGAGCAGATTGCAAACGAAGTACCTGAAATTAAAGAATTTGGATTTGATATCGACAGCTATACTTTACCCGAATTAATCGACTCTTCTGATGTAAAGCCGGAAGTATGGGCCCTATTGTGCCAGATTATTTTAGACAATTACGAAAAATACTGCGGTTTTGTCGTTTTACACGGTACGGATACGATGGCATACTCGGCTTCTGCCTTGAGTTTTATGTTATCCAACCTCACGAAGCCGGTTGTATTTACAGGTTCCCAACTACCGATCGGGACAATCCGTACAGACGGGCGGGAAAATCTGATAGCGGCTCTGGAAATTGCAGCTGCCTATATAGAGGATAAAGCCATTGTACCGGAAGTGAGTATCTTATTCGGAGCAAAACTATTCCGGGGAAATCGTACGACCAAAATCAATGCCGAAAGTTTTGACGCCTTTCAGTCGTTTAATTATCCGCCATTAGCAGAAATCGGTATACATATTCATTACAACTACGGCGCAATCGATTATTCTCCCCGTATGGAGAACGTTTCAGCTTTTACTCATCTGGACACTCATATCGCCATATTAAAAATATTCCCGGGCATTCGTCCGGAATTAATTGAATCTGTCATTCAGACACCGGGATTAAAAGGATTGATTCTGGAAACTTATGGTTCAGGGAATGCCCCTACAGACGCTGTGTTTCTGAAAAAAATTCAGGAAGCCTGTAAAAAAGGGATTATTATCTATAACGTCACCCAATGCCAGGGCGGAACCGTCGAAATGGGACGCTATGAAACCAGTACAGCACTTATAAATGCCGGGGTGACAAGCGGATATGATATTACGACAGAGGCTGCCGTATGTAAAATGATGTATGTATTAGGACAACAGCAAGACGCTAACGAAACAAAAAAAAGTTTAAATTCGGCCTTAAAAGGAGAAATAACTGTAAATCGTATTGGATTTTAACATTTTTTTTGTACCTTGGCCCGTCGTTTGGAGTGCAGTTGTTGGATACAAAGGATTGCAAATAGATATAGAAATATATAGAGTTAAATTTTAATTATTTATAAACTAAAAATCAGTTAAAGAGATCATGAGAAAATTATTTGCACTAATAGCAGTTTTAGGAATGCTTACTATTGGAGCATCAACAATGCTAATGGCTCAGGAATCAACAGAACCTGAAACACAAACAGAAGAAACAACAACTACCCCTCAAACGACGACATTGGATGAAGACGTTGTTGAAAGTACTTCAATGCATGCCGCTATCAAACAGAAATTCATCGAAGGTGGTGCCGGATTTATGGCAGCAGTAGTACTTTGTTTAATTTTCGGTTTGGCTGTCGCTATTGAAAGAGTTATTTATTTGAACCTTTCTGATACCAATACCAAAAAATTGGTAAATGGTGTAGAAGAAGCTTTGAATAACGGAGGTATTGAAGCAGCTAAAGAATATTGCCGCAATGCACGCGGACCGGTTGCCAGTATTTTCTATCAGGGATTAATGCGTTATGACCAGGGAGTAGACATGGTTGAAAAATCAGTTGTATCTTATGGATCAGTACAAATGGGTCTTTTGGAAAAAGGATTGACTTGGATTTCACTGTTTATTGCTATCGCCCCGATGTTAGGATTCTTGGGTACAGTAATCGGTATGATCGCGGCTTTTGATAACATTCAGGCTGCAGGAGATATGAGTCCGGCTTTGGTTGCAGGAGGTATTAAAGTGGCTTTGATCACGACCGTAGGTGGTTTGATCGTTGCTATGATCCTTCAGGTATTCTTCAACTACTGTAATTCAAAAATCGAAGGCATTGTAAATAATATGGAAGATGCTTCAGTTAGTTTGTTGGATATCTTAGTAAAATACAATCAAAAAAATAAATAATCAACCATGACCGAGAAGATATTAAAAATTATCACCATTGTAATGTTCGCCATTACCCTTGTGATATTGGGTATGTTCATGTTCGGGGGAGATGTACCTGATCAGATATATCCAACACCGATATATACGGGAGCATTACTTAATTGGGCATATGTATTGTTTGTTATTGCAATAATAGCAGCAATTATATTCCCGATCACAAGGTTATTTACAAGACCTAAACAAGCCATGAAGAGCTTTATAGGCTTGGTTGCCCTTGCTGTAGTTATACTCTTTGCTTATTTGTTAGCTGATGGTACTCCGATGCAAATCGTAGGTTATACAGGTCCGGATAATGTTCCGTCACGTCTGATTTTCTCTGATACCATCATTTATACAATGTATTTCTTGTTCGCAGGAGCCATAATTGCTATTTTAGCAACTGAACTTCTGAGAAAATTCAGGTAATCATATCCCCTGGAGGGAATAGATAAAAACGAATAATATGGCAAAAAAAACACCAGAAATTAATGCTACTTCAACTGCCGATATTGCGTTCTTGTTGCTTGTATTCTTCTTGGCTACAACGACAATGAATGTGGATTCCGGTATGTTCCGGAGATTACCGCCATATCAGCCCAGCAATACCGAAGCTCCGAAAATTGCAAAGAGAAATATCCTGCAAATTTTGGTAAACCGGAACAATCAGCTGGCGATCAACGGTGAACTAGCTGATGTTTCTACGCTGAAAGAGAGAACTGTGGAATTTATACTGAATCCGACAAACGATGAAAATTTACCGGAAAAAATGGTAAAAGATATCGATTTGCTGGGGAATGTAGAAGTATCCAAAGGTATCGTTTCTCTACAAAGTGATAAAGGAACATCCTATGAAATGTATATTGCTGTTCAGGACCAATTGGCAGCAGCATACAATGACGTAAGAGACCGGAAATCCGTGAGCAAATGGGGCAAAAAATATTCAGCTCTGACATCTGATCAACAGGATGCCATTAAAAACTGGATTCCCATGTCAATATCAGAAGCAGAACCTAAAAACATAGGAGGTAAAAAATAATGGCAAAATTTAAAAAAGACGGTAAAAAAGAAACACCGGCAATTTCAACAGCGTCATTACCTGATATTGTGTTCATGTTATTGTTCTTCTTTATGGTTAGTACAACCATGCGTGAAGTAACACTTATGATTCAGAATAATCTGCCTCAGGCAACACAAATTGCCAAACTGGAAAAGAAATCGTTGGTAAGTAATATTTATGTAGGAAAACCAACATTCCAATACCAGAAGGCTTATGGAACGGAACCCCGTATCCAGCTGAATGATAAATTCGCAACATTAGAAGACGTTGGAGCTTTCGTAGCTGCTGAACGCGAAGCCCGGAAAGAAGAAGACCGGAACAGCATTACGAATAACCTAAAAGTTCAGTCTGAAACCACAATGGGTATCGTTACTGATATTAAACAGGAATTACGTAAAGCTAATTCTTTGAGAATCAACTATGGTGCCAGACAAAAGGTCACCAATCGTTAATAACGGAAAAAAAGGGGATCTAAAATCCCCTTTTTTCTTGTAAAATTATTATTTTTGCAATCGTAATGGTTCCGTAGTTCAATGGATAGAATGAAGGATTCCGGTTCCTTTGATTGGGGTTCGAGTCCCCACGGGATCACAAAGGGAGTTAAAAATCAACAAGTTAGGATTTTTACTCCCTTTTTTACTCCCCCCACTTTTTGTCTCACTTTTATATATTTTTAACTTTTACAATAGTGATTTTTTCCTCCTAAACCAAGATTATTGGCAGAAATAAAGAAGATTCTATCAAACTATGAGAGGAAAACCATTACAAAAACGAGAAGATATTAAACAGGTCCGAATCCGTCATTTAATGGCTCAGGAAACAAAATCAAATCATCATTTGGTGTTTCCATCTCCTGAGCTTTATTTTCAGGCTTAAAATGGCTTAAATCAAGTTTTCCCGTATTATTACTTTTGTTTTCCACTAGTGTTTGCTGTCTATCCTTTTTAGGGTCGCAGCTAATCAGTATGGAAAGAAGGATAAAAATTAGATTTATTGTTTTCATGATTATTACTTATTTATCGAGGAAATAAGCCATTACGATTTTGTTACCATGTCGGGTAATCAAAAGCTCATCCGGCAGGTTAATCAATAGGTAGAAGCCCCGGTTTGTTTCTTCCATTAATTGCTCTGGATTGTTGAAATCAGGCAAATTCATAATATCAATCCCTTCTCCTTCTTCTTCTATCATCACTGAGAGTTTTTCTTTGTCTTTAACGGCATTTAGATAGATTCTTCTGCTTAAATTCGCTCTATTTCCGAATAAGATAGAATTTGTTACTGCTTCAATAACCGGAAGAGTTATTCGGGCTTGTAGATGTTCCGGTATTTCAAATGCGGTCATTACATATTCAATAAACTTTTCTGCTTCCGTAATATTATCCGGTAGTGATACGATTGTAGTGTTTAATTCATTCATCTTTGTTTTCTTATAACGGTTTTGTCTGTAATTATTTCATAGATTTTTATCATTTCCTCGGAATCGTTTAAATCCGGTAGTCTATATTCGTGAAGGTGAAAAATCGGAAAAGGTTCTGCTTTAAGTCTGGCATTCCTGCAATAGAGGGTGGTAGCCAGGATTAATTGAAAGCTATAAAATAACTGGCTAAAACGGATCGTATTAAGAATGCTGTCCAATGGAGCATTGTCATGACCATAAAGCCGGATAATGTATAGGAAAATAAGTACCTGAACACTATTGGTTTCATATTTAGGATTTTCTGTAAAGTCAGGAATAGACCAGAATTTTAATAAGTGATTAGGTATATCGCTTGTTAGAATATTCGGATTATTGTAGATATAATCCATACTAACCATAAGCATTTTGTAATCCCCTTCTTTTAGCTTTTTTTCCATAATTATAATTGTATTAATCTTAACATTTTCTAAAAATAAAACATCTCTCTTTTTCTCACGTTTCTATTTATCGCCCATAGACGTTTAAACACTGCATCAAAATTACCTTACTTGCACAAAATTAGATTTTTAAATGTCAATAGTTGATATAGAACAATATGTGATTGACCGGGTGAGAGCTAAAAGGCTTGAACTCAACTGGACGCAGGAAGATTTATCTGCTGCAACAGGTCTTTCACAAGGTTTTATAGGTGACGTAGAATCAGGTAAGCGAGGTAAAAAGTATAATTTGAGGCATATCAATATCTTTTCAAAAGCCTTTAAAATTTCACCGAAAGAATTACTCCCTGATGAGCCATTTTGAATAGGAATTGATTGATTGTATTTTCTTTTCATAATCAGAACGTGGAATATATTGCAGAAACTAATCGCCTAAAGGCTCTGCAACAAGCCCGTCCAACAAATAGTACAACAATAATTCCACGTATAAAACATGAAACTAAGTGTCTATCTCGTTGGACTTTAGGAATGTTGCAGATTCTTAGGTCAAGATTTCCATTTAGTTACTAAACCATTTTAATAATCTATTAGAATGGTTTTTTCATGATATTTTCTTTTCTCTCTTTTATTTCAATTTTAGATATTTCTATATTTTGCAAATATAGGATAACTAAAAACTACTTGCAAGCTATTTAATAAATACTAAAATATTTTTTGGATTAATCCCGTTATTTTTCTCCCTTCTGAAATCCCCTGAAACTCTTATATATGAGAAGGAATAAGATATTAGAATTATCAGATATTCGGAATAGTGCCATTCTATTCTAAATTCCTTTTTTCGTCAGGAAAGAAGGGAAATATCTGATTACAAAAGAGAGCTTTAGGCTCTCTTTATTTTTCTCCCTTTCAAAGCCTTATATATGTAGAGATAACAAATTAAAAATCAATCAAATAAAGAAAGGAGAAAATTATGAAAACAGTAAAAAATTTACTTACAGTATTGCATTTATTATCAGCAATATTCACAGTTTATGAATGTACCGACAAATTCATTCAGAACAGAAAAGTGAAAAACGAAAAAATGAAAACAGAAGACAATCAGGCATGACAAAATACGAAAAAACGGAAACATGTCTGATTTTAGGGTTTGAGGTTCTCTTATGTATATTAAAGAACTTCAAAAAACTACGCTCGGTTCTCCATAAAAAGGTATCGAGAGTAAAAAAAGAGTAATAATTTAAAAACTAAGGAATTATGAAAAATAACAAAAAACAGAATACAGAACTACCGGAAAACACAACAGAGGTAGCCGTATCAGAAAAAACAGAAAATAATAATATCGAGGAAGCTGTAATAATCGGGGAACAAACGGAAACACCGAATTTACCGTTTCTGGAATCCAACACAAACGAAGCGACTTTGGAACACTTAAAGAAGGATTGTATCATTCCGGTGTTTGCCAAAGATAACGAGCTGACGATATCGCATCAGGAATTTATCGAGGCGGTATATGATGCAGCCAATGACTTTTACAAAGGCGAAGGTATCGAAATGCCCTCAATCCGGGTGTCCCATATCATAAAAGGCAGAATACCGGAGGCTATTCATAAAAGGACGGAAGAGCTTTTGCCTTCGGATAAAACAATGTATTATTCCCGGATGGCTTTCAATATTCAGGTTTCTACAATCCGGGAAAACCTATTCGGAGACAATCTTACGCTCTCCATTTCAGGGTGTAGAAGCTATGAAAAGGATAACTTAGGAGGAAAGCTCACAGCTCAGAAATTTTCTTTGGCTGTAGGGTTCCTGAATAAAGTATGCAGCAATCAATGCCTGACGACCAACGGATATAAGGAGGAAATAAAAGCCTCCAATACATCCGCCTTGTATCAGTCAGCACTGGAATTATTCGACCAGTATAACGTTGCCAAGCATATCCACCTTATGCAATCGTTCGGTGAAGCCTATCTTTCGGAACACCAGTTTTGCCAAATACTGGGACGGATGAGACTATATAATTATCTGAGCTTAGAAGATCAGAGAGCTTTACCGAGGCTTTTGATTACGGATTCTCAGATTAATAGCGTAGCTAAACACTACCTATGTGATGAAAACTTTGCCGGAGAGAGGAATCAGGGAATTTCAATGTGGAAGTTTTACAACCTCATTACCGGAGCAAACAAAAATTCTTATATAGATTCGTTTCTGGCAAGGAGTGCCAATGCAACCAAAACCTGTGAAGGAATTACAAAAGCCCTGACAGAAGAAGATAAGGAGTATGGTTGGTTTCTTGAATGAACGTATCTAAACGACAGAATCCGAAAAGGGTATCACAAAAATGTGGTATCCTTTTTTTATTACAAATCAAAATCTAAGCTATGTATATATTATCAACAGTAGTAAAAGCTATAATTACCAGAGAGACAATATATAGTACATGCAGAATATTGCATGACAGTAAAAGGAAAGTTAATAAATCAAATGTCATTAAAGAGCTTAAGGATATAGTACAAGACAAAGGAAGTGTCGGAATAGAGTATATCTATGACCGTGATATGGAGAATTTAGAATATGACGGATTAGAGGAAGATGTAAAGAGGATATGCAGGGAATTAGGTATTAATTAAAATTTTAAGGAAATGGAAAATTTGACAGAAAGTAAAGAATACAAAATAGCTAAGGAATTAGAAATGATTTTGAACGATTATAGTTTTAATGCCAAAAAGTTTGTAGCAGCAATACCAACGATGCACCCTACCCTCCAGCAAAGCCTATTCCGGTTATTGAAGGAGTGTATCATTTTCATGGCAGACGAAAAGAACAGATATATAGACGGGAGAAACCGAATTTCCTATGAGTGTTCCAAGAAACTTGCCGGGATATTAAAGGAAACAGGTGTACCGATGATTTGATTCTTATGTATCTGGAATGTACTTGTTCTGATATATCCATAGATGAATGGAATCAGAAAATGAAAAAGACAAAGCCGTTGAGTTATATATGGCTGAAAAGACAAATCAAGAGAAATTTACCGGAATTATACGATTCATTATGTCTGGATTTTTATAATCCCTGGGAAAAGCAAACAAGGCAGAATAAGGATTACTATATTCTCGTACATTCTGCAACGGAGTATTTTATAAGGAAAAAGTAAAATGAGAAATTCAGAAAAATATCAAAATGGGAAAGAATACAAATATCAAAAACAGGAAAACCATAATTTGTATCAGATGTGGCAAAGAATTAAAAGACGGATTCTATAATTCGCCTGAAGGGATATTTTGCCCCTCCTGCTGGGAGGAGAAACCACAAGAAGAAAGAGAGCGACTTTATAACGATGCTATAAAAAATATAGCTGGGTTTATAAAAGGAAAATAAAGATAGTTGTAAGGACACTTTCATTTTTTGGAAGTGTCTTTGTCTTAAAAAAAGGAATGTATTCAAAATAATCTGTAGAGGATATTTGAATACAGCTTTTTATGGTAACAAAATAATCAAAGAAAAATATGGAAACAAAAGCTGTGATTTATGCCCGTGTGAGTTCAAACAGTGACAGACAGGACACAACTAGGCAAATAGAGGATCTGAAAAAATATGCCGATTCTCAAAATATCAAAATCGTAAAAATCTTCGAGGAGAAAATATCAGGAGCTAAGAAAATAGAAGAAAGACAGATTTTAAGTGATTGTCTGGACTATTGTAAAGATGAATCTGTCAATTTCCTGCTTCTTTCAGAATTATCAAGATTAGGAAGATCGACATTACAGGTATTACGAAGTCTGGAAATACTTCACAATTCTAAAGTATCGGTTTATATTCAAAATCTGGGTTTATATACTTTACAACCCAATGGAGAACCTAATCCAATGGCTTCAATTCTCGTTACTGTCATGGCTGAAATGGCTAACATTGAGAGAAACAATATTCAATACCGCCTGAATAGTGGAAGGGAAAATTATATCAGGAATGGTGGCAAACTTGGCAGACCTAAAGGAAGCCTGAAAACAACCGAAAAGAAGAAACAAGAATACAAGGACACAATAACTTTACTCAAAAAAGGCTATTCGATAAGGAATGTAGCTAAACTTCAAGGAGTAAGTGTTTCTACTGTATTGAGAATAAAAGAAGAGTTCATAAATCAGAATTTTTAGAGAAAAGGGGATGTTTCCCTTTTTCTTTTTCCTTCCTCAAAGGGATAAAAGCCTTATATTTGAAGAAACAATATTTTCACATTTAAGAGCGTCATATTGAAAGAAAAACGTAATTTTGTAATTGTTAGGATAAGCGATTATTCTGACAGACATAAGAAAGCGTTTTTTGCTTTATCCTGAAAAACGAAATCGCCAATTTCAACTTTTTTAGGGGGATAAGGACAATATATGACGCTCATTTTCTGTTTGTATAGGTACGAACAGCTTTTTTGCTGTATCGCTATACTTTCAGGCGTGAGAATATTGTTTCTTTATTCATTCCTAAAAGGCGTTTGGCGATGCCTGTTTTTCAATGAATGGCAGACAAGTCTCACGCCTTCTTTTCTTTATTAAAAACAGCCTGATTCGGAGACTTACAGGGTAAAAATAGCAAACTATGAAAACAGTAATCTATTATTGTCTGGCATTATTGCTTTGTATTGTTGTATGTAATAATGCAGAAGCTAAAATAAAAAAGTATCCTAACGGAGATGTGTATGAAGGAGAAATGAGGAAAGGAAAACCTCATGGTGAAGGAAAGATGATTTATGTGAGTGGAGATATATATGAAGGTACATGGGTCAATGGATTCTATAAACAAGGGAAAAAAAGTTATGTTGACGGTAATATATATGAAGGGGAATGGCTAGACGGATATTATAAAAAAGGAAAAATGAGTTATGCTAATGGAGATATCTATGAAGGGGAATGGCAACTAGGAAAACCAGAAGGAAAAGGAAAAATGTCTTATAGTAATGGAAATACATGTGAGGGTAATTGGTACAAAGGAGAATTATCTTATGGGAAAATGATTTATGCAAATGGAGATATATATGAAGGGGCATTTAGTATAGGAATACCAAATGGCATAGGGAAAATGACTTATGCAAATGGGGGATTTTGTGAAGGAGAATGGAAGATGAACCAATTTTATTCAGGAAAAATTAATATTCATTATGAAAATGGAGACCTATATGAAGGCATGTGTAAACGAGGGAAAATAGAAGGTGAAGGTATAATGACTTATGCTAATGGAAAAACAGAGAAACTTAAATATAAAAATGGTAAGATTTTAAATAAAAAAATAACAATACATCCTGATAATGATAATATTTCTGAATTTACTGGAATAAACTATGAAGATGAAACAATGGATGGCAGTATAAAATATAAAAATTATAAGACGTTGTATGATTACAACGGAAAAATGGTGGGAAACTATGAACGTCATGGACAAGGTATACTTCATTTTAATGACAATAACAAAATATCTACCATTGAAGGATTGTGGCAACATGATTCATTGGTCTCGGGCTCAGGTAAATTCATAATACAAAGAGATACTTTAGAAGTAACTAAAAAAGCAAACCAACCTATTAGAATCTTTGATAAAGTTTTTAATGATAATATGGTAGTCCATGATAGTAATTATAGTAACATGGATGAATTATATAAATACATAAAAAAGCAAAAGGAAGGTATGCGGAAAATTACAGTAAAAAAACCGGGTACAATATTATCTTATCTCGATATAGAAGAACTTTCAAGTATTAAGCATTTGACAATCACAGGCTTTTTATATGAAACTGATTTGGCAGTAATTAATCAATGTACAGCTTTAAGCTACTTAGACCTTTCACATACTTTTATAACGGATTCTCCTCAAGCAAAACAAGAAAAGGAGAATGAAGCAAAAGCACTTTTAGGTTTTGTAAAATTATTAGGTGTAGCTGCCGACCTAACTTATGGTGACGGAAATTTATCTAATAGTGATTATATTATGATGAAAGCACTTGCCAAACTAGGAGAGTATGCCGAAAATAGCGAACCAGTGAAGCAGGCTAACGAAAACTGTTTTATACCAAAAGCCGCTTTTAAAAATATGCAATTTTTAAAAACAGTGAAGTTACCACTTTCTGCTATTGAAATAAAAGAAGATGCTTTTTACGAATGTGAAAATCTGGAAAATATACAATTACCACCTTATTTAAAATCTATAAATGAACAGGCTTTTGCTTATTGTAAAAGTCTTAAAAATATAGAATTTCCCTCTACTCTTTCAATGCTAAAGCAATCGGCTTTTCGGGGATGTGATTCTATAGAAAGAATTGATTTGAGTAAAAATACATTTAGTGAGTTTAAGCCTTCTTTTAATGGAACGACTTTAAAAGAAATGAGATTATACAAGAATGTATATTCTTCCTATGAATACTATACAAACTGTGTTGTATATTTCCCCTCTTCATTAGAATATATTGGGGGCAAAGTATATAATTGTGAATTGCATTTTAGTTCTTCAATTCCTCCTAAAATACAATATCTTAGACCCGATGATATTATAAAAGGCAATAAAATATATATACCTAAAGGTAGTTTAACAGGCTATTTTACAACCTTTGGAAAACAAAATACCTATATAGAAGAATAAAAAATAGATTAATAATAATTACCATTAGAACGTATCGTTTAAATCCGGTACGTTCTTTTTTGTCCTTCCTAAATCGCAAAAACGCCATTCAAACGCCATTGAGAGCCTCATATCTGAAAGTAAAAAATATGCTTGCTAATCTTATTTATTCTTTTTTTGGAGGATTTCAAGGAGATTCTTCAAAACCTTCTGTTGCTTGTCAGGAGGATAACCCAAAAACAAGCGAAAACAAATATAGAGACGATATAGAAGCCCTCCGAGAAAAATACGGGGAATTAACAACTGGGCTCTCTATTGAAATTCAGTTATCAGAACTCCTTAGTATTATTCCCAGAGAGCGAAAAAGAATAGACGCTTATAAATCTCTGATATCCTACCTGAAAGAAAAACATGGAGTGAACCTTATTATTAAATCACGAAAGACCAAATGAAAATCCTTAGAAAAAAAGATTATGACGGAGATTGTTGTGTTTTTGGCAGCCAACTCCTTATAAAATCCAACGGAGAGACGGAAGAAAAATTACCCCAAATGCCATTGAGCGACATTTGTATGCTATTGGACTATGAGGTTGAAAGAGTAAAGAAAGACTATGCCCCTATCCACTCCTCCTATGATTATGAAATTATTAAACTTATGTTGGATGCTTCTATGGCAACCGGGCTTTACTATCAGCAATGTGAGATTGCCTCCTTTGATTCAGCTCTTTATTACAGTATTTATTACGATACTGATAAACTAAAATTAAAGGATACAAACCATATTCCAGTTTCTTTAGCTGCTTTGCTGTCTTTTTTACCGGAGAAAAGGATGCTGAATCTTATCGGGTTGGAAATGAAAGTATATACCGATGAAAACGGAGAGCCTTCCATTAGCGTTACGGACTTTCTGGAGTATTATGAAAAAGGGCTGCTACAGAAGACAGGACAGGAATGTGATGTAAAGATGCAACGGAAGGATGATTGTGTAAGCATCCTGATTAAACGGGAATTAACCAATAAAACGAAAAACGATGAATAAATTTATAGTAAACGGTCAAGAATACACCACAGACCAACCGAAACAAGAAATTGAGGGGAATGTTCAGGGGCTTTTAGATTTACAATATGGGGCGGGAAATATTATTTTTGAATACGATCTGATAAATGACAAGGAGGTAAAACTCTCTTTCAAAAGGGATATCGTATATGGCATCATAGGGGATTTTCTGACTTCCATAGATTGCAGTATGATAACTGGCTGCGATTTAAGTGCTTTTGAAGTAGACTATCTCGGAGACAATCAGCCTTTGGTTCACTGTTTCCCTTTTAATAATTCACGGGGAGAAGGTCATTGGTACATTTCTACCGATGAACTGGCTTATGTATATAGGGAAGAATTAAAAGCCTTGTTAAATCAGAAAACAAAGCAGGTAAAGGTTTCAGCAAATGATACAATCGTCACAGTCAATATAAAATTCAGGTAGCTCATAGGGTTACCTTCTTTTTTCCGTTTTCCCCAAGTCTCCATTTCTTTTTTACCGGTATGGCATTGTTATACCTTCCTCCTATCCTCAACGAGTGCTAACGCTAATTCAAGGCTTCGCCTCTCATTAAAACTCGTTTCGTCTTAGGGTAAATTTGAAAATACCCCCTTGATTGTCAATTGTAGTTTTCATAGGAAATTGACAGTTTCGGAGAAACTGGATAAACCTATGGATTTCTCAATTGTAGTGATAAGGGGGGAAAACAGAAAATAAGATACAGCTTCAATTCTATCCTTCAATTGAAACAATTAGGTATCTCTTTTGTATTTATCTGACAAAAGGAATTTTTAATTGTAAGATATGAAGGAAAATTCATGAAGCTGGTGAAAAGGGGAAAATAAGGATATTCCATTTTTCAAAAAATTCCAATTATCAATCCTTTTCATCAATCTAAACAAGGATAATGCCAAAGGCAAGGAGGAAGTATCTTTCAGATACTCCCTCGTTAATGACAAATCTATGAATGTATTTTCTCTGGATAAATGATAAACTTTACTCTCCATTTTTTAACCCTTATAATAACTATACCGGAAACAAAAAAATGGAGACTTATTTTATGGCTTCTTTTTTCCCTTTCTGTTGACCTGTATATTCAGGATAATTCCAAAGTGTCTATCTAAAAATCTGATTAATGGTTTAAACGTTTTGGTCTCTTTCTTTTGGTTTGTTTTCCCTAATCTTCTGTATATTTCATCGAGTGTAATATCTAATGTAAATTTGGAATGAGAAACAATAGCTTTTTCCAAATCCGGATTATAGGTAATTAATTTTTCAATCGGACTTACATACATTTTACTGTATTTCTCCACTTCACTCTGCCATACCGGGACAGATTGTTTTCTGGAAGGGATATTGAGCTTATTCTGATTCAGGTAGTCTTTTAAAGCGGTTATAAAATAAGCCTGAAAGTCGGAGGAATAACAGACTGTATAGGTTTTCCCTTTATGGTTCCTTATTCCAATCCTCAAAATTAACTGAACCATATACCAGAATTTATATTCATCCTGTGTAGTCTGGCTGTTATAGGCTTCCCTGAACTTGGCTGAAACGGAAGGGGGTAAATCCCAATTGCCACAAAGGATAATATTCCCGTAATCCCTGTATTCATTCGTTGACTTGGTATCTGCTGCCCCGTAATAGGTGACAGAAAATGAATCTCCCCGTAATCCTCCTTTTTTCAATTTTTCTTCTAACCTGTTTACCCATTCGGATTTGTTGTTTGTATCATTCAGATCGTCGTCTTTAAAATCCTTCCAAATCACAATAAGGGTTTTTCCTGATAAGGAGGTACAAAGGCTTTTTACCTTAAAGACAAAATCATTATACTCTTTGTCTGAGGGTTTATTTTTCCTGCTCAGTTTAAAATCGAAATCTTTAAACAATACCGTATCTTTATATTTCCGGGGTATATCCAGCAGTTTAAATTTCGGGGAAGAACCCAGTAAAACATCCCCCACACCTTCATAAATCAGTACATGGGTTGCCATATTGGGAACAATCAAGTGAGACGGATAGAATTGTATATCAAATCTCTTATCCTTCTCCCTTATCCATTCGGAGTAATGGACAGGAATCAGATTAAATACAGTTTTCCTTTTCATCTGGTCGGCTTTACTGTCCCCGTCACAGAACCCTAAAACACCGCCTTTGATAAATTTATCGTAATACCTTTCTATTTCATCAATAGGCTTACATTGGTACTCTCCTTTAATCTCATTGGAGAATATGCCTACTATTTCTCTGGGAATGGAAACAAAAGGTTTCAGGAATAACGGGGTTTCGTCAAATATCAGGTATTCTCTCAGGTTCTTTTGTGTCATTAGATTTTGGAAATTCCCGTCAAAAGGAGGAATGCCGGGATTAGGGTTATTGGGTTCATAGGTAACAAAAAGATGAATCAGGTCTGTCAGGAACCGGACGTGTGTTATAATGAGAATCCGGCACTTTACAATTAATTCCGGGTTATTCCTGTATCTGTCCTTATCCGAAAAATCACATCCTGAGTGAAGCATCAGAATATCGTCCTTCTCTAATTTTTGTCTGTTTAATTTTTTCCCGGTTAGATTCTTATTCAGCCAGTCATACATCTTATTGCATTCTGCTATGGTATCGACACAATAGAGAATGCCTTTATCCCATTTTTGCCGGATAAGTGATTTTATAGATTCTGTTTTTCCCACACCACACCCGGAAGCTATAACATACCCGCCCAGTTGGTCTTCGACAGTGAGAGTACCATTAGGAAAAGGTATGTCAAAACCTTTTCCTGTTGTATGGCACTGGATTTCTATTCGTTCCCGGATTATACCCAAACATTGATTAATAAATTCTACGAGGTTACACATATTCTCAAAAGTTATATTTCTTCGTTCTCGGCAAAGTGTCTGTAATCACAATATCGGCATCCTGAGCGTTTCCCTTATACCGTTGTAGGGCGAACCATAAATGAAGGTCATGGACGATTACAATTTTCTGGTCTATATCTGTATCGGTAAGGGAAATCAGTGTCCCGTTTTCATCGACCGCCAACCACCCCTTCGCTAAAAAATCTTTCCCCGATACGGCTGTCAGGGGTTCTGAGAGACTAACACAATGAAGGTTACAAACCAAAGTATTGACATAGCCCATATCTATACTGATTTTTTGGGGTAGGCAAATTTTTCCTCCCTGATTTATAAAATCTGATAGTTTTACTTTTTTCATAATACATAGAATTTAAATTCCCTGTTGGCTGTCACTCAGGGAATTTAGGTTATGAGGACTTCTTAACAAAGAGCATTTTTTATTTCTTCAAATGGGTCTTTGCGATTTTTTTTCTTAGAAATACTTCCTGGCTCCTTCTTTGAAATTGCCTCTGTTTTTGTCTTATACTTTTCGGTGGCATCATGTACTGCATTAGTCCATTTTGCTTTACCTTCTGATGTGTTCCATTCTTTAAGAAACTGATTATAAGCGGAAGCGAATGCTTGTTTCTTATCCTGAATGGATTTCTTACTTTCAATTTCTAACAACGTAGAATTTTCCACTCCTGTATAAAACGTTATAAGATTCTTCACACATTCTGATTTCTTTTCGTCAAGAGCTTCCATGTAGATACTTATAAAATTATCTATTGCTGCGCTATTCTTTAATAACTCCGGATGATCTCTAAAGCCAATTAAAAAAGAATCCAAAATTCTTTTACCACGTTCAAACTGTTCCTTTGTTCCCTTTAGTTTTGGTGATTTTTTACCGTTCAAGCAATTTGTAACATCCGCTTTTTTATAAACATCACTTAAATGGAAAATCTTAAAACATGTTCTGAATCCCATTTTATATTTATGGTGACAGTCATTTGCACAGAATAAAATACGAGTATCTTCATCTGACTTATTTTCAAGGACAACTTGGGCTACTTCTCTGTAATTCCAACCGAGCTGGTTTACATTGCCTTTTTTAATGTAATCAGAGATTTTCATACCCTCTGGGATTTCAGCAAATTTAATGTAAGCATCGAGCTCAATATCTTTATTTTCATTCATTAACATCATGATTGCATAGGCTCTATGCTGACCGTTTCCAATTCCCACCGTTTTTTGAACATCTTCGTCCTCAGATTTTATGGTTTTACCCATAGCATCCTGTAAAAGTATTTTTTCCTCTAATATTTTTTCCGCCGGAATGACTTCAATAGGATAAAGCATTGTTTTATCTTGTTTTAAAGATTCTGCTAACTCTTTTACATGGGTTTTTATAATCTTTCTGTTGATTTCAGGCATAAATGCTAACTTTAGTACCTTAATCGCTTTCTGAAAAAGCACTCTGCCTCCTTCTTTCAAAGTTTTCCAGATTTCTTCAAATTCTCCTTCCTTGGTTTCGTCCAGAGATGGTTCATCGCTTTCCCCAATAACTGATTCGACTTGACTAATCACTGTTTCAGGCAATTCTGAAACAGAGACTACATTTTCTTCTATTCCTGTGTTTTTTTCTTTCATAATTTCAAATTTTTGTGAATAACAGCACTCTGAAACAATATCGGCCGCCTAATATTTCAAAGGCTGTTATTCTGGTTAATAAATGCTTACTTGTTTTTCATCAGCTCCAACGCTAATTCAACATCGACAATGATAACACGACCGTCCTGAGAAATTGCCTTATCCAGTCTCCCACTGCTTTTAATCCTCTGAGCGGTTGCTATACTACATCCCAAGACTTTTGCCAGCTCCTTTATACCATAGGCAAACCTCCTGTCAGCTCGGTGCGTCTTGTTCGATTCATTACTGGTAGAAGAAGTGATAATTTCTTCCAATACTTTAGCGACATCCCCAACGGTCGCTTGAAAAAGTGGTTTTTCTTTTATCTCGTTCATTATAGGTACAAATCAGGGATTCGAGTAGTGAAGCTTCAAAACCTCTCGTTCTGATTTCGGGGACAATATTAACCCATATATCTGATACATAAAACTTTACCAACAAACCACCAACTTTACTTCAACAAAATCCCAACCGCATCCCAACCAATAAAAAAGGATGTATCGTAATGATACATCCTTTATAACAGCCGTTTATATTTTAAATATTATTCTAAAAAATCTTTTTCATTTCCATGATTAAATTTTTAAAATACTCATACGTGTCATTTTTATATTCTTCCTTCTCCCGATATTTATTTTCAATCCGTTTAAAACTTGAAGCTAATCCCTTACTACTTATCTCGTTAAAAATATTTTTATTATCTGACGAAACAGCTTTACTTTCACGGACAAAAGTTTCTGCTGTTCTTTCCCATGTTCCACTTTTTATATCTTCGCTAATGGGACATAACAAACCAATAAAACAAGCCAAATCCTGTAAACCTCCCAACCACTCTATTTTTTCAAAATTATCATAATCCTTTGGTTTTTCACCTGTCAGAAAAAAAGCAAAACGTATAATATCACTAGCATCTGATATATACTTCTGGTCAAGTAAACTTTGAAACAAAAATTCTATTTGTTTTTTGTTCAAATCCAAATGTAAACTTCTTTTTTCACTAAGTTTATCCTTCTCTTCATTATAATATTCAGGTAAAATTATGGTAGGAACTTGTATTTGTTCATGGTTTTTTATACATATTATCCAATCCTTTGCATTTCCATTTTCTCTCATAAACTCATTATACAATTCTTGTAACTCCCATGAATATGGGGATTCCTTCAATAATGTAATAATACTATTTTGAACTTTGAAGGGCATATTATTATTTAAGAAATAAAATATAGCATAATATAAAGAATATATGATTTTTTGCAACCATCTAACTTTTTCTTCTTCAGATTTTTTCTTTAATTCTTCTAGCTCATTAGTTTTCTTTCTCTGGTATTCATCAAATATGCTAATTATGTGTGGTGCGATAAGTTCAAGGTCTTCAATACTCTGTTTAATAGAAAGATTTGCTAAATACTGTTGAATTTTCTGAATAGGTCCTCTAGTAAGTTTCCATTCATATATAATAACTTTCAATTTTATTAGGTTATCTCCATTGATAGTCTTAATAAAAAGAGTATAATCTCTATTTTTCAAGGCTTCTTTTAATTTTAAAAATTTTCTCCTTCCTAACAAAGGAGCTAAAAAAAGAATCCCTTCTCTTTCTCCTAATTCACATAAAATTTCCCAACAATCTTCCTCTGATATTTTACCTTCTATAAAATTAAGCATAAGTAACTCTGTTTGCGACCTAGGGGAAAGACAGCTCCCCTTTTCACTTTCCAAAAATTTCCAACTTATATCTTTCAAAGAAATATCTTTCAAATTTTGAAAAACAGCTTTCAATAATTCTAATCTACCTTTTATGTCAGCTTCTTTCATAATATTTTCTATTTTTAATAAAACAAAGATATAAAAAACGACATCTGATTTCTCAAATGCCGTTCTAAAATTATTTTTAAGCTGTCTGTTTCAAGATTTTCAACGCCTTTGCTATTTCTTCCGGCTTCATCTTATTTAGTAACTCCGCTATTTCGGTTTTATTTTGCTGATTATTCCATTTATTCATTTGTTCTTCTTTGGTTTCATCCGACACCTCTATATAAGGTTTCATTGAATCATAATCACTATGTCCGGTGTATGACATTACTACCGTAGGCGGAATACCCATTGCAAGGGAACAGCAAATAAAAGTTCGTCTGGCATCATGACAGCTAATTTGCTCATAAAATTTCTTTACTTCCTCGTGCCGTTCAGTACCAATGAAATAAATGTCTAATACCTCCCTATCCAATCCTGCCATTTCAGCAGCCTCTTTTAAATAATCGTTCAACTTCTGATTAGACGGTACAGGGAATAACATATCGCCCTCATAATTTGCATATTTATCAAGTATTCTTTGGGCGTGTTCGTTAATATCAATATAAATCTTTTCATTCGTTTTCTCGGTACAAACTTCAATTTTGCCATTCGATATATGTACACGTCTCAAAGCTACCAAATCACTGTGCCGAAGGGAAGTTGCAGCCATAAAACAGAACATATCACGAGCCTTATCTAAATAATTTTTAGTAGGGGGAAATACAAAAGACTCAAAATGCAGTAATTCCTTAAACTTCAAAAATGTAACGGTTTTCTTTACCACAGTAAGATTCGTTTTATACCGTAACACTTCTTTCTTAATCGGATAATAGTTTGTGTCTATCCACCTCAGAAATGCCTTTAAATTAACAAAATGTCTGTTTGTTGTCCGATTACGGTATTCATTTTTAACATACCATTCTTTTAATTCTATCATTTTTTCTTTATCCAACGCATTTATAGCAATATCAGGGTGACAGCTATTCAGATTATTCCAAGCTTGTTCATATTTGTAATGTACCTTCTCCGTCCAATTTTTTTCTATTGAAGTAATCTTAATAAACTCCTCGAACAAATCTTTAAATGTTTTCTCTTTCTCAACCTCCACCCGTTTAACCCGTCCTAATTTTGTATTTACACGTTCCTTCAACCAATTATTATCAGGCATAACTTCTTTTAAACCCGCCTCTGTAAATGCGTCCCCTATATATCCTAAAAAATTAATAATCCGGTTATTTATATCACGGGCTACAAATACTCTATTCCCTATAGTATGGGTTGTATTATTTTTGGCTCTCTGGTCTTCACTATTCCATTTGTCAGAATCAGCATAACAACCGACAGAGAAAGCGACTTCATTCTTTTTACGATTCCAACGAACACGAATCATCACTTGTCCGTTATCTTCAACAAATACTCTTGTATTATACTTAATTTCCTGCATTATGACCTCCTTTTTTAATGTTTCGGAAGACAAATATATATACAAAATTTGGGGGGAGTAACACCTTTTCCTTACTCCCCCTGTATACGATTGTTCATTAATTTTTATGACAGTATTTTATAAAAACACAGTCATAATTGATTGAATATTAGATAAATAATATAAAACTACAAATCAAGAATTATCAAAAGCAAAGTCCCCACGGAATCACAGAGCAAAACGCTAAATAAGTATAAATCACTTATTTAGCGTTTACTTTTTTCTGTTCATTTCTACAATTTGCACGACGTTTGCACAACGAAATCTAAATTTTGAATCGTTTCATACGATCAGATCCGATCAGATTTTAAACTCCAATCAAAAAATAAGCGGCTGATTACACACCAGGGACGTGCCCTAATGTGTAATTTTTATGCTATATTCGCATAAAGAAAAGAAAAAGATGAAAAAACCGTCCCGACATACGAAATTAAAAGTAGTGAGTGGTTACATTTTACTTTTTATCCTCACCATTGCTGCCATTACTTTTATATACAAACAAATTTCCCGTTTTACAGACAATGACCGGCTTGTCAGTACAGCCAACCAAAAACTTTTCATCATCGGGAATACCATTACCGGTCTTTATGAAGCTGAATCTTTAAGTAATTCGTTTATACAAACCGGTTCTCCCAGCTCTTTCCGGAAATACATTCAAATCATAAATCAGGTTGAGCTGAACATCGATTCGTTGAAAAACATGACCGACCAACCCGGACAAATTGCCCGTATTGATACCATACATACTTTACTCAACAATAAAATCAGAAACCTCAAGGAACTTATACGTGCTAAAAAATCCCAGACACCGGAAGATTATTACAACCAGGCGATGGCTTTAATTGAATCGAACCGTGACACTTTGACGGATGTTCCCCAGCTACAAAAACGGATAATCACTACAAGAGACAGTTCCTACATTAAAAATGAAAAAAAGAAAAAAGGGTTTTTAAGGCTCTTTTCTTCCCGCCAACCGGATTCTTCTTTACAAATTACCGTTACAAACCGTGAAGTGTGGGATACGCTTTATAATCCCGCTCCTGCTACGAATGCCGACAGTATTATGAACCTACTCAAATCAGCCTGGGAAAATTTTCAGGCAGAGACTGAAAATCTGAACCGGCAAATTACCCAAAAGGAATACAACATTGTCCTCCAAAGTGTCAGAATAACAGAACAATTAAAAAAAGTATTATACGATTACGAAAACGAAGAAATCAATTATTCCATTAGCCGGATGAAACAACGGGAAAAAGTCATGAACTCTGCAGCGGGAATGATAGCTAAAATTGCCATCATCGCAATTCTATTCATTGCCTTTTTCTGTACGCTCATTTTGAAAGACATTACCCGTAACCAGCGTTACCGGCAAGAATTAGAAAAGGCTAAAGCCTATACCGATCAATTATTGAAAAGCCGGGAACAACTTATGTTATCGGTAACTCACGACATTAAATCTCCTTTAAGTTCTGTTTTAGGATATATTGAACTGTTAAACACCACACATACCGATGAGCGTCAAAGCTATTTCCTGAAAAATATGAAAAGTTCCTCTGAACACATACAAAAACTGGTTATGAACTTACTGGATTTTTCCAAATTGGAAAACAACAAAGTAAAACCTGAAAATATCAGTTTTAACCCGGCCCGTTTATTTCAGGAAATAAATGACAGCTTTATTCCATTGGCTAAAACCAAAAATTTGGTGCTCAATTACCATATAGACGAAAAACTGGATAAAGAATATACCGGGGATGCGCTGAGAATACGTCAGATTATTGTAAATTTAATGTCCAATGCCATTAAATACACAAAAAAAGGAAGTGTCGCCCTTATCGTTATGACAAACGTACCCGGAGATAAACTGATTATCCAGGTAAAAGATACCGGCCCCGGTCTCTCCGAAGAAGAACAAACTTTAATCTTTCAGGAATTTACCCGCTTAACTTCATCTGCCCCTGCAGAAGGAACAGGTTTAGGACTTACCATTACTCAAAAACTGGTGCACCTGCTCAAAGGACAAATTCAATTGGACAGCAAACCCGGTAAAGGCAGTTGTTTTACCATTGAACTACCGTTAAAGAAATCTGCAGTTCAACTTCCTGCCGCGGAAAAAGAAACCCTTTCCCCACTTAATTCTGTAAAAAAAGCGGCTTTATCCCGCTTGAAAATATTGTTGATAGATGACGATCCGCTTCAGCTGGAGATGACAGCCGGCTTACTGAACAGTCAGGGTATTTCATCTGACATTACCACTCATCCGCAGGAAGCAATAAGCAGATTACAAGCCACCCATTATGATCTGGTATTCTCAGATATTCAAATGCCGCAAATGAATGGATTTGAACTTGTAAAACAAATCCGTAAACATTTTCCCGCTCTTCCGGTTATAGCGTTGTCAGCCGATTCGGACAAAAAAGAAGAAGACTACCTGCAGGCTGGTTTTACAACTTATCTGAGTAAACCTTTTTCCTCCCCTCAACTGATCCAGCTCATTCTCCGCCTGACCGGACTGGATCAGTCCATTAAGTCTATTCCTTCTTCCCCGGAGGATTGTTTTCCCGATAAAGAAACCCGAGGATATACATTAAAAAATATTCTTCAGTTTACAGATAATGATCCGAAAGCTTTACAAAAAATTTTAAAATCATTTATCAGCAATACCCAAGAACATATTGAATTACTCAAAAAATATTTACAGGAAAACCAATGGCCGGCCATTGGACTTCTAGCTCATAAAATGTTACCGCTGTTTCGCCAGTTAGAAGTTAACACCGTGCTTGATTCTTTACAAAAACTGGAGCACTCTGAAAAAAATCCCTTGCCGGTGGCTGAAAGCGCAGCTCTCGTGCAGCAAGTTATCACAATCTCAGAAACATTAATACAAGCATTACAAAATCAAATTGACAAACAAAACACTTATTGAAATCCAAGATGTAAAAAAGTTCGATAAACGGACTACTCCTTTTCAGCCTTAGCCGGATTCTTTTATCAGGAAGCTGCTCAACAGGAGCAATTTTCCTGATTATTATTCCTGAATCAAAACCGTGCGTTTGTTCACAAGCAAATTGAAAGGTACGAAACTGCTTTCTCTTTTAAATTTAAATATCTGAACATTTTCACTTTGAACATTTGAACCCACAAACCTTCCTGAATTTCCGGATTTTTCCTATTTTTGTCTCATTCAAACGGCTAGAAATGAAATATATTCTGATTATTTTTTGGTGTAGTGTGGTTTGTCAAGTGTGGGGACGCGAAGTTATTTCCCTGAATCGTTCCTGGAAATTTACACCGGGATACGAGACAAAGAAGAATACATTTACGGAAGTAAACTTGCCTCATACCTGGAATCAAGATGCCCTGACAGCGAAAATAAACTATTACCGGGGATTGGGGAATTATGAGAAAGATATTGATATTCCGGTTAACTGGCAAGGGAAATGTATTTATTTACGTTTTAAAGGAGTAAATACCATAGCAAATGTATTTATAAACGGTAGACATGCAGGAGAACACCGGGGAGGATATACGGCTTTTGCCGTTGACCTGACTCCTTATATACGATGGGGAGAAAAAAATACAATCTGGGTAAGAGTCAATAATTCTCCCCAATTAGATATTATGCCTCTGGTCGGAGATTTCAACATGTACGGAGGTATATACCGGGATGTTGAACTCATTGTCACCGATCCTTACCATATCAGTCTTTCCGACTACGGTTCCTTCGGTGTATACTTTACTCCGGCAGAAGTTTCCCGGAAAAAAGCCAGGATTCAGGCCAAAATCTTAGCAAAAGGGAAAACAGGTTGTTCTTCAGTAATACGGGTAAAAATAGAAGATCGGGAAGGAAAAACCTTTCTCAGTGAAGAGCAAAAGATTACGTTTGACGAAAAGGGGGAAGCGGTAGGAGAACTGACATTGGAAGTTAAACAACCACATCTCTGGAACGGACGTAAAGACCCTTTCCTTTATCATACAGTTACTGAATTGATTCATGAAGGGCAAATCAAAGACCGGGTAAACGAAAGAATTGGCATCCGGAATTTCCGGGTAGATCCCAACGAAGGTTTCTTTCTTAACGGGGAACATTTACAATTAAAAGGCGTATGCCGTCATCAGGACCGGCCGGAAATCGGGAATGCACTTCTTCCACTTCATCATTGGGAAGATATGGCACTTATCAAAGAAATGGGAGCCAATGCAGTAAGGTTAGCTCATTATCCTCAAGACCGTTATGTATACGATCTTTGTGATGAATACGGATTTATTGTATGGGCTGAAATCCCCTTTGTCGGACCGGGTGGCTATCGGGACAAAGGATTTGTAAATCAAGCCTCTTTCAGAGAAAACGGTATCACTCAACTCAAAGAACTAATACGTCAGAATTACAATCATCCTTCTATTTGTTTTTGGGGATTATTCAATGAACTCAAGCAAACAGGAGACGATCCTGTAAAATACATTGAAGAATTACATACCCTGGCTCATCAGGAAGACCCTTCACGCCTCACGACCGCAGCCAGTAATCAAAACGGCATCTTGAATGAAGTAACCGATCTGATTGCCTGGAACCAGTATTACGGTTGGTATGGCGGAGAACCTGACGGGATAGGAGAGTGGGCAGATGCCGTACATAAAAAATATCCGGGGAAACCTGTGGGAATCAGCGAATACGGTGCCGGGGGAAGTATCCTTCATCAACAGGAAGAATTGAAAAAGCCAATAGCAAACAGTTATTGGCATCCCGAAAACTGGCAAACATTCTTCCACGAAGAACATTGGAAAGCAATCGATCAGAGGCCTTATTTATGGGGTACTTTTGTATGGAATATGTTTGATTTTGGAGCTGCTCATCGTCAGGAAGGAGAAATTGCCGGGAAAAATGATAAAGGTTTAGTAACTTTCGACCGGAAAACAAAAAAAGATGCTTTTTATTTCTATAAAGCAAACTGGAATTTAGAAGAACCTTTCGTATATATAGCAGAAAGACGGTTAAAGCAAAGATCGGGAACACCTCAACAAATAAAAATCTATTCCAATCAACCGGAAGTAGAATTGTTATTAAATGGAAAATCTTTAGGTGTCAGAAAAGGGACTTACGGTATTTTTATCTGGCCGGAGGTCTTCTTAAAAGCAGGAGAAAATATACTGTTCGTCCGTTCGAAGCAAGGAGTAACAGACAAAGTAAAAATTCTTTTTTAACAGTGTCATCTTACCCTTATGTGGAAAACATTTTTAAGAAAGCATTTGGTTTATCCCTGCTGTGCGGCTTTACGATATTTTTTTCAAAAGATGTAGAGTTTACACCTTACGAACTGGCTTTACAATATTTTTTTCTTTAATTTTATAGCAAAATAGGAGACATGGCAAAAATTTTATTAGTAGACGACGATACGACATTCTGTTTAATGTTAAAGACTTGGTTATCCAAACGCAACTTTGATGTCGACGAGGTTTTCTCCTGTGAAGCTGCTTTAAAATCACTGGCGGCGCAAAAATATGATGTTGTACTGACAGATTTGCGTCTCCCGGATAAAGATGGAATATTTCTCTTAAAAAGTATAAAAGCAAACTATCCGGCCACACAGGTGATCTTAATGACAGGGTATGCCGACATACGGACCGCGGTAGAATCCATAAAGGCAGGAGCATTCGATTATGTTTCCAAACCTGTGATTCCGGAAGAAATTCTCAAAAAGATTGAGGATGCTTTAGCGAAAAAAAATCCGGCTATACAGAAAAAAGCAGAAACAAAAGAAGGAATTTCCTATATAAAGGGGACGAGTGAACAAGCTGATAAATTATACGAATATATTCAATTGGTTGCACCCACCCAGATGACAGTACTGATTAACGGGGAAAGCGGATCGGGCAAAGAATATATTGCCCGGCTGATTCATGAAAAGAGTAAACGCAAAAACGGACCCTTTATTGCCGTAGATTGCGGGGCTATTCCCAAGGAGTTAGCAGCCAGTGAATTTTTTGGGCATGTAAAAGGAGCATTTACCGGAGCTGTCAGCGACAAAACAGGGTATTTCGTATCGGCCTCCGGAGGGACCATTTTTTTAGATGAAATCGGGAATTTGAGTTATGAAATTCAGGTACAGCTATTACGTGCTCTGGAAGAGAGAAAAGTAAAACCTGTAGGAAGCAATAAAGAAATTGAATTTGATGTGCGGATTATTTCAGCGACGAACGAAAATCTGAAAAAAGCTGTAACAGAGGGAAGATTCAGGGAAGATTTATACCACCGCCTGAATGAATTTTCTTTAAGGGCCTTGAGTTTACGGGAACGACCGGAAGATATTATTGTATTTGCCAATCATTTTCTTTCCCAATCGAACGAAGAATTAGGTAAAAATGTCATCGGATTTGAAGATAAAGTGATCCGAATCTTTAAAAAATACCCTTGGCCGGGTAATTTACGGGAAATGAGAAATGTAATAAAAAGGGCAACTTTATTGTGTAAATCTTCTTTTATTTCGGAAAATGATATTCCTGCTGAGTTACTGGCTTGCTCTGAAAATACCCCTGAAGATTTTTCCTCCCGGAGGGAAAAAAATGAGCTGGAGTTGATCAAAGAAGCTTTGGCAAAATGTAATAATAACAAAAGTGAAGCTGCCCGGCTTTTGAAAATAGACCGGAAAACGCTCTATAACCGGTTAAAACACTATTCATTAGAATAAAAGATGTTTCATTCAGCCGATTGTTTTCAAGTCCACGAAAAAGCTGCCCCGGACGAGGCAGCTTTCTTTCGCATTAAATAATAAAACATCAAATACCCTGCATAAAATTACAGGTTTCTTTCCGCAGAAATTCACCATTCCCGCTATAATAAACTGCTAATTTAGATCCTCTTTTTTTCAGCATTAATTTATAATAACTATTATCTTCTATAAAAGCTTCCTCAACCACATAAGCAGAGTACCGCGCTGCGATAGCGGATTTCACCACTAAAGGCACATTATCAATATCTATTTTGCGTAGATTCACGGTTTCTGCCGGTAATTGAGCATCATAAACCATTTCCCCCTTTACAGTATCTTCTTCATAGAAAGGAGGATTTGAAGAAGCAGAAGCCGAAACCGATAAAAAGAGTCCGCATCCTAATACTATTCCGCTAATTCCTGTGATACGTTTCATAATTTTTCCTTTTAGATCATAGCTCTCTATTTTTTATAGAAAAAGCTATGCCAAAAAGGAGCAAAAATCCACAGGATAGAATAATTGTCTTGAAATCAATACATTAACTCATCTGAAAATTTCATTTAAGCATCTTAAATTGAGGAAAATGGGGAGGAGATTAAAAAAAGACAGGGGAAAATTTCCACAACTTTATTTAAAATTCAGTCTCCCATCAACGCTTTTTCTGCTTCCAATACAGAAGTATAATCCCAACAGTGCCGTATAAATTTAGCTTTGATTTGTTCCAGACAAAGATTTCCCATACTCCCTTCATGGGAATGGTGAAGGGAACGCTGCATATTGGTATCGTATTCTCCCGCCTGTACTTTCAAACCTATAATTCGGTAGGCCTCCCGGAAAGGGATTCCGGCACTTACCATATCGTTTACATCTTCTACCGTAAATAAATAATTATAGCGTTTATCTTCCAGAATATTCCGGTTTAATTGTATTTCTTTTAAAACCGTTCCGGCCATACACAGACAATCTGTCAACTCGCTAAAAGCCGGAAAAAATATTTCTTTTGTCAGCTGCATATCCCGGAAATAACCTGAATTGAGATTGGCGCAGATTAAAGTCAATTGGCCCGGTAAAGATTGAATACGATTACATTTAGCCCGAATTAATTCGAATATATCAGGATTTTTCTTGTGAGGCATAATACTTGAACCGGTTGTAAATTTATCCGGTAATTTTAAGAATCCGAAATTTCCGCAAGAAAACAAACAGATATCTGCAGCCATTTTCCCTAAAGTCGTAGCCACTGCCGCCAAAGCAAACAATACATTTTTTTCCATTTTTCCCCTTTGCATTTGGGCGTAAACGGAATTATATGCCAAATCCTCAAATCCCAATAAGGAAGTAGTCAGCCTCCGGTCGAGAGGCACAGAAGAGCCATAGCCCGCCCCAGAGCCGAGAGGATTCGTATTGACCATGTCGTAAGCAGCTTTTAAAAACAGTAAATCATCGGCCAGCGACTCGGCATAAGCACTGAACCACATTCCATAAGAAGAAGGCATTGCGATCTGTAAATGGGTATACCCCGGTAATAAAACCCCTTTGCTTTCTTCCGCTTTCGCCATAAGGATTTCGAAAAATTCCTGCACATGCTGAAGCACACTTATCAAGGCAGAGCGGGTAAATAATTTTATATCCGTAAGTACCTGATCATTACGGGAACGGCCGGTATGAATCCTTTTCCCGGCCTCTCCGCATTTCCGGGTCAATAAATATTCGATCTGGGAATGTATATCTTCTATTCCCTCTTCTATTTTAAATTCTCCCCGGTCGATAACTTGCCCAATTTCTTTTAAAGCATTCTCCAAATCCGTTACTTCCTGATTGTTCATTAATCCGATGGAATGCAACATTTTTAAATGAGCCATATTTCCCAGCACATCCGCTTTTGCCAGCAGCACATCCAGTTCACGGTCTTTTCCGACCGTAAATTTTTCTGTAAAACGGTCGATATCATATCCTTTATCCCAAAGTTTCATGACTTTTATATTTAAATGTTAAAATGTTCAGAACCGAAAGTTATCTAATAATCGCACAAACAGGCCGATACCTTCTTCTATTTCCTCCAGGCGAATGTATTCATCAGCTGTATGACTGCGGGCACTGTCTCCGGGGCCAATCTTCAGGGAAGTCCAGGGAATAACGGCCTGATCAGAAGTAGTAGGGGAACCGTAAGTAGTCAATCCGACAGCTTTACACCGTTTTACCAGCGGATGATTTTCAGAAATACAGGAAGAATTCAGGGAAAAAGAACGGGGTTTTACCTCGCTCTTTACCCGGGAACGGATTATATCAAAAATCTCAGCATTAGAATAATGCTCATTTACCCGTATATCCACCATAAAACGGCATTCTGCAGGTACGACATTGTGCAAAGTTCCTGACTGTATGCCGGTTACTGTCATTTTCACCTCTCCCAGTAAATCCGACACCTTTCCGAAACGGTAATTCCGGAACCATTCTATATCCGGCAAAGCTTCGTAAATAGCATTTATTCCTTCCTCCCGAGCAGCATGTCCGGCTTTTCCCTTCGCTACACAGTCCAATACCATCAACCCCTTTTCAGCAATCGCAGCCTGCATTCCGGTAGGCTCTCCAATTAAAGCCAAAGCGATTCCCTCCAATTCTTCCACTACACTTTGCACACCTCCTTTTCCGGTATTCTCTTCTTCGGCTGAGTTCAGGTAAATCATATTATAAGGCTGAACCTTTTTATCCAATTGTAAAAAAGCAGCCAACATGGAAACAATACTCCCTCCCGTATCGTTACTTCCCAATCCAAACAATTTCCCCTCCCGGATTTCCGGGCGGAAAGGATCAAGCGTCCAGGCAGAATTCGGTTTAACTGTGTCGATATGGGCTTCTAATAAAAGGGTCGGTTTAACCGGATCGAAATTACGGGAACGTACCCATACGTTATTTCCTTTACGAAAAGCGTTATAACCGAGTTTGGCCCAAGTGATTTCCATCAGATCCGCAACCCGATCTTCTTCCCCGCTGAAAGAAGGAATAGAGATAATTTTCATTAACAAATCCACTGCTTCCGAAACCTGCATATCTTAGTTTTTATTTATTTTTCCGAAAATACTTTTCTTATTCCTTCATCAGTACCGTCCCGCCTTCCAAATCCGCAGGACTGGTCAATCTCACTTTTTTTACACCGGCATCCAGGGTTTTAAAAGCGTTTTCCAATTTAGGCAGCATACCTGCATGTATATTTTTTTCTTTCAATAATTCTTTATATGTTTTCCGGTCGATAAAAGGAATAACAGAGTTTTCGTCCTGAATATCTTTCAATACGCCCGGTTTATCCAAGCAAAATACCAATTCTGTTTCATACTTCCGGCTCAATGCTATAGCAGTAGCGGAAGCGACACTATCGGCATTGGTATTTAACAGTTGCCCGGCAGCCGAGCAGGTAATAGGAGAAAGCACAGGCATGATTTCCCTTTCCAGCAAAAAAGCCAGAACCTCTTCTTTCACCTGTTCGATATCCCCGACATAACCCCAGTCGATAGCTGTAATTGCCCGTTTATGAGAAACAATAACGTTCATATCACAACCGGACAAACCACAGGCATTTATCTGCTTGGCTTGTAAACAGGCTACAATCTTTTTATTTGCTAAACCGGCATACGCCATTACGGTAACGTCCAAAGTCAGGGCATCTGTAATCCGCCTGCCCTCATGCATACGGGTTTCTATTCCCAAACGGGTTGCCAATTGGCCTGCCATACTTCCCCCTCCATGTACCAACACGCAAGACGGATAATAAACTGCCAATTTATTACAAAGCTCATCCAGTATCCGTTCGTTTTCAACCAGCTTACCGCCTACTTTTACTATTTTGATCATACCCTAATCTTTTGAAACTATATTTTTAAGACTCCATTACTATCCGGAAAGCCTTCAAAAATTCATCGGCTTCTTTCCGGGTAATTGTCAGTGCCGGTAATAAACGAAGTGTATTTGTCCCACTGTACCCGGTCAGAATATGATGGTCTTTTAACAGTCGGGCCCGTATCTCTTTTTGCGGGTTCTCCGTATCCACCCCGATCATCAGTCCCCTTCCCCTCACTTCCTTCACTCCTTTTATTTTCCCCACTTCATGCATCAGGTATTTTCCTATACCGGCAGCATTGTTGACAACATATTCCTTCCCGATCACTTCCAATACCGCCAATGCTGCAGCACAAGCCAGATGACTGCCACCGAAGGTAGTCCCCAGCATTCCTTTTCTGGCCTGTATTTTTCCGGCAATTAATAGCCCGGCTACGGGAAAACCATTGCCCATTCCCTTAGCCATCGTAATAATATCCGGTTTAACCCCTGCGTATTGATGCGAGAAAAACTTCCCGCTTCTGGCATAGCCGCACTGGATCTCATCTACAATCATAAATGTCCCGCTTGCCTGACAACATTCCTGCATCCGGCGTAAAAATTCATCTTCAGCCAGACGAATTCCACCCACACCTTGTATTCCCTCTACAATTACCGTAGCGTACTGTCCGCTAGACAGTTCTTTTTCCAAAGCCTGGATATCATTTAAGGGAATAAATGTTACTCTGTGATACTGATTCACCGGAGCCTGAATAGTGGGATTATCGGTTATGGCAACAGCTGCACTAGTCCTGCCGTGGAAAGCACCCTTGAAAGCCAGTATTTTATCCCTTCCGCTTGCAAAAGAAGCCAGTTTTAATGCATTCTCATTGGCCTCAGCCCCGCTATTACAAAGAAAAAGCTGATAATCCTCACAACCGGCAAGACGGCATAATTTCTCAGCCAATTCTTCCTGTAAAGGATTTATTACAGCATTCGAGTAAAACCCCAGCTTACTTAATTGCCGGGTTAATTTTTCTACATAAACAGGATGACTATGCCCAATGGATATTACTGCATGCCCTCCATAAAAATCAAGATATTTTTCTCCCTCCTTATCCCATAGATAAGCTCCCTTAGCCTCTACCGGCTCTATATCAAGCAAATCATAAACTTCAAATAATCCCATAACTGAAAATTTAAACGGCCTGGAAATACTTTATGGTCCTCCAAGTCTGTAATTACTTTAAAAATAATTCGCCTTTAACTGAAGTCCTGCCGTTTCCGGTAAACCGGACATCAGGTTCATGTTCTGCACAGCCTGACCGGAAGCTCCTTTCAACAGATTATCAATTACCGAAGTAATCAGTATTTTTCCCTCCTGCTGAGCGATCTGAATAAAACAATAATTCGTATTGACCACCTGCTTCAGATAAAGAGGATCATCACTTATACATACAAACGGATGAGCCTGATAGTATTTTCTATACATATCCGTCAGTTCAGTTTTCGAATAATTGCACCGGAGTACCGTATTAATCAGAATCCCGCGGGTATGGCATCCTCTTACCGGCACAAAAGCCAGATCGTAAAGATTTTTAGCCCCGGCTCTCTGTAAGGTTTCATTGATTTCAGCCAAATGCTGATGAGTAAAAACTTTATAATTCGACAAATTATTACAACGGTTACTGAAATGCGTATCAATCGCAGGCTTTTGTCCGGCACCCGTAGAACCTGTAATGCCGAAGACGGTAATGTCATCGGGTAAACCGTTCGCAACCGCTAAAGGCAATAATCCCAATTCTATGGCAGTAGCAAAACATCCCGGATTTGCAATATACTGGCTTTTAATGATTACTTCCCGGGCTAACTCCGGTAAACCGTATACAAACCCATTGGCTTCTGCAGCCAGACGGAAATCATTTCCCAGATCGATGATCTTTACCCGGGGAGGTACAGAATATTTTTCCAGGAATTCAAGAGATACACCGTGCCCCATACACATAAACAAAACATCTATGTCTGAAAAATCTATTTCAGAAAATGTCAGGGGAAGATACAACAAATCCTGATGAACTTTCGAAACCGGTTCCCCGGCATGCGACTCACTTTGAATATATTTTATTTCTGCCTGCGGATGATTCACCAGCACCCGGATCAATTCTCCGGCCGTATAACCGGCTCCGCCGGCAATCCCTATCCTAATCATACTCTTACTATTGTCTCCCATAAATAGTCCTTATTCTTTCTTACAGATCGTGATTCACCGCATTATAAATCTTCAACGGCATAGCGATCATTTTCGTAAACCCTTTTACGTCCTCAGCAGTCCAGGCATTATTCATTTCCCCATATTCTGCAAAACCGGAATGCATCAGATCGTGAGCGGACTCGATTCCGATCAAGTCAAAATGATAAGGCCGCAGCTGTATGCTGACTTTTCCACTGACATTCCGCTGACTATTTTCCAGAAATTTCTCAATGTCCCGCATAACCGATTCTGCATACATGGCTTCATGTAAAAACATGCCATACCAATTTCCTAATTGTTCTTTCCAGTATTGCTGCCACTTTGTCAAGGTATGTTTCTCCAGTAATTCATGCGCCTTAATAATCAAAAGCGGAGCGGCAGCTTCAAATCCCACACGTCCCTTAATTCCGACAATCGTATCCCCTATATGCGTATCCCGGCCGATTGCCCAGGGACTTGCAATTCTCTCAATTGTGTTGATCGCTTTAATTTTCTCTACCGGGCAGCCATTGACGGCAACAATTTCCCCCTTTTCAAATTCAATCTCCAGTATTTCTTTACCCGTTTTCTGCAATTGCGAAGGATAAGCTTCTTCAGGCAAATTTGTATCGGCCCGTAAAGTCTCTTTCCCCCCGACAGAAGTACCCCATACCCCTTTGTTAATGGAGTATTCCATTTTTTTCCAATCGTAATTTACACCATGCGCCTTCAGATAGGCAATTTCTTCTTCCCGGGATAACTTCAGATCCCGGGTAGGGGTAATAATCTTTTTATCCGGAGCGAAAACAGTAAAACAAAGATCAAAACGAACCTGATCATTTCCGGCTCCGGTACTGCCATGAGCGATATACTGGGCGCCGATTTCGTTTGCATATTCCACGATAGCCAGCGCCTGGAAGGTACGTTCGGAACTTACAGAGACCGGATAAGTGTGATTACGCAATACATTTCCGAAAACCATATATTTAATACACTTCTCATAGTAATCGGTTGTCACGTCCAGATTTACATGCTTTTTAGCCCCCAGAGCATAGGCTTTTTCTTCTACCGCCTTTAATTCTTCCGGAGTGAATCCCCCTGTATTGGCCAAAGCTGTATATACTTCCAATCCAAGCTCCTCACTCAGATATTTTACACAATAGGAAGTATCCAATCCTCCGCTATATGCTAAAACGACTTTTTCCATTTTTATCTTCATTACAAAAGTTATAAATATGATTTATGTTTTAAAATCCTGTTTTCAGTGGTTATTTTCGGTATGAAACCAACTATCAGTATCCCTCTCAGGAACCCTCTGTCTGAACCGAAAGTTTTTTAGAAAAACCATACTGCCTTGTTTTCTTCCGCAAAGCCACACGATTAACCGGAAAATACCCCTTTTAAAACTTCGCCTGTCCCCTTCGCGATTTAAAAACAGGCAAACTTTTTCAATAAACGGATAATTCCCGAACGTTTCCGCCCCATTTTCTTTAATTCTGCCTCACGCCTGGCAATAGCTTCCGGATCATATACCATACCTGTACACAAACATTTCGTCATATTCGTACGCTGAAGAATATCGTAATTCACACAGGATTTACAACCGGCCCAAAACTGTTCGTCATCGGTTAGTTTAGCAAAAGTAACCGGTACATATCCCAATTCGGTATTGATCCGCATCACCTGTTCCCCTGTAGTTAATCCAAATAATTTGGCCTGCGGAAATTTTTTACGGGACAACTCAAAAGCAGCCCGTTTAATTTTTTTCGCTACTCCCATTCCCCTATAGGAAGGTTTTACAATCAAGCCCGAATTGGCAACGAATTTTTCATGACCCCAGGATTCGATATAACAAAAACCTACAAATTCCTCCCGGTTTAAAGCTATAATGGCTTTCCCCTGTTTGATCTTACCGGTTATATATTCATCCGTTCTCCGGGCTATACCCGTTCCACGAGCCTTAGCTGCTTCATCTATGGTATCATTAATAGTTGTAACATATTTCAAATGCTTCTCAGAAGCAACCATCACATCTATTTTCATCTCCTTCTAATTTAAATGCGTTTAAGATTTATAGTTTGTCCTCTCTCCTCCCCCCTATTGGATTCCGATGCAAATATATGCATAAATATTTATTTAAAACAAATATTTATGCAATTTTATTCTTTTATCAGCAGTTTTTTCTAAGCTAAAATAGAGGATTTACAGAGGGAGCAAACGTATGCATAAATATTCAATATTTATAAAGATTCTAAAAAGGGAAGACTACAGTACAGTATTTCCAATTCTGTTTTGTAGAGTTAAAATTATTTCAGATCGTCATTAAATAAATTCATTTTTATTACGAATTGACAGTAAATAGGAGCATTTTGTAAGAATATATTAGAAAAATTTTTAATTCGGGATATTTTTTCTAGTTTTGTTTTCGCAAACGTTAACAACAAAGATCATGGAGAAGAATTTTACATTGAATCCTAATCCTTTAGTTCAGTTTTTACAAAAAGAACAAAAAGAATTTACGAAGGCTGATATTATAAAATACGTCACCGAAAATCAGATTGAAATGATCAATTTTCGATATGTAGGAGCCGACGGCAGATTAAAAACTTTAAATTTTATTATTAGCAGTCTGGAACATTTGGACAGCATCTTAACCTACGGAGAGCGTGTAGACGGATCCAGTCTATTCCCTTATATAGAAGCGGGATCCAGCGATTTATATGTTATCCCTCGTTATCGTACAGCTTTTCTGAATCCGTTCAGTGAAATCCCGGCATTGGATATTTTATGCAGCTATTATACAAAAGACGGGAAACCGTTGGAAAGTGCTCCGGAATACACTCTCCGGAAAGCTCACGAAGAGTTTAAAAAAGTGACGGGCATGGAATTTCAGGCCATGGGAGAATTGGAGTATTATGTGATCAGCGAAAAGGAAGAATTGTTTGAAACAGCCGACCAAAGAGGATACCATGAATCTACTCCTTTTTGTAAATGGGCAGATTTTCGCTGCGAATGTATGCGGGCCATTGCTCAAACGGGTGGAAAAATCAAATACGGTCACTCGGAAGTAGGTAATTTTACCCTCGGTAACATCCAATATGAACAAAATGAAATCGAATTTTTACCGGTAGATATCGAAGAAGCTGCCGATCAATTGGTGATTGCCAAATGGATTATGCGTACTTTAGCACTTCAATACGGTATCAATTTGACTTTTGCTCCTAAGATCACAGCAGGTAAAGCGGGAAGCGGATTGCATATCCATACCCGTCTGATGAAGGATGGTAAGAATATGTATATTGAAAACGGTAAACTAACCGACAACGCCCTAAAAGCCATTGCCGGAATTCTGAATATTGCTTCTTCTCTGACAGCTTTTGGCAACACGAATCCGACTTCTTATTTCCGTTTGGTTCCCCATCAGGAAGCTCCGACCAATATTTGTTGGGGAGACCGTAACCGTTCAGTACTGGTACGGGTTCCGCTAGGATGGACAGAAGGTGCCGATAAAATGATTACGGATGCCAATCCGCTGGAAAAACCGTCTCAAAGTTTAGATCCGGGTATTAAGCAAACTGTAGAATTCCGTTGTCCGGACGGTTCTGCCGATCTTTACCTGTTATTAGCAGGTCTGGCTGTCGCTGCACGTCATGGCTTCGAAATGAAAGACAGTATACAGTACGCCAAAGACCGTTACGTCAGTGTCAACATTTTCGACGATGCTCATAAAGCTACTGCCGAAAGACTGAGTCATCTGCCCGCTTCCTGTGCAGAATCTGCAGAATGCCTGGAAGAACAACGCAGTATTTATGAAGAACATGGCGTATTCAGTAAAAATTTATTGGACGGTATTATCAAAAAACTAAAATCTTTTGACGACCGTACATTACGTACCGACATCGGAAATGATACTATGAAAATCACAGAATTAGTAAAGACCTTCATCAACGTCGGCTAATTTTCGAAAAAATATTAAACTTTTTAAAAAGCCCGCCTGATTTTTAAATATCAAGCGGGCTTTAATCATAATTTCATTTTACGGGTCCCTTTTTTAGGCTACTTCAAAGTAACCCATAGATAAATATTTTAAAACATTAATAGTTAATTTTATTCTATTTCCCACCCCGGATAACGTCCGGTTTCCATCCGTTCACAAATATGTATAGGCGGATATACAAGTCCTCCATCCACTTTGCGGGTTTCTTCATTTAGTTTTCCTACAAATATTCTGGGTTCATTCATTCGCCAGATATACCAACGAGAAGAAACTTTTATTCGTCCCCTTCCATGATCATCAGTATCCCGAAAAAGTACATCTGCCTTTTCCCGGAAAGGGACATTACCTACTTTCTCCCACACATTGGAATAATTATAAAATCCTGCACGTATATCTGTATGAGTATGAAAATCAATCTCGTCTTTAACAACTTCTTCTAAATCTACTACGGCATCTACCGGATAATGTGTTTTAAATACTCGGATCACCTCACTGTTTAATTGCTCGAAATCCAACCCAATATATTGAAAATACCTTTTAAATTTACCCTTAATGTTAGCACAAAATACATTACCTACGTCAATTTTTACTTGTTTCATAACCAATCATATTTTATTGTTTTATAAGACAAAGGGACGGTTCTTTTGTCACCGCCCAAATATATAATAATGGCCCATCTTAATATAAGAAAATATTTTTATTTTAATCATAACTCCTCCTTAATTCTAAATACATTTTTTCGGATTTATGGATGATCCGCCTATAGACACCTAACTATCTGGTCCTATTTATTTTATACAATCCCATAAATACAAATAACACTTCTGTATTTTTCTGATTTTTTAAAATAACAATTCTGCATAAAATCCGAGTGTAAAGAGAAAGAAGAAAGCTAGAATAAAAAAGGTGACAAAAGAACCGTCCCTTTGTCACTTTTGATAAAAAAAATCTGAAAAATGTCTATTTTTTTGACACTTTTATGGATTTATCCGGGAGGATTTATAGTTTTGAATGATAAATTCTGAGACAAAATGGCAAAAAAAGGAATAATATTAGTAGTAGATGATAATAAATCCGTATTGACAGCAGTAGGATTATTATTGGGAAGTTATTTTGAAAAGGTAATCACTTTATCGACTCCCGAACGTATTCCTGCAGTATTATCAGCAGAGCGGGTAGACGTCGTTTTACTGGACATGAATTTTTCAGCTGCCATCAATACCGGTAACGAAGGATTGTACTGGCTTTCGAAAATCAAGGAACAAATTCCGGAACTCCCTGTCGTTTTATTTACTGCCTACGCAGATATCGAACTGGCCGTCAAAGCAGTAAAAGAAGGGGCAACGGATTTTGTGGTAAAGCCCTGGGACAACGCAAAACTGGTAGCAACTTTACTCTCGGCCTACCGGTTGAGAGAATCCCAAAATGAGGTCAAGCAACTGAAAGAAGAAAAGAATGTACTGAAAAACCAGTTGAACAGCGAACCTTCCATGTTGTGGGGAAGTTCCCCGGAAATCATGCAGGTATATAACCTGGTGTGCAAAGTAGCCAAAACGGACGCCAATATTTTGCTTACCGGTGAAAATGGCACCGGGAAAGAAATGATTGCCCGGGAAATTCACCGTTTATCCAACCGTTCCAACGAAGTAATGATTTCCGTCGATATGGGAGCCGTAACGGAAACACTCTTTGAAAGTGAATTGTTCGGGCATGTGAAAGGAGCCTTTACCGATGCCCGGGAAGACCGCGCAGGAAAATTCGAAGCAGCTAATAAAGGCACCCTTTTTTTGGATGAAATCGGAAATTTATCCTATGCTCTGCAGGCCAAATTACTGACAGCCCTTCAAAACCGTAAAATTACCCGGGTCGGTTCCAATAAACCCATAAATACCGATATCCGCCTGATATGTGCCACGAACCGGAATATTCAGGAAATGGTACAACAAAATCATTTCCGGGAAGATTTACTCTACCGGATTAATACTATTCACATTGAAATTCCTCCGCTCCGGGAAAGGAAAGAGGACATCGTACCTTTAGCCGAATATTTCCTGAAAAAATATTCTTCTAAATATGGGAAAAACTGCAATATGTTATCAACCACCCAGGAAAAATTACAGGAATATAAATGGCCCGGGAATATACGGGAATTACAACATGCTATCGAAAAAGCCGTGATCATGTGCGAAGGAAATATAATCAAGCCCTCAGATTTTTTCTTTAAAACGGTAACAACTACTTTTATCGATAAAAATGAAACGCTGGAAGATATGGAAAAACAAATGATCCAACACGCTTTGGACCGCAGTAATGGAAATTTATCGGCCGTAGCCACCCAGCTGGGAATTACCCGCCAAACCCTTTATAATAAAATGAAAAAATACAGTTTATAAAATCCGGGGTTCATCCCTTTCGTAAAAATGAGTCTGCAAAATGTAAATTATAGAATATGTTCCGGAGGATTTCACTACACCTTTTATTTTTTATCCTGATCATTATCGGCTGTTCTGTCGCTTCAGCCGCTCTTTTCTATTTTTCTTATAAAGGCTGGGGAATTATATGTGCTCTAGGAGCTATTATCTATATATCCAAAACCCTTACTCTTTATAATTCGGTAAACCGTAAGCTGGCTTATTTTTTCGAAGCCATCGAAAATGACGATTATTCCATTAATTTTATCGAGAAAAAAGGAACCAGTTCGGAAATGTTTCTGAGTTACATCCTGAATAAAATGAAAAATGTTCTTCAGAAAATCCGTATCGAGGCTCAACAAAAAGAAAAATTCTATGAACTGATTTTAGGTAGTATTCATTCCGGTATTGTGATATTAAATTCAAAAGGTTTTGTATTACAAGCAAATACAGCTGCTTTAAAACTTCTGGGACTGGATGTTTTTACTCATATCCGTCAACTGGACAGAGTAGATCCGGCATTGACGGGTTTATTTGAAACGATCCGGCCCGGAGATAATAAGACCTCTTCCCTGACAATGGAAAGAGGAAGCGTACAATTGAGTATAAAAGCTTCAGGAATGACAATGGAAAACGAATTCGTACGCCTGATCGTCATCCACGATATCAATAATGAAATGGATGAGAAGGAAATTGAGTCCTGGATCAAGCTTATACGTGTATTATCGCACGAGATTATGAATTCTATTGCTCCCATTACTTCTCTTAGTGACACATTATTAACCCTATACGAAGATAAAAATGTCCCCGACAACGACATTCGTTCGAATGCTATCAGTGGACTTCATGTCATCAGTGAAACCAGTAAAGGCCTGGTGTCATTTGTTGAATCCTACCGTAAGTTCACTCGTATTCCAACCCCTGCACGGGAATTGTTCAACGTAAGTGAATTCATTCAACGCATCGTCATTCTTTGTAGTGCTGAAGACAATTTTAACTCCGTAAAAATAGATATGTCCGGTGTTCCGGAAGATTTAAAATTATATGCCGATTCTAATTTATTAGGACAGGTACTCATCAATATTGTAAAAAATGCGATTCAGGCTTTATCCGGACGTCAAAACGCTGCCATTGTAATCAAAGCCTGGAAGACAGAAAACGACCGGACAATTTTCACTATTAAAGACAATGGACCCGGTATACCGGAAGAATTGATAAAACAGATTTTTGTACCTTTCTTTACAACAAAAGAATTAGGTTCCGGAATCGGTTTGAGTATAGCCCGTCAAATTATGCGAGCACACGGAGGTTCCATCCGCGTTCATTCTGTCCCCAATAAAGAAACACAATTTACAATTGAATTATAAATTAAAATTCTAACAAAAAGCCATAAGTCATCCTGTCTGAAAACTATAACGTAAAACAGTAGGGCCTCTGCGTCACCTGAAGTTTCATGACTGAGTATTTTTATCTTTGGATAGAGACCTTTAAAGGCCGCTTAATGCTTCCGTTCGCTTCAGAATTAGATCACCTGAAACGGCAGAGAAATATTAACCCGGAATAAAATGCCATTTATTATTTTAGTTAGGAAAATTAAAAAATCCTTTTAAAAGGACAACAGCATTTTAAAGATGAGAAAAAGAAAATTGGGTGACAAAAGAACCGTCCCCTTGTCACCGAATGACAGATTTGATATTTTCGATTAAAAGAGATAGGGCAACAGAATTGAATCCACCTTCCGGTATGATTACATCAGCATATTTTTTAGAGGGTTCTACAAATTCTTCATGCATTGGTTTTACCGTGGAAATGTACTGATTGATTACAGAGGTCATACTTCTGCCCCTTTCCTGTACATCCCGTAAGATCCGACGAGCTAAACGGATATCCGCATCTGTATCTACATATACTTTAATATCCATCAGATCCCGTAAGGCTTTATTTTCAAAAATCAGAATTCCTTCTACAATCAATACCTTGGCAGGGATCATTTTTACCGTTTCCCTCAACCGATTGTGCTCGACAAAAGAATATACAGGCCGCTGGATAGGAACGCCGTCCTTCAGCGTCCGCACATGTCCGATCATCATTTCCGTATCAAAGGATTGAGGATGGTCATAGTTCAATTTCCTTCTTTCCTCCATACTGAGATCATTATTTGCCTTATAATAATAATCATGACTCAAGGTGATCACTTCCTCTTCCGCAAAAGCTTCCCTCAATTTCCGTACCAACGTACTTTTACCGGAACCGGTACCTCCGGCAACTCCTATAACTGTTGTATTCATATGCAGATACTTACGGATTTCTGTTTACAGGCAAATCTCTATACCGCCTTCCCTCCCTCTTTTAAAAAATTTCTCCTCCTCTCCGGCCTTTACCTGGAATTTCCTTCTATCGGACAAATATATAAAAAGTATTCGCTGACTACAAAAGTAAAAAGACATTGAATCTGCTTTGTTTCTTTCCTTCTGATCTATTAAATAAATGTTTAAAATTAAATTATTTTTGTCTTTTCTTCTTGTCAAATAATTTCACACTGTTGTCTATTTTTTTGACACCATAATAAAATTAATAAGTAACAAAATACTAATAATTAATATTTTACAATTCTGGCACGTTTTTAGCAGAATTCCTTACAAATACAGAAAAATAGAAATCACGAAAAAACGAAATAAAATGGTAAAAATCGGTATCACTTTACTGGCTGTCCTGATTACCTTTCAAAGTTTTGGTCAGGAAAAGAAATGGACACTACAGGAATGCATTGATTATGGTGTGGAGCAAAGTCTGACAATGGAGCGTCAACTACTCAATAATAAAGTTAACAATGTAAATTTAAGGGACGCCCGTTTGGATCTACTTCCCAGTCTGAGCGGTTCTTCCAGCTTAGAATATAGTTTCGGACGTTCGATTGGGGCCGACAATACTTATGTTGATTCCCGTATACTTGCCAATAACTACCGGGTTGGGGCCAATCTCAATCTTTTTTCCGGTTTTACGGCCATCAACACTTTGCGTTACCGGAAAGTATCCCAGCTAAAGGGATTGCAAGACTCCGAGAAGACAGCCAACGATATCGCTGTAAACATCATGCAGGCCTTCTACGATCTGGCTTATGCAGAAGGATTAATCGAAATTTCTCAGGAGCAGCTGGAAAACGCCCGTTTACAACTAAAAAGAATGGAACGTCAGCATGAGCTGGGTATCAAACCCAAAAGTGATCTGTTTGACATACAAGCCCAGGTAGCTGAAAGCGAATATAATCTGATTGCAAATCAGAATAAAAAAGCGACTGCTTTAGTAACCCTTAAACAAACAATGAATTATAACCCTGACGAAGAACTGGATATAGAAGTTTCTTCTCTGAGTAGCCGTATTCCGGAAAATCATGAATTGAATATTACAGAAATATACGGAAAAGCAAAAGAAGATTTACCCGAAGTAAGTGCAGCAGAATATGCCTTCCGGGCTGCCCAGCTGAATTGGTATATTACAAAAGGTCAGTTGTTCCCAAGTTTTAATGCTTCCGGAACGCTGAACACCTACTACTATGATTCCCAAGACAATTCCTTTCATTCCCAAATAAAGAATAATCTCGGAAAAAGTTTCGGATTCAGCGTAAGCATTCCCATCTTCGGAGGCCTTTCGCGCCACTCTACTGTTTCCCGCAGCAAATACCAGATGCAGGATGCAGAATTTGCTTATCAGGAAATGTTACAGTCTGTATATAAAGAGATTGAACTTGCCGTATTGGACCTAAAAGCTGCTTCCCGGGAATACGACATGGCCATAAAAAAACAGAACTTCAGTCAATTGTCTTATGAAGCAAACCAAAAAAAATATGAACAGGGATTAGTGACAATTATCGACTTAAACACCAGTGACAATAATCTGAGGCAGGCAAAACTCGATGTATTGAAAGCCCAACTGACTTATGGAATCAAAAAAAGGATGGTAGATTTTTACAGAGGTGCTCCTTTGCAGGCTAAGATCAAATATTAAAAATACGAAAAACCTTATTGAATAACAATTAAAATATATATCATGGATAAGATCATCGAACAGAAAAAAGGATTGAAGAAAAAACATATTCCTTATATTTTAGGGGGAGCTTTTGTATTGCTCTTTATCGGATGGCTGGTTTTTGGAAACCACAGTTCAACTTTAAGGGTAGAAAAGGATAAAATTACCATTGAAGAAATCAAAAAAGGAACTTTCAACGATTATATCCGCATTATGGGAAATGTAGAGCCGATCACTTTTATCCAGTTGAGTGCTATGGAAGGTGGACGGGTTATTGAAAAAGTGGTCGAAGAAGGAGCTATGGTAAAAGCCGGAGACATTATCGTTAAACTCGAGAATCCCAATTTATCGATGGAGATCCTGAAAAGTGAAGCCGATTTGGCTTATCAGGAAAACGAATTGAGAAACACTTTGCTTTCCATGGAAAAAGAAAAAATCAGCATTCGCCAGGACCGTTTGCAAAGTGAACTGAATGTTACCCGGAACAGACGGAAGTACGAACAAAATAAAAAATTATACGAAGAAGATCTGATCGCAAAAGAAGACTACCTGACTGCAAAAGAGGATTACGAAACATCCATACAAAATAACGATATGTTGATTGAGCGTCAGAAACAGGATTCCATGTATCGTGAAATCCAGATTGAAAACATGGCGGAAAGCTTGAAAAGTATGCAGAGAAACCTCAAACTGGTCCGGGAAAGGTATGAAAACCTGAATGTAAAGGCTCCTATCAGCGGACAATTGGGTACACTTTCTGTAGAAATCGGCCAGTCTGTAAACAGTGGTACAGAGCTGGGGAAAATCAATGTTTTGGATAACTACAAAGTAGCAGCTCAGATCGACGAGCACTATATCGACCGTGTAAGAAAGGATCTGGACGCCTCTTTAGAACGTCAGGGTACCAATTTTAATATGACCGTCATGAAAGTATACCCCGATGTAAAAGGCGGGCAATTTAAAACAGATCTCTGCTTTGTAGGCGATATGCCGGAAAATATACGTACGGGACAAACCTACCATATCAATCTTCAACTGGGACAATCCGACGAATCTGTATTAATTCCAAGAGGAGCTTTCTATCAAAGTACAGGAGGACAATGGATTTTCGTACTTTCACCCGATGGTAGTGAAGCGTACCGGAGGACAATTAAAATCGGGAAACAAAATCCGCAATACTATCAGGTAATAGAAGGATTGGAACCCGGAGAAAAAGTAATCACTTCCGGTTACGAAATGTACGGAGACAACGAACGCCTGGTCTTAAAGTAGAAAAACCGTAAAACAGGGTAAGAATAAAAATCCGCTCTCTTTAAACAGATGCAAATGTATAAAAGATAAAGAGTAGTTTATATCTTTATTTTATTCGCCTGACCCCCTCACTGATTAATGAACCTTTGGTTCTGATTCCACTACTTATTCGGGGAACGTAAGCTTCATTAATCAGTGTTGTCTTAGTTATTTTTACTGAAAACGTTACACTAAAACTCTAACCTGCTAAATGAAATATAAATGATTCGGTTATAAACATTTTTTATAAAAAGTGTAACAAAATACATATATATCCGTCATATAATAAAACACAAATTCCGACACGGAAAGCAAGATATTTCGTAACAACAATTCAACATTAAAATATACAACTATGAAAACATTATCTCTTATTTTTCTAACTTGTTTTTCCCTGACACTTTGTTCTTGGGGCTACCGGAACAACAAATCTGAAAATGTAGTAAAAGAACAGCGGGAAATTGGACATTTTACGGAAATAAAAACATCCTCTGCGATTCACGTTTATTTAACCCAGGGAAAAGCTGAGTCGCTTCAGGTAGAAGCCGAAGAAAACATAATTCCTTATATTGAAACAAAAGTAGTAAAAAACTGTCTGATCATCTCCCTCAATGGAAACAGAAAACACAAAAACTTATCGACAAATAAACCGATGAACGTATATGTAAGTGTCCCTAACTTAGAAAAAATTGAGGCCTCTTCTGCCTCTCACATCTATGGGACCAATGAGTGGAAGGCGACAGATCTGGAAATCGAAATTTCCTCAGCAGCACAATTAGATATGAATTTAGAGGTAAATCGTCTGGATCTGGAAGTGACTTCGGCAGCAAAGGCCCAATTAGCAGGGAAGGGGAATTTATTAGATGCAGAGGTCAACTCGGCAGCTTATCTGGATGCTGAAAAATTTATTGTTAGCAAAGCAGACATAGAGGTAAGTTCTGCAGGTAAAGCAACTATATATGTAGCCGATGAACTCGAATACGAGATAAGTAGCATGGGAAAATTAGATTATTACGGAAATCCCCGTATATTGAAAGCAGAATCAAATTCAGGTGCGAGACATAGAAGTAAAGACTAAAATAAACAAGGAAAGACCAATGAAATTACTTATTCTATTATCTCTTATATTTATTTCCCTGACCTCCTGGAATGGGAAAGAACAAAAAACGATCAAAGCGTCGGGACGCGTCATTACGGAACAAAGATCTGTCACAGCCTTTTCTGGTATTGCAGTTTCACAAGGTATAAATCTTTATGTAACTCCTGGTGAAAACTACAGCATAACGGTAAAAACTGACGATAACATTCTGCCTTATTTAAAAACCGAGGTAGAGGAGAATACATTAAGAGTACATTTTCCTGAAAATGTTCAAATCAAAAATGCACAGTCACTTGAAGTACAGGTAACTTTACCCCAAGTCAAAAAATTATCGGTCACTACGGGAGCTATGTTAAAAAGCACTCAGCTATTAAAATGTACAAACATAGACCTTAAAGCCACAACGTCGGGGGTAATGACCTTAGATTTGGAAGCAGTAACTGTAAAAACTTCCATCACAACTTCCGGGGATATTTATTTAAAAGGGAAAGCGGAAAAAATTGATGTACAAATGAGTACAAGCGGAAACTTAAATGCTGCAGACTTCCCTGTAAAATTTGCAAACATAAAAGGAACGACAGGCGCTAAGGCTACAATAGAAGTTTCTGAATTATTGGAATATTATATGAGTACCGGTTCTGACCTAATTTATAGAGGGAATCCGACAATAAAAAGCCAGAAACTCACCTCAGGAGGACAAGCGACACGAAAATAATAAGATAAAGTTAGACGTATCTTATTAGGCGGGCACCTGCTTTCCACAGTGGAAAGTAGGTGCTTTTTTTAAATTCAATAAAAAAAATCATCTTATTTTAAAGAGATTAATCAAAACATTGCTATATTATCAAAGTTAGTATATTTTTGTATCAAATATCGGTGTGTGATGAATAGATACTGCTTTTCGATTTTAATAGTTTTAGGAGTATTCGCCTGTGATACTCAACTTACTCCTTATATGGTAAAATTAACCCAATGGGATAAAATATTGGAAGACAATCCACAAGCTATAGCGGATAGTTTAACAACATTAGATGTCGCAAAACTTAGTAAAGCCGAAAAAGCTTATTATTATCTGCTGGAAGCCGCAATGGCAGATAAAAATTTAAATCAATTGGAAAATGATTCTACTCTACTTATTGCTGAAAAGTATTACAGCAGCAAAAAAGATTACTATGCCCTAGCCAGAACCCAATATTATTTATCTAAATATCAAGAAGATCCTCAAGAAATATACGAATTGTTAAAAACTGCGGAAATCAATTTTGAAAAAAGTTCAAAAGAAGATTATCACATTCTTGGATTAATATATTATTGGTTAGGACAAATTCAATACAAACAGATAAATTTATCTGAAGCAGAATTATACTATAAAAAATCTAATCAGATTTACTCAAGCTTAAAAGATTCACTTTATATGGTATATTCACTTAGACAACTAAATCTAATATATAATAAACAAAAGAAATATAATTTAGCGAAAGAAAATTCTAATCATATGTTAGAAATCATTAAACATATTGATAATAAAAATGATCCACAAGTTTCAGAGTTATACGCTAGTATTTTAAATAATAAAAGTTTTCTACTTCAAAATACAGGAAATATTGATAGCGCACTTATCATTAGTAAGGAATGCATATCTTTACTTGAAGAACGTGACTTGTCAATGAAATCGCCTTATTATTATAGAATAATTAATATATTTCGTCAAAAATCTAAAATAGATAGCTGTAAATATTATGGATTAAAAATGAAAAAAGCAGCAGAACAAGAAAACAATTTATTTAATCTAGCTAACTGTTATAAAAATCTTTCTCAAATATCTAAAGAACAAGAAGACTATAAACAAGCATGTGTATTTAATTCATTATATAACGAAATAAAAGACAAATTAAATTCTAATCACGAAAAAGAAGTTTTAAAAGAATTAGAACAAAAATATGCTCTAGCAGAAAAGGAAAAAGAAAATCTCAGAGATCGTAATAGAAGTCTTTGGTATTTTACTATTTCACTAACCATTGCGCTAGCAGCTAGTATAATAGCTTTATATTTTAGTTGGATTCATCGGAAATTAAAAGTTAAAAACGCTCATTTATCCGAAGAGATTGCAAAAACGCAATGGGGTTTTGCTTTATCGAAAGAATTAATTGCAGATAATAGCAGTGCTTACGAAAAACTGGAACTCCTTTTAACAAAAAACATAAAATTAATTCCAGATAAAGTCTATTACGAATTCGAAAATTCTTTAAAAGCTCAAAAAGAAGATTATTCTCAACGTCTCTTTTCTGCTTTGACAAATATTGATAATAATTTTATTGAAAAACTTCAACATAAATTTCCAGAGTTAAATATAGATGAAGTCATGTTAGCCTATATGCTCAGGCATGAATGGGATATTAATGATATTGCTCAAGTATTCCGAATTACTTTTGAAGCTTTTAAGAAAAGGAAATATAGATTGAAAGTAAAAATTCTAGGAAATGACAATAATAAAATTAGCTTGGAAGATTACTTAATTAAAATGTGATTTCTTCAAAACTTAATAAAAATCTTGAATAAAAAATAACTTTTTTTAGAAGTGTCACCTTATTTTAAGATTTATATAACTAATTATTAAAATTTTACATTTTCATCTGTCCCCTCTTTTGTCCCACAAAATGATTTGGAAGGAGAGTGGGATTTGCTTTAAATTTGCCAAAAAGTTTTAGAGGATAAAAAAAGTGTGTATGAAAACAAAATTTCTTGGCGTACTAGTAGTATTAACAAGTTTAATGATCATTCCTGTTTTTTCATCTACATATTATACAGATGAAGATATTGAATTTTTAGGTGAAGATGATGGAGATCTTGTATACCCAACAGATGAAGTACCTATATATTTAGAAGGAACTTTATCTCAAAATAACATGACAATAGATTGCAATTTCTATTATGATTTAGGTCAAGTAACTTTTAAAATAGAATCCCAACAGGCAAAATCCATTGTTTTAACAGAAAAAACAATAGCCTATAAAAATGGGACTTATACAATAGATATAAAAGAATTAGAGGCAGGAAACTACAAAATTTCTTGTTATAGTGAAGAGCTAGCAACGCAAGTTGGAGAATTCGAAATTAGAAAATAAAGATATCCCAAGTTGATAATAAGTCAATTTTGTGTTTGCTGTGCCCTTTCCCAAGTGGGGCATGGCAAACTTTTTAAAGAAAACAGTAAACGTTATAAAGATACTCCGGGATAGACCCAAATATCCCTTATTCATCACCACTGGAGTGCCTGCACGACGATTGAATTTTACTCGACTATTTGACCAAGCGATAATCGGTAATGTAATTCAATTTTGTTTGTGCAGGTTTTTTTATTATTTTTTCCTCATTCTGATTATTTCTAACGGTATTTTTTGTAAGTTCGCCAATAGGAAAAGCGTCTGTGCTAGAGGTATTCAAAATGTTTTATTTATCCAAATACAATCATAAATAAAAAACATCCATTATGAAAAAATGTTTACTATTTGTCTTTTTACTGGCATTTGTATTCTGTACATACGGAAAAGAAGCCAGATTATTACGTTTCCCGCACATTCAGGGAGATAAAATAGTGTTTTCCTATGCTGGAGACCTATATACAGTGGACGCTAAGGGAGGGACAGCCCGGAGGTTAACTTCTGATATTGGCTATGAAATGTTCCCTAAATTTTCTCCCGACGGGAAATATATTGCTTTTACCGCTCAGTACGACGGAAATACAGAAGTCTTTGTCATGCCTGCAGAAGGCGGACAGCCCCAACGGATTACGTACACCGCCACCCTCGGCCGAGACGATTTAGGAGACCGGATGGGTCCTAATAATATCGTAATGGGTTGGACACCGGACAGTAAAAATATTCTGTTCCGTTCCCGTCAATATACATTTAATGACTTTACGGGTCAGCTCTTTACTGTCCCCGTAGAAGGAGGGGATGTTACCGAAATTCCCCTGAAAAACGGTGGTTTCGCTTCTTATTCCCCAGATGGGAAAAAGCTGGCTTATAATTACGTCTTCCGGGAATTCAGAACCTGGAAAAGATATCAGGGTGGGATGGCCGATGATATCCGTATTTTCGATTTTGATACTAAAAAATCAGAGAAAATTACCGACAACATCCGGCAGGATATTATTCCCATGTGGTCTGCTGACGGAAATGAAATTTACTACATTTCCGACCGCGATAACGTCATGAACCTTTATGTATACAATATAAACGATAAAAATACCAAACAGCTGACGTTCTCAAAAGATTACGACATCAAATTCCCCTCTATCGGAAATGATCAGATCGTTTACGAACAGGGAGGATATATTTACAAATTCGACACTCGGAATAAACAGGCTACCAAAGTCAATATAGAAATTGATAATGACCAATTATATTCCCGTCCCCAACTGAAAGATGTAAGCGATCAACTCCGCAGTATTGATATCTCCCCGAACGGAGAACGGGTATTACTGACGGCCCGTGGAGATTTATTTTCCGTACCGGCAAAAGAGGGAATTACTTACAACCTGACGAATTCTTCCGATGCAAATGACTTTGCTGCGACTTGGTCGCCCGACGGACAAAAAATAGCTTATATTTCCGACAAAAACGGAGAGTTCAATATTTGGATCCGGGACGTATTTACCGGTAAAGAACAGGATTTGACAAAAAATCTGAAAACCTATATCTTCGACATTCTCTGGTCGCCCGACAGTAAAAAAATAGCCTGGAACGATAAACAGAATCAGTTAAATATTACAGATGTAACCACCGGTAAAACAGAAACGGTAGAAACTTCCGGAATCGGAACTTTCTATAGTTACAACTGGTCGCCCGACAGTAAATACCTGACCTACGTACGTCCGGAAAAAAATACGAGCAACATTATCCTCTATAACCTGGCTACCAAGGAAAAACATCAAATGACAGACGGCTGGTACGATATCAGTTCTCCCAACTTCAGTTCCGACGGAAAATACCTGGTCTTTAGTTCTGCCCGTACTTTTAATCCGATATACAGCCAGACGGAATGGAACCATGCCTATGCCAATATGAACAAAGTATATCTATTACCTTTAACAGAGGACGCCCTCATTCCGTTTGCTCCGGAAAACGATAATTTAAAACCGGTTTCGGCTGAAAAAGCAATAAAGTCTGAAAAAACAGATAAAAAACCAAAAGCGAAACAAACGGAATCTACCGAAAAAGCACTTGTTTACAATTTTGAAAACCTGAATAACCGGGTTGTGGAATTGCCGGTTCCTGCCTCTTACTATTACAACATACACATGATCGGACAGAAAGTATACTACAACCGGGGCAGAGAAACTCAGGTTTACGATCTGAACGCCAAAAAAGAGACAAACCTAAAAGCTTACATCGGTTTCGGGCCTGCCTATAAAAAAGCAATTGCCATGGAAGGCAAAAACATGCAGGTCATTGATATCCCGAACGGGCCTGTAAGTATTTCCGAACCGATATCTTTAAAAGATGTAAAAAAACGCATCGATTTCCATCAGGAATGGATGCAGATCTATAATGAAAGCTGGCGGCAAATGCGCGACTTTTTCTATGCCAGAAATATGCACGGAGTGGATTGGGATGGAGTACGGGAAAAATACAAAGTATTGGTTCCTTATGTAAACCATAGAACCGACCTGACCTATATCATAGGCGAAATGATAGCAGAATTAAGTGTAGGCCATGCCTATTCCGAAAACGGGGAACATCCTGAACCTGTCCGGATTCCGATGGGATTACTGGGAGCTCAGTTTGAAAAAGACGCTTCCGGTTATTTCCGGGTAAAGAAAATTATTGAAGGAGCCAACTGGGATAAAGCTACCCGTTCACCCCTGACAATGCCTGGCGTCAATGTCAAAGAAGGAGAGTACATCATTTCCATTAACGGACAGTCGTTAAAAGATACCGATAATCTGTTTAAACATTTGGTAGATAAAGCCGGTAAAACCGTAGAAATAGAAGTAAATACCGTTGCAGATGCAAAGGGAGCACGGAAGGTATTGGTCGTTCCCCTCGAAGACGAATCGCAACTATACTATTACAATTGGGTACAAAACAACATCCGTAAAGTCAATGAAGCTACAAACGGAGAAGTAGGTTATATCCACATTCCGGATATGGGAGTTGCCGGTTTGAATGAATTCGTAAAACATTATTACCCTCAGCTCGGTAAAAAAGCATTGATTATCGACGACCGCGGAAATGGAGGCGGAAATGTATCTCCTATGATTACAGAACGTTTACTGCGTACCCCGACATTTTACACTATGCATACAAATCAGAAAGAAGGGTCTGTCAATCCGGTGGGTACCTTTGTAGGACCGAAAGTATTGCTGGTAAACGAATATTCGGCATCTGACGGAGATTTATTCCCCTACAGATTCAAATACAATAAGCTGGGCACAATTATCGGACACCGTACCTGGGGAGGCGTAGTAGGTTACAGCGGTACTGTACCGGTAGTAGACGGGGGAGCTATCGTAACTCCTTCTTATGCACCTTTTGCTGTAGATGGAAGCGGTTTTATCATTGAAGGAAGCGGAGTTACTCCTCATCTCGAAATCGACAACGATCCTTATAAAGAATATATGGGAGATGACGAACAATTGAACAAGGCCATCGAGGTTATTCTGGAAAAGCTGAAAACAGAAGCACCCCGGGAACCAGCAATCCCGACTTTCCCGAATAAATCCGGAAAATAAAATACTTTAAAAATTTTATGAAAAACCTATTCTTTATAATTGCCTGTAGCCTCCTTTCAGGATGGCTACAGGCACAATCTGCATTAGAGGTAAGGACATTTACCCTGGACAACGGATTAACGGTCTGGTTAAATGAAGATCATTCCCAATCTACTGTTTTTGGGGGAATAGTGGTAAAGGCCGGAGCTAAAGATAGTCCCAGCACAGGTATTCCGCATTATTTTGAACACATCATGTTCAAAGGGACTGACAAAATCGGTACTATCGATTATGCATCAGAAAAAGTATATCTGGATTCTATCGCCCAACAATACGATACGCTGGCTATTACAAAAAACAAATCCGCACGACGGAGAATTCAAAAAGAAATTAACCGGATGAGCATTGCAGCGGCTCAATATGCAATTCCCAACGAATTCAATACCCTGATTTCCCAATTCGGGGGAAGCGGACTCAATGCTGCAACTTCCTACGATTATACCTTCTATTACAATAGCTTTAATCCCCAGTACATCAGTCAATGGTTGGAATTGTACAGTGAAAGATTAATTCATCCGGTATTCCGTTTATTTCAAAGCGAACTGGAAACCGTTTATGAAGAAAAAAACATGCACGAAGATTCCGATTATGAATTAGCTTTTCTGGAAGCAACAAGGTTATTTTATACTCCCCACCCCTATCAATATCCCATTATCGGAACAACGGAACACCTGAAAAATCCACAGTTATCAGAAATGATGAAATTTTATGAGGAATATTACGTAGGGGGAAATATGGCTTTAATTTTAAGCGGTGATTTCGACTCCGAAGCAATTATCCCACAGATCCGGGAAAAATTCTCCCGCATAAAAGCCGGGAAGGCCCCTGTTTCTCAACCGGTTGACCTGCCCGCTTTTCAGGGGAAAGAAACGGCAGAAATCCGGATTCCGATACCCATTGTAAAGATGGGAGCCATTGCCTGGAGGGGTATTCCCGCTAATTCTCCCGATATCTATGCCTTGAGGATTGCGCTCAATCTCTTGAGCAATCAAAACAATACCGGTTATCTGGATCAATTGAGTATAAACGGAAAATTAATGGGTGCCGGTATTGAACAACTCAATCTGAATGAGGCCGGAGCTATAGTGCTCATGTTTGTACCGAAATTCCTTTTCCAATCCTACCGTAAAGCTCAACAAATCGTAACCCGGGAAATTGACCGTATTAAAAAAGGGGATTTTACGGAAGAAGAACTGGCCGATCTCAAACTAAGCCTGAAAACAGCTTTCGAAAAAGCACAGGAAACACCAAAAAGCCGGGTAGAACAAATGGCACAACTTTTTACACAAGGCGGGAACTGGACAGACTATCAAAAAGCTCCTGAGATCATAGACGCCCTTACAAAAGAAGATATTACAAAAATAGCAAACCGGTATTTCACTCCCAACTATTTATTTTTTAAGAAAAAAAACGGACGTTACCGGAAAGAACGGGTTAACAAACCGGACTTCGAACCCATAATTCCTTCTCACCGGGCAGAAAGTTCGGCTTATGCCCAAAAATTAAAAAAAGAAGCGGCCTCGATGTCCGTCATTCCTCCCCGCACCATTGATTTTGAAAAAGACGTGACTACGTTTTCCCTTTCTCCTTTAGTAACTCTATATGCAAAAGAAAATCCGGTCAATAACATCTTTGAATTAACCCTAGCCTATAAAAAAGGAGTTGCAGCCGATCCGGCTCTGGAATTTTTACCTGCCTATCTGAACCATTTAGGAACAGACAGCCTTCCTTTTAAAGAATTCAGAAAGGCTCTTCAAAAGACCGGAGGAAACGTGATTTTTAACGGTGACAGTGAATTTTTCTATATATATATTTCGGGAATAAACGAAAATTTCGATCAAACACTCGCGCTTATTCATCACTTTCTGACGCAAATAACATCCGATAAAAAGCAATTTAAACAAACCCTCAGCGAAGAAAAAATAAGCCGGCTACAAATGCAAAGGGAACCGGAAATCATGGGAAAAGCCCTTGCGCATTATGTAATATGGAAAGAAAATTCAGTTTATTTAAAAACATGGCCTTTAAAACAAATCAAAGCCAAAGGAGGTGCGGAATATGTCAGTTTATTTAAAGATTTATTGCAAACAGAATGTAATCTGTATTATTCCGGGAAATTACCGGTTTCTACCCTAGCAGAAGCTGCCCGGAAATACCTGCTGACAGAGGAAGTCTCTCAAAAAGGATTTGGTCCGGTCTCTGAACCGATCGTAAAATATAAGCGGCCGACCGTATTTTTTGTAAGCAATCCCTATACAAACCAATCCATCATTTACAGTTATACTCCGTCCAAAACAGAAATGAGCATGGCTTTCCGGGATTCCAGTCTCTTTTTCGACTGTTACTTCGGGCTCGGTATGTCATCTTTAATTTTCCAGGAACTCCGGGAATTCCGGTCTTTTGCTTATTCTGCAATAGGCTATCACCACCGCCCTGATCCGCTCAACTGGGAGAAAGGCAGTTTTCTGAATTGTACACTTTCTACTCAAGCGGACAAAACGATAAATGCTTTAAGTGTCCTGGATTCTTTATTAAAAAATATGCCTGAAAAACCGGAATTTACACCTTATGTAAGGCAATTAAATCTGAACTACATTAACGATGCTTATCCCTCTTTCCGGGATTTGCCAGGTACAGTTGCTCTCGGGAAATTCTACGGTTATTCTTCCGACCCGAACCGGGAACTGATTCAAAAATTAAATGAAATGGATATGTCGACAATCCGGGAGTTTTATAATAACAACATTAAAAATCAAACGACCTGTTACATTATTGTCGGAAATCCGACAAGGATTAATGTGGAAGCTCTGAAACGATTCGGAAATCTGAAAATAATCGATAGAAAAAAAATATTTGGTAATTCCATTAAATAAAAAACCAGAGACAAGCTTTTACCGACAGCAGATTAACGTTTCTCAGGTTAATGAACCGAAAGTTGCTGATAAATTCATTTTTTCAGGGCCGGAAGTTCATTAACCGGCGGAGTGATTTTTACGAACCAGGCGATAACACTTCTTCCTTAGTCACCTAAACGGCCAATGGCTTTCAAATATTCAGTCTCACTCAATTGAAGCGCTGCTTTTGCATCTACCCACTGACTCCAGGCATCCTGCCATTGGGCTTGCGCTTCGAGTAAATTGGAAAGGCTTTCCATTCCGCCTTCATATTCCGCTTGACTGATGTAGAGATTTTCTTTCGCCTGAGCCAAAGCATCCCGGCACATCTCTATTCTTTTCTGTGCATCTTTGATGTTAAAGCGGGTAGAAGCAACTTCCAGCTCCATCAGTTGGGCAGATTTTTCCAAATTCAGCTGAGTCATTTCCTGTTCGATTTGGGCAGCCCGGACCTTATTCCTGCCTTCTCCCCAATAAAATACGGGGATTTGGACCGAAGCCATCGCATTTAAAGAAGCACTGGCATCTGTATTTCCGTTCAGTTCCAAACCTCCCCCATATCCATATCCGACGGATATACCTACCTGGGGAAGAAATTCTGAACGGGTGAAACGAATTTGTTTCTCTTTCAGCTCCACCTCTTTTTTCAACAGATTATAATCGGGTCGCTCGGTAATATTTTCCCCTTCTCCCAGAAGACCGGGAGTAATGGTTTCCGGTAAAGTATCCTTGATCACGACTTCCGTATGTAAATCCAAACCGATCAGCCGGCACAAATTCATACGGGAAAGTACCAAACCGTTCTCGGCTTTTTGCAGCATCAGTTCGGCCTCATTATACCTAACTTTTACTTTCAGGACTTCATTATTGGAAGTCATGCCGACCTGCTCAGCATCTTCTATATTCTGCATCAATTCACCCACTACTTTCCGGTAGGCAACAGCAGCCCGGATTTGTTCCTGTACCCGCATCAACTGCCAGTAAGCTCTATCGGTTTCCAGCAAAACTTCGGAACGGTTTAACCGTAAATTTTCATTGGCCATCCACTCTCCTGTTTTAGCCATCTGATGAGCCGTCCGGATTTTGCCCCCCATATATACAGGTTGCAAAATTTGTACTCCCGCCATATAAACCCCTCTCAAACCTATCTTTATGCCGATATCCGGCAAAAAAGCATATTCTTTGAAAACGGGCAGACCGTCTGCTCCCATTACGGGTTTACCGGTTTCAGGATTTAACAGGACATTCGGCTGTAACTGTCCCTGTTCGTCCGGTATATAAGTGGGTAAATATCCCCCTTTCAACTTATAGGAATATTTTTCCTGATTGTAAAAACCGAATCCGGAAACAGATACTTTCGGAAAATAATCTGCCCTCACCGATTTGGTTGTATAAAGGGCTTTCTCTTTGTCTTTTCCGGCAATTGCCATCTGTTTGCTATTTTCCAATGCCATCTCCCGGCATTGCTGACGGGAAAGCTGCACCTGAGCTGCCAGGTGACCAGTAGTCCCCCAGCTACCGAGCAAAAAGATCAGGATAATAAATCTCATTTTCATAACATTACATTCTCAACATTTCTTGTCTTTTTCTGCCGGATACGATAAAATACAGCGTACAATACGGGTAAAATGACTAAGGTAATAATCGTCCCGATAAACAATCCGCCCATAATCGTTACGGCCAGAGCACCGAACATATCATCATTGACCAACGGAATCATTCCCAAAATCGTCGTCATAGCAGCCAATAATACAGGGCGTAAACGGGAAGAGGATGCGTCCAGCAAAGCTAAAAACGGTTTTTTCCCACTGTGGATCTGAATATTTACTTCGTCTACCAAAACCACTCCGTTTTTAATCATCATACCGACCAATCCCAAAGCTCCCACAATAGCGACGAAGCCAAACTCCTTCCCTGCCAGTAACATTCCGGCAACAATCCCAATCACAGCCAGTGGCAGGCATAACAAAATCATCAGAGGTTTTTTAAAATCCCCGAACAAAGCGATGAGGATAATCAAGACCAGGACAATGGCGATAGGCACATTTTTGAATAAATACTGTTCTGACTGTGTGCTGGCCAGATATTCCCCCTGCCATTCAGAGCTATACCCCGCAGGCAACTGAATAGAGTCGATTTTAGCCAATAAACTATTCCGCGCTTCAGCGGTCGTAAAGCCCGGAGCATTATTACATTGGATAGAGATCGAACGTTGTCCGTTATAACGCCTCACCAAGGGTACTTCCCAAGTCATGTCTACCCCGTTAGTGGTCTGGTTTAAGGGTTTGGAACCGATTAATCCGCTTAAAATTTCATCTTCAGAGATCATACCAACCATTAATTCTTTGACCGTTTCCATATTCAATCCATTGAGGGAAGGAGTCAAACTCCATACCGGTATATTATCAATCCGTTCCGGACGTTCTCCCCGTTCATTTACACTTTTGATATAAATGGGCAGATCGTGTTCCCCCTCGTAATAAGAGCCGATGGGCAACCCTTCGGTTGCTGCCAGTAAAGCCAGACTGACATCCTGCCGTGAAAGTCCTGCTTCCCGGGCAATCTGCTGGTGATACCTCACATCCAGTGCAGGAGTTTCCGGTCCCCAGTTATTTGTCACCAGTATGACAGTAGAATCGTGACGCATAATATCTTCCACCCGTTTACTTAAACTCTTTAAAACAGCCGGATCCGGACCGGAAATCATAAACTGCACCGGAAAATCCATATACATCAGATTATATTGTTTCATACGGACATATCCCTGAGGGTAATGTTCCGACAAATATTTTTGCAAACCGTTCAAATTTTCTTTCAAAGTGGCAGGTGAGGTAAAATCTACAATCAACTCCCCATAACTTAAAGCAGGCTCGGCAACCGTCCGTACCAGATTGTACCGGGAAGGCGTTCCGCCAAGGCTGGTGGTTACCGCGGTAATTTCAGGCCGGCTCATCAGATAGCGTTCCATAGAAGCCAGATCTGTTTTAACGATCTCGGGATTCGTCCCGTAAGGCATCTGATATTCAATATAAAGCTGATTATAACTTAAATTCGGGAAAAAGCCCTGTCGTACAAAGCGGAAAGCCCATACACTGATGACTAATAAAATCACTAGTACCAGGATTACCATCCAACGGTAATGCAATGAAAACTGCAGGATATTCCGGTAAAATCGATATACTTTCTTTTTATATATAACCTCTTCACTTACCGGTTTACCTTTCACCTTCAATACCCGGTCTGCCTGTATGGGCACATAAGCTAAAGCCAATATCCAACTCAGCCAAAGGGATACCGCCAACACAATAAACAAGTCCCGGACATATTCCCCTGTCGTATCCGGAGAAAGAAAAATAGGTAAGAAAGTCAGGATTCCTATCGTTGTCGCCCCCAGTAACGGCCAGGCCGTTTTTTTCGTAATATTTACCAAAGCAGCCGGTTTTTTTACCCCTCTTTGCAAATCGAACATAATTCCGTCCACAATCACAATGGCATTATCCACCAGCATACCCATAGCGATGATAAAGGAAGCCAGCGAAACCCGTTGCAGCGTACCATGCATCATATGAAGAACCACAAAAGAACCCAGTACGACAATAACCAGACCGGCTCCGATGATATAACCGCTACGGAACCCCATCGATAACATAACGATAAAAATTACGATCAATACGGATTCTATCAGATTAACCATAAATACGTTTATCGCATTCTTTACCCGGGTCGGCTGGAAAAATACTTTTTGAAACTCGATTCCGGCCGGAATAATATTTTCTTTCAATTCTGCCAATCTCCGATCCACTTTTTTCCCCAACTGAATGATATTTCCGCCTTTTTGCATAGCGATAGAAATTGCAATCGCAGGGAGGGTATCATATAATACTCCTTCCCGGGCCGGTTGAACATATCCTTTAGAGATATCTGCAATATCTCCCAGGCGAAGTTCGTCTTCCTCATGTCCCCGTATCAACAGGTTCCGGATATCATTGATATCGGTAAAATTTCCGTTTACTCCCACCCGGATTCGTTTTTCTCCGCTATTATAATAACCTGAATATACTGTCTGGTTCTGGTTATTAAGGGTCAGGATCACCTCTGCGGGATGTACACCCAGATTAGCCATCTTATCCTCCAATATCCGGATATCGATACAGGATTGGCGTTCTCCGTATATATCCACGCTACTCACTTCGTCAATATCTAGTACTGTCCGCCTCACCAATTGTGCATAATCCATCATTTCCTGATAACCGAATCCCTGAGAGGTCATTGCATAAAACATCCCGTATACATCCCCGAAGTCGTCCATCACCAAAGAAGGTTGTGCTCCTTTCGGGAGCTGAGATTGTACATTTGCAACTTTGCGGCGTAAGATATCCCAATTTTGCTGCAATTCATCCAAAGGTACAGTACTGCTTAATTCCACTAAAATTTCAGAAACATCATCCATAGAACGGGATTCTACATGATCCAGATCTCCCATAGAACGTATGGACTTTTCCAGTACATTGGTTACTTCCAGTTCTACCTGAAAAGCATTTGCTCCCGGATAAGCCGTAATCACCATAGCCTGTTTAACCGTAATAGCCGGATCTTCCAGTTTACTCATCGTCATAAAGGAATAAATGCCTCCTACAATAAGTACAACGACAAGGAAATATACTAAAGCTCTGTTTTTTAATGCATACTCGGTAAAATTCATATTTGAAAATTGAATAGTTAAGAATCAAAAGTGAAACAGTATCATAAAAGTTTACCGACATTGGAAGACGGAACGGGAGGCAAAACCCTGACGACCTGTCCTTCTTTCAGATCATTCACTCCGGCAGAAACGATTGTCTCTCCCGGACGTAAATCCGATTCCACAATCACTTCCCCATCTTTCAGGACCCGCTTTACATCCACCGGCATCATTCTCACTTTCCCGTCGTTAGCATCGAAAAGCCATACATAGGAACGGTAATCTCTCCAGAAAAGAGCAGATATAGGTATAATAGACAGATCTTCAGCAAAGGGGATATACTGAATTGTAACACTGACACTCATACCGGCAGCCAGATTCAGTTTTTGTTTTGGTTCTCTTTTCAAACGAAACCGGACCTTAAACAATTGATTAAAATTAGCTTTACGGGTAATATCCAAAAATTCAAGAGGTAAAACATCATCCGGATAGACATCAGCTATGCAACTAAATTCGGCAAAATCTTCCTGACGGATATAGTCTACTGAAGGAATATCTATGCTAACTTCCAGATAGTCATTATTGATCATGGACAATACCGGTGTGCCCTGATTCACTATTTCATAGGCGTCAAAATATTTATTCTGGATATAACCGTCAAAAGGGGCCCTCAAACGGGTATCTTCCAATGCGTTCTTTTGCCCGTTATACAAAGCAGAGACACGTTTCAATGCAGCAACAGCCTTATCATATTCATTTACAGGAACACTTTTTTTCTGATACAATTGCATGATTCGTTCCGACTCTCCTTTTACCTGTATGTATTCGGCATAAGCGGCATCGTATTGAAGCTGATAATCACGGGGATCCAAACGGGCTAACAATTTCCCTTTTCTGACATATTCTCCTTCATGCACATAGATATCCTTTATCGGACCGGCAACCCGGAAAGCGAGTTTTACATCAGAGGCAGCCTGCAATTTTCCCGGATAAGTCACTTTAAACAAGCCTTGATATGCTTTTACTTCTGTCGTCTTCACCAATTGAGAGATCGTTAAAGGAGTTGTTTTTTGGCGGCATGCTCCCCATAAAAGCATAAATCCCGTAACTATTATAAGCCGAATAAACGTCTTTTTCATATATATCCTATCATTTTTACAAAAGCTAAAAGAATAAAACGTTTATATATACTTATCTGAAGGCAGACTTGTTTCATTTTAACGACTAAAAAGACATTTTCAATTCTTTAACACTAGTCCAATTATTAATTAAAACTTTTTCTATATTTGTAGTAGGTTATTTTTTTAACATGGTTAAATATGCAGTATTTCATCAGTTCATTTTACTTCTTAAAAAAAAGAGCATATACCTTCTTTTCACTTTTTGCATACAAGCCGTTTTGGGATACCGGCACTTAATTGCAGGTATTCACTGATATCGTATTTTTCTGTCAATCGGCAAAACAAATATCGTATTGAATTCGTTATCCGGTGTAAGTACGACTTTTAATTACTTATATATTATCAACTTGGGAAAAAAACAAAAAATGGAAAGGAAACAAATTGTAGCTGCTTATCTGCGTGTCAGTACAGATAAACAAACGATTCTGAATCAAAAAAGCGAAGTGCTTAATTTTTGCCGGAAGCAGGATATGCAAGTTACTACCTGGTGTACAGAAACCGTCAGTGGCACCAAAAAGGAAACAGAACGTCAGTTGGGGACGTTATTAAAAAGGTTGCAACAAGGGGATGTTCTGATCATCACAGAAGTATCTCGTTTAAGTCGTAAAATGCTAAACATCATGAACATTATTCATCAGTCTATTGAAAAAGGAATTACCATTCACAGTATCAAAGAAGGGTATAAATTCGATACTTCTATCAATAGTCAGGTACTTGCTTTTGCTTTCGGCCTTTGTGCCGAAATTGAACGTACCTTGATTTCACAACGTACAAGAGAAGCTTTGGCCAGAAGACGAGCTGCCGGTATAAAACTGGGAAGACCGAAAGGAAGTATCAGCACCAGTAAATTATATGAACACATTGATGAAATTTTCCAACTCCGCGCAGATGGACTTTCTTTTCAAAAAATCGCCCGGAAATATAAGGTTTCTCCGGAAACAGTCCGTCTGTTCTACTTGAGAAATCTGGTAAAAAAAACCAAAAAGATACTCCCGGCTTCTGAAGTCCAAACCAACGAAACCCCTTCCTGAGAACAGGAGGAATTGAAAATAGAAAACTGTTTTCAGCTAAACGAACCAATGCTTTCTAACAAAAGCTGATTAACGCTTCGCTGATTAATGAGACCAAAGTTCCGGATTGATTTTTTGCCGGAGACCAAAGCTTCGTTAATCAGTGAGCCGTTAAGCAAATTTTAATCCGCCACAAAACATGCCAGTATCTAAAAACAAATTTCCTTTTTTCTTTCCGGAAAAGTTTTATTCTGCCAAACGGCCGGTAGCTTTTAAATATTGCGTTTCACTCAACCGCAATTCTGATTTGGCATCAATCCAATCACTCCAGGCCTTTTGCCACTGGGCTTGGGCCTCCATATAATTGGTCAGGTTTTCCATCCCCACTTCATAGCGATTTTTGCTCACAGTCAGATTTTCTTCCGCCTGGAGTAAAGACTTACGAGTCATCTCTACACGGCTAGCAGCATCTTCTACATTAAAACGGGCCCGGGCCGTTTCCAGTTGCATGAGTTGTATCATATCTGCTCTTTTCAGTTCGCTTATGGTCTGTTCAGAGCGGGCTGATTTTATTTTATTCCGCCCTTCGCTCCAATGGAATACCGGTACTTTTAAAGAGACAATAGCCATAAAAGAAGACATTCCGTCGGATTCGCCATTCAATGCTATCCCGTCCGTATACCCATAAGATGCAGATACTCCCAACTGAGGCAGGAAATCAGAACGGGTCAGGTCTACCTGTTTTTTCTTTAACTCTATTTCTTTTTCCAGAAGATTATATTCCGGTCTTCCTGTTATATCAGGATTTCCCTCCAATATACCGAGAGTTAAACCATCCTGTAAAGAATCCCGGATTTGCAGGCTTGAGTGAAGATCGACTCCTATTATCCGGCATAAATTCATAGCCGCTAATGTTTCCCCATGCCGGGCTTTTTGTAACAACAATTCCGCTTCATTGAATTTTACCTGAGCTTTTAACAAATCATTCCGGAAAGCCATTCCGGTCTGATACGCATCTGTCAGATTTTTTACCAGTTCTCCCACTACCTCTTTATATTTCAAAGCAGATAAGACCAATTCCTTTACTTTCAGATATTGCCAATACGCCCCGTCAGCTTCAGTAATCACTTCTGCCCGGTTGTATCTGACGTTTAAATAAGCCATATCAGCTCCGATAGATGCCATGCGAAATGCAGAACGCACCTTTCCTCCCATATATAAGGGCTGCTCCAAAACTCCTCCTACCGTATAGGCATTATCCAACCCCAAAGACAATGCAATATCCGGCATAAAAGCATATTGGTTAAAAATTGGAGTTCCGTCTGCTCCTACCACAGGTTTACCTGTAGCCGGATGAATCAGATAATTCGGCTTTAACTGCCCGGAAGCATCCGGAACAAAAGTTGGCAAATATCCCCCATCAATTTTAAACGAATACTCTTTTTGCATATAGGCATACATACCCATAGCCGAAATTTTCGGAAAAAAATTAGCCCGGTAAACTTTTTTGTCATAGTTTGCCTTTACAGCTTGCTGACCGGCAATTGCCATTTTTTTACTGTTCTCCAAAGCCATACTCCTGCATTTCTGCAAATCGAGTTCTACCTGTGCCTGCAAAAAACAAACTTGCAAAAGCAAAAATACTGTCAACAGTGTTCTCATTTTATTTACTTTACACACACTTACTAATCTATTGCATCTATTTTCACTTTTTTTCCTTTTATCCGGAAAAAAAGAGAGTATAATACCGGTATAAACACCAGAGTAATCACAGAACCGACCAGCAATCCGGACATAATTGTAACTGCCAGAGAACCGAAAAGGTCATCCCACAACAAAGGAATCATTCCAACGATAGTAGTCAACGAAGCCATCATGACCGGACGGAAACGGGAAGAAGAAGAATCGAGCAAAGCCTGGTAAGGATCTTTGCCGGATCCGATTTGTAAAGTAATCTCATCTAATAAAACCACTCCATTTTTAATCATCATTCCGATCAATCCCAAAGCCCCGACGATTGCAACAAAACCAAAATCTTTTCCGCTCAATAACATTCCGAATACAATTCCGATGATGGCCAAAGGCAGACAGAGCATAATAATAGCTGGCTTTTTAAAATCCTTAAACAGCATAATCAGAATGGCTATCATCATAATGACAGCCCAAGGTAAACTACGGAAAAGATACTTTGTCGATTGACTGCTGGCCCGATATTCTCCTAGCCACTGTTTTGAATATCCCTCCGGCAGTGTAATTGTATCGGTCTTTTCCATCAAAGCTGCCCGTACTTCTGCAGCCGTATGTCCGTAAGCATTATTACACTGCGCTTTTATAGCCCTTTGTCCGTTATATCGCCTTACTACCAAGTCTTCCCAGCAGATCCGGATTCCCCGGGTCGCCTGATTCAAAGGTATAGATCCTATTGTTTCTGACAAAAGCTCCTCCGATTTAACCGTACCCATCAGTAAACCCTTTATGGTTTCTCCATTTATCCCAACTACAGAAGGCATCATACTCCATACCGGAATATTATTCAGGGATTCTAATTTCTCTCCTTTATTGTCTACACTTTTGATATAAATCGGTAAAGAATGTGTCCCTTCAAAAAAAGATCCCACAGGCATCCCGTCCGTAGCAGCCAACATGGAAACTCCAATATCTGAACGGGACAAACCGGCCATTCGGGCTACAGGCTGGTGATAATCTACTGTCAGCACCGGTTTCATCGGTTCCCAATCATTGCGTACCAACATGGCGGAAGGTTCGTCTCTCATAATCCGCTCCGCCTTTGCAGACAGTTCTTTTAATACCGCGGGGTCCGGTCCGGTAAACATTAATTCCACCGGAAACTTTTCATACATCAGATTATACCGCTTAATGCGTACATAAGCATCCGGAAAATTCCGTGTTAATTCTTCCTGCAAAACCGGGATAGAGGTTTTCAGGACTTCCGGATCGGTATAGTCCACGATTAATTCTCCGTAACTCATAGAAGGTTCTGCAATAGAACGCACTAAATTATAGCGGGAGGGTGTACCGCCAATACTGGTAGTTACATGAGTAATACCGGGATAATTCAATAAATAATCCTCCACTTTTTCCAAGTCAGCTTTCAGTCTCTCTACCCGTGTCCCTTCCGGCATACTATATTCAATATAAAGCTGAGAATAGCTTAAATCAGGGAAAAAGCCCTGAGGTATATAGCGGTACAAATAAACACTCAGGCCCAAAAGTAAAACAGTTACACCGATAGCTAATTTTTTATGCCACAACATATAAGACAGGAATGTCCGGAATTTACGGTAAATCGGACTATCGTAAAGATCCGCATTCTTACGGTTTTTCACTTTCAAAAAACGATCGGCATGTACCGGTATCTGAGTCAGTGCCAGTATCCAACTCAACAACAGAGACACCGCCAGTACGATAAATAAATCCCGTACATACTCCCCGGTTGTATCGGGAGACAAAAAAATCGGTAAAAATGCCAGAATTGCAATCAAAGTCGCCCCTAACAAAGGCATAGCAGTCTTCTTCACAATATTTACCAAAGCTGCCGGCTTGGGAATTCCTCTTTCCAGGTCAACCTGAATGCCATCGATAATCACAATGGCATTATCGACCAGCATCCCCATGGCAACAATCAAAGCTCCCAAAGAAACCCGCTGCATCGTACCGTCAAAAAGATACAATACGACAAACGAACCCAGTACAATGATCACCAGTCCCACTCCAATAATAGCTCCGCTCCGGAATCCCATCGTCAACATCAGAATCAGGATAACCACTAATACAGACTCCAGCAGATTCACCATAAATATACTGATTGCATCACTCACCTGTTCCGGTTGAAAAAATACTTTCCGAAACTCTATTCCGGCAGGAATACGGGACTGTTTCAACTGTTCCAGTTTCCGATCGACCACTTTTCCCAAATCAACGATATTCCCTCCTTTTTCCATAGATACGGATATGCCTAAAGCCCTTGTGCGGTCGTAACGCATTTCATTGCGCGAAGGCGTATCATACCCGCGGGTAACGGAGGCTATATCCCCCAAACGCAATTGATCCTGCTCATGTCCCTGTATAATTAAATTCTGTATATCTTCTATGGATTTATAATCATCGCTCACCGCAACTCTGATCCGTTCATCACCGCTATCAAAATAACCGGGATAAACCGTTTTATTCTGGTTATTGAGGGTAGACAAAACCTCCAGAGGATGCACGCCCAGATTAGCCATCTTATCCCGGATAATCTCGATATTGATACAAGGTTTTCTATCCCCGTATATTTCAACTTTACGGACTCCTTCAATATCCTGCAATTCCCGTTTTACCAGCTGGGCATAATCTATCAGCTCTTCATCGGCTATTCCGTCGGTCGTCATAGCATAAAACATGCCGTACACATCCCCGAAGTCATCCATCACTACAGAAGGACGAGCCCCTTCGGGCAAGCTGGCCTGAGCATTTGTTACTTTCCGCCTCAACATATCCCATTGCTGCTCCAGCTCTTGCGGACTAACCGTACTTTCCATTTCCACTGTAATCTGAGAAACATCCGCCAGAGAACGGGACTGAATATTATCAATCTCTCCCATAGAACGAATGGATTTTTCCAGAATATCTGTGACTTCCAATTCCACTTTATGAGCGGAAGCTCCCGGATAAACAGTAATCACCATCGCCTGTTTTACTTTTATCTCGGGATCTTCCAATTTACTCATCGATAAAAAAGCAAACAGCCCGCCAGCCACTAAAACGGCGATAAAGAACTTCATTAAAGCTCTATTATTCAAGGCGTATTCAGTTATTGTCATTCTCTTATTTTTTAACTAAAAATTAAAGTGCTGCCGTCCGGAACATCGTAAATATCTTTCCGTTACAAAAGCTTCTCTTTCTGACGAATTATAACAATCCTCCAATGTTTGTTTTGGATACCGATTTCAGCATTTTTACTTTTACACCTTCTGTCAAGCTATGCACTCCCGCCGATACAATGATTTCCCCGGCTTTCAGACCTTCGTATACAACTGCCTCCCCGGTCTTTAAAAATTTTCCGACTTTTACAGAGCGCCCATGCACTTCTCCGGTCCGGGGATCATACACCCAAACGGCAGCATTTCCTTCATTCTCAAAAAGAGCACTTACCGGTACAGAAGTCAAGTTTATCTCATCCGGAGTATATTCGATCGTTGTATTGACACTCATTCCTGCGGCAATGTCTATTCCCGGAACAGGTTTCAATCTCAGACGTATACGATAAAGCTGGTTTAAATTCGCTTTCCGGGTAATTTCGATTAATTCTAAAGGAAAAGTTTTTCCGGGAAACACATCAAAAGTACAGGAAAATGCCTTGAAATACTGCTGACGGACATAATCACTGGAAGGAATATCTATTTCAACCTCGAAATAACTGTTATTTATCATCGAGATAACGGGCATACCGGCGCTCACTGTCTCATGAGTATCAAAATATTTTTTCTGGATATACCCATCAAAAGGAGCCAGCATACGGGTATCCTGAAGAGCGTTTTTATGAGCATTGTATTTAGCAGTTATCTGCTGCAGTCCGGAAACAGCCTTGTCATAATCATTTACCGGTACACTGTTGCGCCGGTACAATTCTATCACCCTTTCGGCTTCAGCCTTGACTTGTTTATACTCCGCTTCGGTAGCAGAAAATTGTATCTCATAATCCCGTGGATCAATTTCTGCAATCAATTGCCCTTTTCTGACAAAAGCTCCTGCTTCTACCGGTATACGAAGAATAGGACCCGCTACCCGGAAGGACAAATTTACATCCGAAGCGGGTTTTACTTTACCCGGATAAGTTATGTACAACTCATCCTGATAGTTCTTCACAGTATCTGTCTTTACCGTGACAACTGTATCCTTTGCTGCTTTCTCCGTACGACAAGCCATGCAAAGCAGGAACATCCCCAAAAGAAAAAAAATAAAATTACGTTTCATATACACACCTTTTATATTCTATAGCTCAAAGCTCCAACATCCGGAAACCTTAAAACTTTTAAACCAGAAACGAAGGAAAAATCACCTACCGGAAAACATTTGATTACACACCTGAAAACGTTCGTTCTCCTTTAATTATTTATCTGATTTTCAGACTCCGCAACTTTAAAATACTTATTTCCCGATAATACAATAAATATGCCAAAAGAAAATAAAAAACAGTTAATATCCACAAACTATTAAATTCCTGTCTTACTTCTCCGAAAGTAGCTCCCAGGCTATTAATTTTTACATATCCTTCTATACCATAAGTGGAAGGAAAAATCTTTGAAAAAATGACCCAATAGTCTGGTATAGCAGCAGCAGGCCAGGAAATTCCCGATATAAACATCAAAGGGACAGAAGTAAATACAAAAATCAAAAAGGGAGTTTCCCTTTCCCTGCATAAAAACGAAAGGGTTATCGCAAAGAAAATACAAGCCAGTAAAAAGGGCAATATAAACAGAAAAAAGTCCCATTTCTCACCAATACGCGTCAGATTAAACATTCCGGGTACTACGACAAAAATCCAAATCGCAACAAATACGTAAATAGGTAAATAAGCCAACGCTTTTCCTACTACTACCGGAAAGGGATGTTTATAATGAGAATTGAAAGGCAACAAAGCATGCAAACGGCTGCGATCCCGCGCCGTTCCGGTCAAAGTACCCACGCCCAGGAGTAAAGACTGTTGTATGACCAGTATTAAAATCGCAGGAATAATAAAAGTCGCATATCCGCTTTGAGGATTAAACAACTTTACCTCAGCCATTTTTACAGGTGCAACTGTCAGCTCCTGTTGTTTTGGAGAAGCATAAGGCAAACCTTCTACCTGGACAAGTCTTCCCATCCCTACAGCAACATTGCTGGCTGACTGCAGCAAAGCTTTATAATTTAATAAGCCTCCCATATCCGTGTAAAGGGAGACATGAGCCTGTTCTCCTTTCACCGGCAAATGACTAAAATCAGCCGGTATTTCCAATATTCCGTATATCTCTTTTTTCCATAATAGCCGACGCGCTTCTTCCCTATCCGCACAACGGGCAACGACAGCCACCCCTGAAGATGCATCCCATGCCCGGATAAATTCCCGGCTTTCATAAGAATTATCCTGATCTATGACAGCCACAGGCACTTCAAATACGGTTTCATTACTATAAATATAGGTATATAAAACCGGATAAAACAAAGGGAGAGCGACGAAAAAAGTAAGCACAGCACTATCTCCGGCGATAGCTTTCATCTCCTTTCTGCAAATGTACCAGATATTATAAATTATTTTTTTCATCTTTCTGTTCTTCCCTTATCTTCTTCCTATTTTCAGGATAAATACACATTCCGCATGAGCTGGTTTTTCAAAGAAGATAACACCAAAACCGGTAATAGGATAAATATTCCCAAAGCCAGATAAGACTGTACGGAATAAATCATTGGTATACCGTTTAAAGCCTGATCTACATAGAGCAAAAAATAATGCCGCATAGGGAAAAGATTAGCAAACCATTGCACAGGCTCAGGCATAGAACGTACCGGAAAAGTAAACCCACTGATCGAAAAAGAAAGCACGGCCCAAAGAGCGCAGCTACTCAGCGCCAACCGGTTACGAGGATACAAACCCACCATCAACAATGCAAATCCCTGAGAAGCAGCAATCAATAAAAACATAGCTAAAAACATAGGGAAAAAGCCACTGTTTAAAGGGAAATGTAAAAAACGGTACAGTAATACCAGGCAAAAAGTACCGGTTATCAAAAACAAGATCAGTTGAGGTATCCATTTCCCGGCAATAGCGATTCGTATAGAATTCCGGCTAAGTTCCAGCCATTCGCGGGCGGTTCCTTTTTTTAATTCTTCTCCTATACTGAATGCCAGAGTAAACATGGCAAACATACTGACAAAAGCAGGCATCAGAATATTGGATAAATAAATAGCGTAACTCAGCCAGGGATTATTCAAGGGATGTACGTCCACAGCCACCGGATTTAAGCGGGCAGAAAGTTGAGGTTCTGTGGTTCCTTTGGCCTGCAGTAAAGCCCGCTGTACAGCCCCGTTAGCCAAAGCCGCCTGTAAACGCATATCCTTGTAAATCAGGGAACCCGGCAAAATATAAGAATCATTTGTATAGAAAGAAAGTACCGGTTCCTTTCCAGAAGAAGCGTCCCGGCGAAAATGTTCCGGAATAAAGAATATACCGTAAATTTTTCCTTCCTGCATAGCTTTCCGGGCTGCTGTAAAATTATCCGTTTTCATGACAATTTCCGTTTGCCCGAAAGCATTTAAAGAGCGCGCTAAAGAACGGGAGACGGCGGTATTATCCATGTCCACCACAGCTACAGGCAAATTGACAGGCACGCCCCCTTTGAATAAATCGGCAAAAAAGAGAAAGCACAACACCGGAGCAATTACAATCATAAAGAGGTAAATGCGGCGGAAAGCCAACTGCCTTATTTCCCGTTTCATTACGCTTATCAATCCCATTTTCAATTTCTGGTTATTTTCAGAGAACAGCTTGTATATTCTTTAAAGATCCTGTTCTCTGTCAGATTTTATACCTTATCTCTTCTTCAAAACACTCATGCCGGGGCGTAGACCTTCGACTTTTTCTGTGGGAACTGCTTTAACTTCAAACGTCTTAGCATCAAACTGCCCAGTCGTCTTGGTAGCTCTCCATGCAGCATAACTTCCCCGGTCCTTCATATAAGTGACCTTTAAAGTGATCTCCCGTTGATCCAAAGCAGGAATTACAGCTGTAAAGGTCTCTCCGATACGGATATCTCCTAATAAATCTTCCCGTATATTAAAAGTTACCCACATATCATCCAGATCCATGACGTCCATAATAGGGGCTCCGGTTCCCACCAATTCCCCGACCTTCGGGTAACGTTCGGAAATTTCCCCATCGATAGGAGACAACAGAAAAGTTTCATTTATATAAGATTCAACTTCAGCGACCGCACCGCGCGCCCGGTTTACCTGAGCTTCAGCAGCCAGCTTATCTTCCCGCTGGGCCCCGTTTTTTGCCATTTCATATTGAGCATGAGCAGCCTTTTCAGTTGCCTGCATAGCTTTATAATTTGCTTCAGCTTCGTCCCGTTTTTGTGCAGAAACAACTTCATTTTCAAATAAGGATTGTATCCTTTCATACGATTTCCGGGCAATTTCAAGAGCAGCCAATGCTTTTTGCCAATTCTGATAAGCCATTGACAATTGTTCGGAGCGCGACCCCTTGCCGACTTTCTCATTCATTGCCTGTGCAGCTTTTTCAGCTGCCATCGCCTGCTCAAATTTAGCCAGGACTTCCGGACTATCCAAAATAACTAAGGTATCTCCTTTTCGTACCCGGTCCCCTTCATTTGCCCTGAACTCCTCAATACGTCCGGGTACCTTCCCCGAAATCCTCACTTCCGTTGCCTCTGCTTCCCCCTGAATAATTTCCGGCAACGGGTTCCAAAAAATAAACGCAAAGATCACGACTAACAGTACAAGGCCGATAAGCCCGAGAAAAACAATTAGTTTATTTTTTTCCTTCTTTTCCATGCTATTTGAATCTAATATTATGCATTAATTCTCTTGTCCCAGTATACCATAAGCTTTTTGTAAATAAACTTCACACAATTTCATTTCTATACGGGAATCTATAAGCTCTGAATGTGCTGACAGCCAAGCAGACTGAGCTTCCAGCACATTAGATACCGGAATGGTCCCTTCCTGAAAACCGAGATTGGCCAGTTTCAAATTTTCATTCGCCTTTTCCAGATTAGTTCCGGCCATTTCCAATTTTTTAGCTACTTCTTTGATTTTAAATTCCGACTGTCTGACTTGTAATTCAATTTGTTCTTTTACTTCCTGTAAGCGGTATTCAGCCATTCCGGTCTGGGCCCGGGCATTTCTCAGACTTTTCCGGGAAGCTCCCCAATGAAAGAGAGGAGCTTTTACTCCAACCCCTACACTCCACATTCCGTCGAACTTCGTACTAATCCCATTGAAAAAAGAAGGGGTCATCGTCAGATAATTCGCAGTTAAAGCCACTGTAGGTAAATACTCAGCAAGAGCTATTTTTTCCTTTTTTTTATAAATTCGGGTTGCAAGTTCCAATCCAACTACTTCCGGACGTTTTGCATAGATTTGTTCTAAAGATAGCTGTTCAAAACCCTGCACCTTATTTATTACGATATTTTCGTCCTTTAAAGGAAAAATGGTATCGGTACTCAAACCACATACCTGATTCAAATGCATACGGGCAAGACTCAGCCCGTCTTCAACCCGCAACTGCTGCATTTCAGCTTCATTCAATTTTACCTTCACAGAAAGTACATCCGCTTTAGTAGACAAACCTGTCTTATACATCAAATCAATGTCACGCTCAAATTTTTTCAGCGTCTCTACATATTTCTCAGCCAGTTTTTTACGATTTACCAGCGAAACCACTTGCCAATATGCCTCATCGGATAATTCTATTACATTCTGAAGTTCCAGTTCGCGCTTACTATAAGCCAATTCTAACGAAAGCCCGGCCAGACGATTGTATGCCCTTATTTTACCTCCCATATAAACAGGCTGTGTCAATCCCAACTGCAATACTGCCGTATTCCGGTCGTCCACCGACATCGCCTCTTTCGGCAACAATGCATAATCTTTAGGTACTGCCTGTCCATTTATTATCTGTACCTGATCCGGCCGGGGTCTCCAACTCCCGTCCGCTTGAATGGCTCCGACCGGCAAATAAGCATCGTGTTCCAGCAGATTAATTTTCTTCTGATTCCGCATATATATCCCTGCAGCGTCTATTCCCGGAAGATATTTCGTAAAAGCTTCTTCCTTCTGTGCCAAACCCGACTGAATTTCCTCATCGGCTATTTTCAATTTCTTATTATTCTCTACAGCCAGATTCCTGCAATCCTGTAAACTCAATCCGGATTGAGCCTTTAAACTCAAACCGGTTAACCATAAAACCATACAGATAAATACTCTAATCATCTTCTCAGAGTTTAAATCAACAATCCACTTTTCTCCTTAAAGAAAAACTTTATATCATAAACGTGAATAAAGCCTGTATAACAGATAGAAAACAAATTTTTTAAATAAACTTTAAAATAAAACCTTGATAAAACCAAAATTTTCAAAATCGTTCTCATCCTTTCACCCATTAAATCAACAAATTCTACGTAATAATTTATTTACAGTTATTTCTTTTCCATTGTCAGCCTTTATTTTATACTTTCTGGTATGTAAACAGCAATTAAAATGAATTGACAGAAACCAATGAATACAATTGCTCATATTGGGACCGCATAGCAGAAAGTGCATAGGAAACATCCTGATGCATTACCAAATAATTTACCATACCCGCACTGATATTAAGTATATTTTTAGCCAAAACCGATGTATCTGCATCGTTACGTAATTCCCCTCTTTTCTTAGCTTCCAGAATCAACTGCTCTAATTTTGACAATCTCTGCATTTTGGAAACAATTGTCACTTTTTTCAGTTCGGGAAATAAAGCAATAACCTCTACCAATAAAGAAAGCGATAATACTTCAGGAATCTCGCTAGTGAACGATTTTGCCGTATAATTATGAATACCAGACATTTTCCGGATGGTTAAATCAACATATTCCCTCAAAGTAGTTATACTATTAAATTCCATCGACCGCTGTTTATCTATCATCTCATAATAACGGATTAAACCTTCCTTCAAAACTTCCTCTTTACTCGTAAAATGATAATAAAAAGTTCCTTTCGTAATACCGGCCGCTCTCTCAATATCACTTAACTTTACTGCTTTAAAACCTTTTTTTAAAAACAGCAAAAAAGCCTTTTCTATTATCAGAATTCTGGTATTTGCCATTATTTCTTTATCAACATATAATATTGCTCAAACTGTATACGCATATCTGAAAAAGCATATTTCAAATCAGCGCTCAGCAATTCGATATTCACCATACTCATGGGAACTGACATCAAAGTCCGCGCCAGTACAGAAGTATCCAATGATTCACGGATTTCACCCTCTTGCTTAGCTTTCAAAATGATTTCTTCCCAACGGGATAAACGGTTTTTTAACAGGACATCTATTTTCCAGCGGTATTCCGGAAATAAATATTCAACTTCCAAAACAAGCTGAAAATAAAATTCTTCAATAATAAATGTACCAAACAATTCTCTCAAACGCTCTGCCCGTCTTTCCTTTTCCTGCAGTATAACTTCTATGTATGCTTTTAAAGAATGGATTCCCCGGAATTTTTCTTCTTCAATATCTTCAATTACCGTAGCATAACGTGCCAGTCCTTCTTTGAGGATTTCTTCTTTATTTTTGAAGTAATAGTAAAAAGCCCCCTTCGTCAAACCTGTGACCCGTTCTAAATCTTTAAGGGTACAAGCTTTATAACCTTTATTTAAAAACTGGAAAAAAGCCTTATTTACTATTATATCTTTAGGAGTTGTCATCTTTATACTTTTCGGTATGCAAAATAAATAAACTTTTAGAATATAGTAAAAATAGTTTCAAATAATTTTTTCTTTCTTTTGTGTTGTCTTTTTATCTGCTATTCCCAAAAAGTAAACGATATAAATAAGTGTAAAAAAACAAGACAGAAGGTGTCCATTTTTTTTACATACCGATCCTTTTAGTTTTTATTTATAATATTATATATCAACATTTTATGTTTTTGGCACAAAAATAGCTATAGTTTTAGCGTGAAAATGAAAAATGAATTAAAAAAGAAATATATGATAAAAATTGAAAATCTGAATAAAGTTTTCCGGACGGAAGAAGTTGAAACAACAGCTTTAAATAATGTATCACTTCACATTAAAGAAGGAGAATTTGTAGCAATCATGGGGCCTTCAGGTTGTGGTAAATCTACTCTGTTGAATATTGTCGGTTTATTGGATAATCCGACTTCTGGAAAATACTACTTTGATGGCAGAGAAGTAGGAGCCTTAAAAGAAAGGCAACGTACTATGGTTCGGAAGGGGAATATCGGTTTTGTATTCCAAAGTTTCAATTTGATTGACGAATTAAATGTATACGAAAATATTGAATTGCCTCTAATTTATCTGAAAATGAAGGCATCTGAAAGAAAAGAGAAAGTCAACCGGATGCTTGAACGGATGCAAATCAGCCACCGGGCCAAGCATTTTCCACAGCAACTTTCCGGCGGACAACAGCAACGTGTAGCAATAGCCCGGGCTGTAGTAGCCGGTCCGAAACTAATCCTTGCCGACGAACCTACTGGTAACCTGGACTCTAAAAATGGTATACAAGTAATGAACTTACTAACTGAATTAAATAAGGAAGGGACGACCATTGTAATGGTAACTCACTCCCAGCACGATGCTTCTTTTACACATCGGATTATCAATCTTTTCGACGGACAGGTCGTAACTGAAAAACCGAACTTATAAGAAGCATAAATTTTCTCATAAATTTTTTCTGGAAAGAGCCGTCTACAGAAGACGGCTTTTTTTATATCAGTCTCTATCAAGACGGGAATCAACTTTCTTTCCCTTTATATATGCGATTTATGATCACTGCTATTGCACCGTCTCCTGTCACATTGGTAGCTGTACCAAAACTATCCATTGCAATATAAAGAGCGATCATTAATCCCTGCGCTGTCTCATCAAAACCCAACATGGACTGTAACAAACCCAAAGCAGCCATAATCGCTCCTCCTGGCACACCGGGAGCTGCAACCATTGCAATCCCCAACATCATGATAAAACCTGCAAATTGGGCAAAATGTATTTCCATCCCCGACATCAGCATAATGGCCATAGCACAGGCGACAATCTTCATCGTACTTCCCGACAAATGAATCGTAGCACAGAGAGGAATGACAAAACCTGCCAGCTCAGGACGCACCCCGTTTTTAATGGTTTGTTCCAGAGTTACCGGAATTGTAGCTGCAGATGACTGAGTACCCAAAGCAGTCATATACGCAGGCAACATATTTTTGAATAAATGAAAAGGATTTGCTTTTCCGACCAAACCGGCTATAAAAAATTGAAGAAAAAGCAGAACTACCGTCATCACAAAAATGACCAGAATGATTTTTACAAAAACCCCCATCACCCCCGCTACTTGCCCGGAATTCGTCATGTTCAAAAAGATACCGAAAATATACAAAGGCAAGAGAGGTATAATCACCGAAACAATAACAGCATTGATAATATCTTTAAAATCTTCCATCATCCCTTTTAATTTATCCCCGGTAATAACAGACATCCCTAAACCCAGGGTAAACGCCAGAATTAAAGAAGTCATTACTCCCATTAAAGGAGGCATCTCTATCGTAAAATAAGGTGTAAGATCTTTCACTTCCTCGCCTAAAGGAGTAATTGTCTCCGTTGTATCCAATAACCAGGGATAGGCAAGATCGCAAGTAAAATAAGTGAAGAAACCAGAAAACAATGTGAAACAATAGGCCAATAAAGCCGTAATCAACAAAAGCCGTCCCGCACCCTTTCCCAAATCAGCAATACCGGGTGCAACCAGTCCCAAAATCAATAAAGGAATAATAAAACCTAAAAAGTTTCCGAATAAGGTATTAATCGTTATAAAAATCCGAACCAATCCGTCCGGGAAAAATAAACCACAAACGATTCCGGCAGCTATGGCAATGATAATACGCGGTAACAGACCCAGTCTTCTCTTTTTCATAAATCAATTTTATTGTTAAAACGGTTAAGGCGTTGCAATGTTACAATTGTTTTTTTATTTTTACAATAAAACATCCGAACATTCGTAAAATGGAATATTTATTCTAACATTATTTTTTCCGTTAACGGAAAGAGAGGGGATTTTATATTGTTTCTTTCTTTTCAATACAATTAGTTGTACTTTTGTCAGGTACGGAATCCCGTTCTAAATACGATTTTATGACTAAGGAAAAATGGGAAGGACATATTGCTATCCTCTTTACGAATCTTATTTTCGGGCTCAATACCCCAATTGCTAAAACGATCGTTCCGGAATGGATTTCTCCTACAGCTCTTACGGCTTTGCGGATGTCTTTTGCTACCTTGATATTTTGGACCATTGCCTCTTTTTTCCCCAAAGAAAAAGTTTGTGGTAAGGATTTAGTGACTATTTTATTCGGCGCTTTGTTCGGACTCGTAGGTGCCCAGCTTTCTTTTGCCACAGCTTTAAAATACACCTCTCCTGTGAACATTTCATTAATTGCAGCTATGACTCCCGTCGTCGTTATGCTGATGGCTGCTATCTGGTTAAAAGAACCGATAACCTTTAAGAAAGCTGCCGGAGTAGCTGCCGGAGTAGCCGGCGCCCTGCTCCTTATTTTTCATTCTTCCGGTGCAATCAAAGGACCCAACGAAATGCTGGGGAACTTATTGAGTATTGTAAATATCATTACTTACGGTATTTACCTGATCATTACCCGCTCTGTTTCCCTGCGTTACACCCCCATTACTTTAATGAAATGGATGTTTCTATTTTCAGCCTTGTTTTCACTTCCCTTAGGATGGCAAGACTTAGGGATGGCCAAAGCATTCTCCGGAACTGCCCCGATAAGTGTTTTAGGACGTCTCAGCTATATCGTACTGATCGCAACCGGATTAGCTTATTTTCTGGTACCCATGGCTTTAAAACGTATACGGCCGACAACTGTCAGTATGTACAACAATGCCCAACCCCTGATTGCTTCCACTATTGCTATTGTAATCGGACAAGATATTTTCAGTTGGGACAAACCGGTTGCTGCAGCTCTGGTATTCACCGGTGTATACCTGGTTACTCAAAGTAAGTCCAAAGAGGATATACGAAAAAAGGGACAATGCTCTGGTCACAATTGATTTCTAAACGATTGAAATATAGCTGAAAAGAATATGTTCTGTAAAAAGAGTGACAAGAGAACCGTCCCCTTGTCACTCTAAAACGTTTATTCTTTTACACAGCGTACGGGCATACCGCTTGAACGTGCTGCTGCTGAAGCCGGATTCCAAGAGGATTGCGATGCAGAAATGGCAGTTGCCTGATGCTTTTTCCCTTCTGCTGCTTCAACCGGATTGGCCGCAGGCGAAGAGCCCCACATAAATCCTGTAGTACTTACGCCATAAAGTTTCCCGCAACTGGAAGAGTTATTCTGACGGCGTCCTGCCAACGGATACCAATCTTTTGCTCCATCGGCAGCGGTATATACATAACCGTAATAAGCCGTATTCGGAGCCAACAGCGGAGATGAGAAAAGTTTTTGATAAACCAATGCGGCTTCGCACCAGTATTTTCCCGGAGCAACTTTATAACCTACAGGACAGGGATCGTAAATAGTCTTTACACCTTCTCCGGTACTGATTTCAGTCGCTTTATAGGTATCAAAAATATATATTTTTCCATCGGCATACGGATTTCCCCACAAATTATCGTCAGGGGTCTGAAGCCAGTCGGTTAACGTATAAGAAACCTGGTAATAAAACTGCATGGGATTACGCACGGCATCCTCAATCTGTTTTCCGCCAATTTCACAGGACCATTTCATATTTTCAGACGAATTGATAATCTTACCTTCTCCATCGTACATAAAGGCAGTATAACCTGCCTGTGTATAATCGTCCGGTGTACTGCCTCCGAAAGCCAGATTACTATCTTTACGGCTACTACCGTCACCATTTCCGGCAGCTGCCGGGAACGGATCTTTTCGACCCCACTGATAGTAAAAACCTAAAGCATTATCACTGCCTATTTCATTTGAAATCGCTCCCAAATTCCGGTCTAATACCCGGAACGCCTCCGTACCGGTTTCATAAGAATTATACGGATGTGCCTGCAAATCAGCTACACACCAGATATGCCAGCTCCAAAGTATTTCCCCGTTGGCATCTTTAGCAGCAATTAAGGCATTCCCTGCATGGAAAGTCTCGCCAGTCGTAAAATATATATAACCGTTCTGGTATTTAACATCGTTTACAATACCTGCTCCGTCAGCATAATAATCCTGCCAAAGTAATTCTGCTGAAACCGGAGAAATAGTCGTAGGCGTAATTCCGGGAGTTGTGGCATTGTTTCCCTTCACACAGGCATTGAACATATAAGATCCCGCTTCAGAAACAACATAACAATTCGAAGTGCCCCCAATGCTCAAATCGGAAACGATCACTTCCGGACGGCCTTCCTGTGACACAGTGATGGTTTTCACCACTGCATTGGGGGCTACACCTGCCGTAAGGGTTACAGTAGCCAGGGGCATGGCCTCGAAAGTTTTATTCTCTGCTACAGAAACCATCATGGTATGTTCGTCTTCTTTCGTAACGACGCACCAGGTTTGGTCGGATTCGACATTCCAAACTTTATTACTGCTGATATAAAATTCGGTATTAGAACCGCTGTAAAGAAACTGTAAAGTTTCAACATCAGGATCGATTGTCATTTCTGCCGGGGCAGAGCCTTCCTGCGAAACGGTAAATGAAACTTCGTCGGTATCCTCTTCTGAAGAAGCCACTACAGTCACTACAGCCTGCGGCATAGCGTCTATACCGGTATTTTCAGCCGCCGTAATACAGAAAGAGTTCGCAGCACTTTCAATTTTCACCCATTCTTGAGTAGTCGTAGCTTTCCAGTTTTTGCCGTTGGTTTCCACCTGAATCTCCATACTGCCACCCCTCTCTCCGAAGACCACATCTTCATCCGGGAGTAAACGTAACGTCGTAACATCTGTAATTACTATTTCATCTTTGGTCGAGCAAGCCATCATACAGCAAAAACCCACCATCATTAATCCTATTACAATTATTTTTTTCATGACATTTTCCATTTTTTGTTTGACGAATTGCTAATCTCTGGCGCAACGGACATTGAATCCATAGGTAATTCTAATATTAGTCCGCGCAAAACTTCCCGTCTCTTCAAACCCGATGGCATAGTTAAAACCTGTCATCAAATCATAAGGATTTGTTTCGCTGGTCCACACCCAGCCGCTGCGTCCAATCATAGACAAACGCCCGTTCTGGAAATTCCGGTATCCTTGTGCCGGGACCCTGTCTTTCCCGCGCATAACCCCCTGGTAATCGTCCCAGGAAATGGTACTGTTTACGGACGAAAAATAATTTCCCAATTCGTTCCGGGTCGGTAAATGCCAACCCGGAGGACAAGGATCACTTTCTCCGGTCCATTCCGTTCCATAGTTAGGCAAAGCTTTAATCGTAGTAAGATAAGTCGTAGCTATCGCTGATGCACTTGAATGAGTATGGGCATCACTCTCGTCTGAAACGTTCCAGTCAGCTACAAGTGCTGTATTTACAACTGTAGCTGCTGTATAACTGACTCCTTGCTCATTTCCCGGGGCAAACGGAGTTTCTTCATTGTAAGAAAACAATTCCTGAGGGAAGCTACCAACACCGGATGAACCGATAAACGGATCTTTACGTCCCCATTCATAAAAAAGACCGAACTGAGATACTTCACCCGTTAAATCAGAGGTTGCACCCAGGTTTACAGGCATCATATTACGCTCACGGGGTTCAAGTACCAGATCGGTGAGCCAAATGTGCCAGCTCCAGACGACCTTACCATTTTCGAGCAAGGCCAGTACAGCATTACCCGGTTTAAAATCACTGCATACAAATGAAATATATCCATTTTCCACTTTGGGTTCTACAGTCAGCAAACCTTCTTCAGTAGCCCAAAGCCAGTCGGCTGAACAGGCCGAAAAATCAGACGCAGTTGCCAGCTCACTCTTTCCCTGTACACGTGCATCGAATTTATAATAACCCGCTTCAGAAATCACATAACAATTGGAACGCCCTATCTCACTTAAATCAACAAGATCAAATCCGCTCTGTTTAACTTTGATACGAATTGTGGCAAAATTTTCCTCAAGCTGTCCAGCCGAAGTTTTTACTGTTACCGTTGCTTCTGGCAACTCTTGTGTGGTATGATTGGGAGCCGCACTCACCACAAAACCATTTCCCTCTGCGTTTGGAGTCACTTTACACCAGTCCTGATCGGAATTCACCTTCCACTCTTGCTGATTGGTACGTACGGAAATTATACGTTCTCCCCCTTCACTTGTAAAAATAATGTCGGACGAAGGCGTCAGACCGACTCTAGCCTTGGATACGTAAACGTAATTTGTGTCCTCACAGGCTATGAATGCTACAGCCGCCAGTAAGCAAACTGCAGATTTCACCAAAGAAGTTAAGTTTTTTTTCATAAGTTAGGTTTTTATTTAAAATCCAAATAAGATTGGAAAATTTATTTCAACATTTTAGTTTTTTCCTTTTATGCTGATTTAACAGGCATTTTATATTTCAAAATTGGATAAATTTATATAATAATAAGTTTTTTAAACTTTTTCTACACTATTTTTTAAAATCTTATTTATTCATTTTTTATAAACTATACATTACTATCAACTTTACTCTAAAATATAGTTTATCAAAACGATATAAATCACTTCTTTTTCAAATCTTAAATATTGGGGCTGAATCTGCTGGAGCCAGCATACACCTCCATTCATCCACCGGACTGTGGTTCTAAAAATAGAATACATTTTTAAATTATACAAATTTATTAAAATATAAAATATGCTTACACCTGAAATAAGGAATAGAATAAACTTTAAAATCAGAATATTAATCGTATCAGAAAGGGAAAGAGGGACATAAATTTAAAAAAAACGACCGGGAATAAGTAAAAAATGTAAATACAAAATTGGATTATATTTCAAATCAAAGCAGTTTAGCTACATAAACTTCATACGGATAAAATATTTACAAAACAAAAAACAACATTCAGAATAGTAAGGTTTGAGTACCTAAAAGGCCGACTGAAAATTGAAATTTCCAGCCGGCCTTTTTCATCCTTTCATTTTTATACTACTTATTTATTCAGATAAGCACATAACATCCAAACTAATTTTTCTTGTTCAGAAATATAGGGAGTCAATAAATCCTGGGTTCCGTCATCTCCGTTATCAGCAGCCACGGTTAAAATTTCGCGTTCCTGATTAATCAATACGGAAAGATTTTCCAAAACAGCATGCAAACATTCATCCCCATCCGATATATTTTCCACAGCCTTTAATGAAGCTGCCCGGGAATAAGCTGCATAAGAATGTAAAGGAACTCCTCCCAAAGTCAGAATACGCTCTGCTAATTCGTCTATCTTTTCGATAGCATCATTGTACAATTCTTCAAATTTGGCGTGAAGAACAAAAAAACGATTTCCTTTTATATTCCAGTGAAATCCACGTAAGTTCTGATAATAAATCTGGAAGTTTGCTAATAAACTATTTAAAAGATCGATTTCTTTCTTTGATTGTCCGGCGTTCAAACCGATAAAGTCTGTTGTTTTCATAATCTTATGTATTAATTGATTTATATTATATTTCTTTTTCTGATACAAATATACGGCAACGTAAAATATAAATCAAATCGATTGTTTTTACTTGTTTATAAATTTTAATTATACTTATTGAATATAAGCATTCTACAAACAGATAAAATATTTAAAATACAGAATTTTATTTTCAAACATTCTTATCGTTCTATGCTGGCTTTACGAATAATTAAATTTTAAATTGATTCTTTCTCCTTTAAATGGGTTTTAAAAACATTCCGGAGTCTGAAAATCTTTTCCCTCAGCCGACTTTAGAAACGTTTTATTTTAATAGATTGGCTTTTCACTTTTCCTTTAAACGAAGTAAATGATCAGCACTTTGAAGAATTTTATTCCGGAGTAAAGGCGGATAATGCGGGTGAGTTTCTAAAAAAGCTCTTACAGTATCTGCTGCAGCCGGAGTATGGTGCCCTTTTAAAGAAACAGCAGCCCAATTTTTAGGGAAAAAGATATCTCCCGTACGCTGAATATCCTCCAGTATTTCCAAAGCAGGACGGATATATTTTAATGCCTCTTTTTGTCGCAAAGGGTGATTCAAATAAGAGAGTACGCTTAAAGTCCAGGGTTCAACCGGACGGTTTTCTGCTTTTAAAAGAGAATAAAAAAGGGAATCTCTGACATTTAAACAGGGGCTCAGGGCAGGGGCAATAAAGTCAAATTCCCGTAACCGGTCGGGATTTGTAATTCTGGACCGTTGTACATCTAAAATTCTTCCGGTTTTTTCCGGCAGTCGAATACACAATGCATAAGCCATATCGGTATAATCCTGTTCACTGAGGTATACACCTTCAGGTAATTTCTGTGATTCCCAAATAGCATATATTTTACGGGCACAAGCAGGAGTACGAAAAATACGCAACAAAGTCCGGAACGCTCCCTGTTTGTATTCTTTTCCTAACGGGCTCTGTACTAATGCCAGACATTTTTCTTCTACTTTCCGGACATCTTCTTCATTGATACGGGGATCAGTACAGCAAATCCCGAGATAATTCAACAAAGCAGAATAAATAAATAGGTTTTCTTCTGTCTGTATAGAAGACAACAGGCTTTCCATAAAATCAGCAGTTCTCAATTTTCCTTCTCTGTTGTTTTCATAAAGAGTCATCAGGATACTCATTCGGCGGACGGGATCCCGGTTATCTTTCCAATGTTTTAAACAATAAGCAAGGGAAGCGGAATCTAAAGCAAAATAACCGTATTCTTTTCCTCCCACACCGGGTATTACGACATCTGCTTCTTTTTCCGGAACAATCTCTGCCGTTTCGTTTTCCAATACGACTTCCCGGATTTTTAAAGAATCGTTTTTTACCAACATTACAGCTATTGTTTGGGGCCATCGGATGTTCCGTCCCCAAATATCCTGCTGAAGTAATTGCCAGTTTCCTTTTCCCTTCCGGACAGTAATTTCCGGTAAACCTTTTTCATTGACCCAGACACGACTCCATTTTTTTAAATCGGCGGCAGTATGCCGGTCCAAAATATCAATCAATTCTTCCCAATCGGCATTCGAATAAGCATAGGCAGTCAAATACGACTGTATTCCCTTCCGGAAAGATTCTTCTCCCATTTTTTCCTCCAACATCCGCATCACAACAGGTGCTTTATTATAAATAATCTGTCCGTATATTAATCCGGCATCCTTTAAATTTTCCAGATTTTGTTTAATAGCGTTACACCCTTCTGTACGGTCTTCGGAATAAGAAGCCGCATAAAAATTCTTTAAAGCACTTAAAGTATGATTGATGGCGGGAAAAAGAGGCTCTGTCATTTTAGCTGCAAAAAAATTGGCAAACACTTCTTTTGTCCATACATCATCAAACCATCTCATGGTAACATAATCTCCGAACCACATATGGGCTGTTTCGTGAGCAATCAGCTCTGCTCTTGCCAATTCTTCATTTAGGGTAGGATGTTCCGCTAAAAACATCCGCTTATCATTATATAAAGTCGCACCTGTATGCTCCATACCACCAAATTGAAAACCAGGCAAAATAATTAAATCGTATTTGGCAAACGGATAAGGTATACCTGTGTATTTCTCCATCCAGTCCAAAGCATTAAAGACCTGACCGGCAATTACGGGCAACTGTGCTACCCTTCCCGGATCCGTCTCCCGGTAGTAAATGGAAATATCTTTCCCTGCCTGAGTATAAAAAGTCCGTTCAAAACATCCGGCAACGAAAGAAAATAAATAAGTACTCAGGGGTTCAGTCTCTGCAAAAAAGATCCAGCGCCCCTTCCCGTCCGTATAAGATTTTTCTACCGGAGAATTAGCAACAGCCTGCCATCCTTCCGGTATCCGCAATCTCAAAGTGAAACGGGCTTTCAGATCCGGCTGGTCAAAACAAGGAAATAAGGTACGGGCCCGATCCGGCACCAATAAGGTATATAAATAATCTTCATTCCGGTTTAATGACTGATTACCTGCAGTAAATAAGATTTCCACCCGATTTAAACCTATAACTGTTTCCGCAGCCGGAATAACGATATGTTCATTTTCAAACCGATATTCAGCAAGTTGCCCGTTGACGCTTACCTGTTTTAATTTCTGCTGCTCTTCCCGGAAATCCAATACAATCACAGTCGGTTCAGATAAATTAAAAGTGATTTCTTCCTGTCCTTCTATCACTTCACATTTCTGTTCCGGAAGTTGAAATTCCAATTTATACTTCAAATCGGAAATTGAAGCTTTCCGATAGGCAGCTAATTCTTTACTTACCCCAGGAACAAGCCAATCCACCTGTTTTTGTGCACATCCTCTCATAAAAAACAGGCCGCAAATTCCCCACCATAAATACATCTTCTTCATAACAAACACCTTTAGATCATTTGAACATCTCCAAAACCCGGCGAACAGAACCTAACTGAATTTTTGATTTATAAATTTAAGGATATGGCCCGATTACCGAAATAACAGACAAAAAAAATAGGTCTGGAAATTTCTCTCTGAAGGGGCAATATTGCCCCTGACAGAAACGCTCTTCACTCCTCTTTCGGTTATGCCGCTCATTCGTTTTTCAACACTTCCACCGGATTTGCATTGGCAGCTTTCCAGCTTTGCCAACTGATAGTTAACAAAGTGATTAACAAGATTACCAAACCGGCCCAAAGAAATACCCAGCCGGAAAGAGTTGTTTTATACGCGAAGCCATCTAACCAGGATAAAACGGCATATCCGGCTAACGGACAGGCAATCACACAGGCAAGGATAACGAGACGCAAAAAGGTTCCATTAATCAGAATCACCATTTGCCAATTTGTAGCCCCGTTCACTTTTCTGACTCCAATTTCTTTGGCTTTAAACTTAGCATTGAATAATACCAGTCCGTATACTCCCATTAAAGCGATCAAAATGGTCGCTAAACCAAAGATATTCACTAATTTTCCCAAGCGTTCTTCATTTTGGTAAAAGCTGTTGAGATGATCGTCCAAAAATTTCACCTCATATCCATAGGCGGGAGAGAGAGTACGAACGGTTTTCCGGATATGGGCCAAAGCTTCATTCCGGCTTGCAGCATTGATTTTTATGTAAAAATAATGAGCCCATTTTTCATCTATACCTAATAATAAAGGACGGATATCCTGCTGAAGTGGTAACAGATTAAAATCTTTCAATACCCGTGTCACTTTCATTCCCGCCAACTCTTTTCCTATAGGATCAAAGCCATATTTTTTTTGAAACGTCTCATTCACCATTGCGGTACTGTCCAAGGGATTTACGCAAGAATCGCCCACTAAAACTTTTAGTCCAAAAAAATTCAGATAATTAGGAGCGACCATGCAAACATCACATTCGATCATCTGGTCTTCACCGTCGATAGAAGCCCCGAAAAACCAATGTTGCATATCCACGTCCCCTATTAATTCAGAACCAAAGGTAACGTCTGCAACGGCAGAATTCTGACGTAATTCATTCGTAAAAGCATTCCGTTGATTTCTAATATCGCTGTTTCCTTTCAGGAAAACGACATGTTCTTTCTCGATCCCCCAAGGCTGATTTTTCATCCATTCCAGTTGGCGGCTGATAAATATTGTGCCTATGATTAACACAACGGAAACAACATACTGAAAAACGACCAGGGTATTGCGCAGGTATACTCCGCGTGGAGACAAAGCCTGGGAACCTTTCAGTACCAAAGCCGGTGAAAAAGATGTCATATAAAAAGCCGGATAACATCCTGCAAGCATTCCGACGACAAAACTTATCCCGGTTACAAATAACAACAAACTCATGTAATGAAACGGATTCAAGGGAGCGTACAACACTTCCTGTAAAGAAGTCGTCCCTAATAAATAACACCAGAAGAATCCCAGCAGACAAGAAACAAAAGCAAAAAGTACAGCTTCTGAGACAATGCAAAAACGCAAAAAACGGTCGGTTGCCCCAAAAGTTTTCTGGGTATTTAAACTTTTAATCCGCGAAGGAGCCAATGCTGTTGAAAAGTTCACAAAATTTACGACAGCCACCACCAGAATCAGCCCCCCTATCAGTAATAAGACATTTGTCATCGCTTTATTTCCGCAAGCTTCCTGACTATGGCGCACATCAGCAAAATAAAGATCTTTCAGCGGATAGAATTTCAGTTGATAATTATCTATAAATTTATTTGAGACCAAGCTATCCAAACTCCGTAATTTATGTTCCAATGCCTGAAAATCTGTCCCTTCCCGAATGACATAATAGGTTTGATAATTCCATTGATTCCAATTTTCCCAACGATTAAAACTCCCTGAATAAGGCATGTTCTGAAAAAAAGAATTAGAAGGTACATCCCGGTAAACAGCAGCAATTGTCAGTTCCTGTTTTCCACCGAATAAAACCGTTTTTCCGACAGCATCGGTACCTCCGAAATATTTTTGTGCTAAACTCAAAGGTAAAAATACATTATTCTTAACCGTCAACGCTTGCCGATAATCTCCCGCTACCACATCCAGATCAAAAACATCGACAATACAAGTATCTGCATATCCGTAACTATCTTCAAAAAAATCCACCTCTCCATTCGGCTTAACAACGGAAAAACTCATTGAACCAAACGATTGGCCAATAATACAGGAAAATGCCAATTCAGGTATTTCGGATTTTATCAGCCTGTAATAGGGCATAGGTACCAAAGAAGAATACTGATTTCCGGAATTCTTTTTTATCTCCAGCCGGTAAATCTGATCAGCTTTTGGAAACGAATCGTTATAGCTATATTCATAGTCTACCTGAATCAAAATCGCAGTAAATACAGCAAAAGCCACCGACAAACCCGCAATATTTAAAATACTAGCTCCAAAAGAACGTTTCAGAACATGAAAAAAATTACGAAAAATTTGTATCATAAAGCATAAATTTTAAATGCGTACAACAAAATTTACAACCGGAGAAAAGATATTCATTGAACCTTTAATAAAGTTTTTTCTACTCGCTCTTAAGTGTTTCTACCGGATTACGTACAGCTGCCCGCCAGGATTGCCAAACAACGGTCAGTACTCCCAGCATAAAAACAAATACCCCAACCCCGACATACGTCCACACCGTCATCTGTTGTTGATAAACAAACTGTTTTATCCATTGGAACGTAAAATAAATTGCTACGGGCAAAGCCATCAGAAAAGCTATTAAAATCCATTTCATAAAACGGCTGCAAAGCACTTCCATCACTTGTACTTCTGTCGCTCCGCTCACTTTCCGCAAGGCAATTTCTTTCATTCTATTTTCCACAGAATACCAGGCCAGACCGAATAAACCCAGACAAGTTAAAATCAAACTGATCCAGGAAAACACGAATACTAAATTAAATGTCTTTTGTTGCTCCTGATGCAAATTCCGGAAAGAATCAGCTAAAGTTTCCCATTCAAACGGCTGTTCATCGGGAGCGATTTCTTTCCACAAAGCCATCATCTTGGCAACAGCCGCTGAACGGTTTTCGGCTGATATTTTCACCACAGTTGTATATGGTTCTTCCGAGGTAATCATCAAAGGTTCAATTGCCCGCGTCAAATCGTCAATAATGTAATTATGAACCACTCCGCAAATGACATATTCTTGTCCGTTGAATTGAAAACTGTTCCCTACGGGACTCTTTATGTCCCATTTTTCTACCATAGCTTCATTTACGACAACGTAATTACCAGGAGAAGTAGCAGTAAAAGGACCTCCTTCCAAAAACTGTAAATTAAATAAACGGAAATAATTCTCATCCGCATTCACTATATTCATATTTTTCCCATTGACCGATATCATTGCGTCTACAAAAGCGGACCCCCAAGCTACATCTTCAATTTCAGGAATAGAGAAAAGCCGTTCATGGAAAACAGCTCCTAAATTTTCATCCATCATTCCATCTGCATCAATTGTAATAATCCTTTCAGCTCCCGGACGATTATGGGCAACAAAATTCATCTGACGTTGCACATTCACCACAAAAATCAATAACACAATAGAAATAGCAAATTGAGCCACGACCATTCCCGTTATTAAACGGGAACGCTTTCCGTACTCTTGTTTTAAAATACGACTCAATTGCGATTCACCTAAACGGGAAAAAATATAAAGGGTCGGAATTATAATCACTAATCCCAACAATCCCGCCAAAATCCAGGGTGTCGCCCCAGTAAAAAAATCAGAGAAAAATAAGCGGGCTCCGAATAGTCCATTGAATTGAGGCAAAAGTTGATAAATCAATATAAAGGCAATACCTACTGAAAAAAACACATGTAATGCTGTTTCTACCATCAATTGTGTACGCATTTGCTGCTTAGAAGCCCCGAATGCCATTTGCTGTCCGGTATTTCTCAAACGCTGTAAAGTCCGGGTCATACTGATATTGATATAATTAAAACAAGCTATCAATAAAACAGCCAAAGCAATACTGATTCCAATGTACAAAAAAGAGGGGTCTCTGCTTAAAATCAATCCTTCCGGATCCGCATCCGATGAAAAATAAACCTGATCCATCGGGACAAACTTTAGTTTACTATTTGTCTGAAAAGTAGTGTCTGCCTCAATCTTCTCCCCGATACTCTTAGCTTCTACTCCTTCATTTAAGCCGACAAAAGTATAGTATGCCCCAATCCATCCTTTTAAATTGGTAGCGATCTCTGCCTTTGGCAGACCGGCCAATAAATTATAATTGAAAAAACTTCTACGGGAATCATCCAATACTGCGGTTATAACATATATCTTTTCTCCCATTTTATTATAAACCATTCCATTTGTCAGCCGTACCGTTTGATTTACATTCAACGTCAGAGATTCCCCTACCACATTCTCTTTTCCAAACCGTTTCAAAGCAAAAGAACGGGTAACAGCAATTTCTCCGGGACGACTAAGCGTCTGTTCCAAATCTCCTTCGATAACTTTCGGTTGAAAAATACGCGCAAAATCAGGCTGAACTTCATAATAACCGCTCAGTTCCTCAGGTTTACCTTTATCAATCAACTGAGTATAACAATAATGAAACACACAATAATCCCCTACTTCCGGATACCGCTCTTTCAATTGTAAAGCCAAACTTCCTTGTCCTCCTCCAAATACTTCCAATTCTGTACTCCCGTAAAAAACACTGGTTTCCCTTAAAGCGTACCAGCGATCACTATTGGGTAAAGCATGGGCTATCCGGTATTCATTTACGACAAAACCCGACATTAAAATGCTGCATGTCAACCCTACAATTAAACTAAATATAGAAATGACAGTATATACCTTATTACGCGCCCAACCACGGAAAATCATTTTAAATTGAATTAACTTCATTGTATTGTCATTTATAATTTTTAAATCATAACAGAATATACAAGAAGCATACCAAACACTTAGTAATTTGAAAATCAATATAATATACATATATTATTTTATAATAATGTCTAATAAATAGACATCCCCTGTCCAAAAAATTAACAAGAAAAAGCACTTTATTTTCGATCTTTTCTAAAAAGAGAATATATTTGACGGAATATTTCAAAATCCATTGTATCATTTTTGCCGGGAAGAAATTTTCCATATAAAGCTATTATTTCCGGTACTTTTTCTATGTTGTGAACCATCCTCTGGCGTTCAGTATATCCCTCAGAGAAAAGAATCCTCTATTTTCACACTACAGAATCTGACTGATCGTTTCAGCCGGAAAACAATTGCCTGCAGAATTCTCCGGAAAACTGACAGCCAATATCCGGACTTCCTTCTTCTTATTGCGGTTAAATAGTACAGAACGAAAGGAGATTCTTCCAAATTACCCTGTTTATTTTATTATCCGGGACTTCACTACGAGGCAGGAAACAGAGAAAGAGAAGCCCTGAAAGCATACGTTCAGGCAGAGCCACGTTTCCTGACAATTAAAAATATGGAGGACATCGAGCCTTGTACTTTTACTGGCCTTATGTACTATTTTCCTTTTGTCCCGATATGGGCAAACTGCCGGAAGATTTCGCCTATCGTATTCCTCTAAATTTTCGGACTTTCGGAAGAAGTACCCTTTATACATTGCTAATTATTTTAATCCCTGTATTGTTGAAAAGCCAAAAAGAAATCCGGATTTGTTTTGCAGGATCATTAAAAAGTGAATGAGGAATTTAATAAATGTTTAATAGTATATTTTCCGTATTTTGTTATTAATTCATTAAATTTGTTCATTAATTCCCTTTAAAATATCCGGAGATTCTGAAACGGAATTTCTAAAATTTAAACATCAAGACAAACATAAATGAATTATAAATTTTCTCACATCTCTTTTTTAAACAAAATAAAAAAAGGAGATATTAAAGATTATTTCCGCCAATTATCCGTCGTCATTGTTGGTATCGTAATTACTTTCCTTGCCAGTGATGCCATCAATCAACACAGCAAACAAAAAGAAGTGGAAAAAATCACAACTATGCTAAAAAAAGAAGCAGCAGATAATTTAAAATCTTTACACTTCCTGCAAAGTCGCCTGATACGGGAATATAATCTCTATAATCTGATCCGCGAACATTTAAATGATTTCAGTTGCTTACCACAGGATTCTCTCAGGAAATATCAAGCTTTACCCGGGAATGACTACCGGTATTTGTTTAAAACACAATCTTTTGATGTTTTGAAAAACTCAGGACTAATCCCACATATAAAAAATAAAATTTTCCTGAACAATCTCTTTTCTTGTTATAATTCTCTGCAATTTTCCCAGGAATGGATAAACACTTATTATGCGGATAAGACAAATGCTACCTGGAAATGGCTACAGAATCTTAGTTTAAAAGAAGCACAACAGTTGTTTATGGATGATGATGATCCGATCAATATAACTCAATACTGGACATTCATTCTGGAAAATGATAATACCCGTAATTTTTATATCAATGCCTGCGGATACATCGAAACAATATTAAATGAATGCAAAAAGACGGAAGAGCTGCTTCAAAAAATACTTAAAGACTTCAAATAGTCCCTGCTTTTATATATTCTATTTCTTAAAAGAGTGATATCAAAATGAGAAGGGGTAATTAAGCGACAAATAAATCAGGTAAACAAAGGGGTAAACCGATAATTTTTATAAAATAGCTATAAATAAACTAAAGATTACGCCTTCTATTCGCATAAATAAAAATCTATTTTGCATCTTCACGCAGGAATTTTTGCTCTTAGCTGTCTAATAGGAGAGAAGATATTTCATCTGCGTGCGAAAAAACTTTTACGAATGTCTGTAAAGTATATTTGAATTTGCTCCAATCTTTCGGACAAAGAAAATCTTGTATTGAAAGATGTTGTAAAACCGATAAATACTTTATTAAAAACAGGAAACGGATGTATCAGAAAATGTTGCGAATAAAATGTGTGAACCTTAATATATTATTAATCATTAAAATCAAAAAAAGATGAAAGCTTTATTTATTGCCCTGGCATTTGTATTTACAGTAAGTATTGCATCTGCTCAAAGTAACAAAACCACAAAAGATCAGAAAAAAGAATGCAAAAAAGAATGTGTAGTAAAAAAAGAATGTTGCAAAGATAAAAAAGATACAAAATGCTGTAAAGTAAGCAAGAAGGACGCAAAATGCTGCAAGGAAGGAAAAAAACAGGGAAAATGCTGTAAAGAAGGGAAAAAAGAAACTTGTGAGAACAGTGAAAAAAAATGCTGTAAAGACAAGAAATAAAACAGAAATAGTTCAATTATTAAATTACTCCTCAAATACTTATCAAGTTAGTCCTTATAAAATTAAAATTTTATAAGAGTTAACTCAGGAAAATTTAAGGAGTAATTTTAAGTAAAGTATTTTTTTATCTCCGTCAAAAAATGATCAGGGAGAATCGGTTTTGTAATAAAACCATTACAGCCGGCTTTTCTGGCTTCTTCTCTGTCTGAATCGAAAGCATAAGCCGTCTGCATAATAACCGGGATATGCTGATATTTTTTCCGTATTTCCTTTAAGGCCTCAATCCCATCCATTTCAGGCATTTTGATATCCATCAAGATTAAATCTACCTTTTCTTTGTTTACTATTTCCACGGCTTCTTTCCCATTTTTTGCATGCAGAACCTCATAATTTTTATGTAAAAGAGTATAAATAAGCATATAATTGCTTTCGTTGTCCTCTGCAACCAGAATAAGGGGGCGGATAGAGGCAGGTAACGGGATTTCCGAAGAAACGGAAACATCCGGACCCTTATAACCTTCTGCCGATATATCTTCTGTCTGGAAAGGCAATATGACAGAAAAGCGGCTCCCTTTTCCTTCTTCCGATTCCAAGTAAATATGGCCTCCCAGTTTTTCTACAATTCCTCTGCAAATAGCCAGTCCCAAACCGGTCCCCTGAGCGAATTCATCTTGTTTATAAAATCGTTCAAAAATCATTTTCTGTTCCTGAACCGGAATACCTTTTCCGGTATCTTCCACATAAATAACGACTTTTCCGTTCGTTTCCTCTTTTTTATAACCGACTAAAATATGTCCGTAATCTGTAAACTTCACAGCATTATTGATAAAATTTGAAAGTACCTGGCTCAGGCGAAGTTTATCGGTATACAAAAAAAGAGGTTCTTCCGGAACTTCTTTTAAGAGTTGCACCTTATTGTGTATTAACATCTGGTGGGTGCTATATAATTTCTCCACCAACTCCGTAAGATTACATTTGTCAAAAGTAAATGACATATTCCCCGACTCAATCCGTGAAATTTCCAAAATATCTTCTATCAATTTCAGCAATAACTCACAGTTTTGATTAATAATCTTAATGAACTCCTGCCTTTCTTCGAAAGAATGGTTCTCCTCATCTATCAACAAATTTGAAAAACCAACAATAGCATTCAGGGGGGTACGGATTTCATGGCTCATATTAGCCAGGAAAGACTGTTTAAGTTCAGCTTTTGCAGCTAAATCTCTGGCCTGAGTAAGTTCTTGTTCGCGATTTTTATAATCCTGTATATTCAAAAGCAAACCTATAATAGAAAAGTTATGCCGTAAAGAATCGTCAACACGGATATAACGGAATTCATACCAGACATAGCCTGATCCATTAAAATTGCAACGACAATCGATGATCGCCCTTTCCATTAAACCCGCCAAAAGCTTTTTAAACTGTGCAGCTGCCTGGGGACAATCGTCCGGATGAGTCACCTCACAGAGTTGTTCTAAAGTGAATAAACGGAAAGGGATACTTAAATTTTCAAAAAATTCTTTATCGAAAAAGAAACACCCTATACCCGGCTCATACTTCCAGGCAAATATTTCATTTCCCTCCAATGCCAGTGATAAAAACTCTTTCTCCTTGCGGAGATGTTCCCGGGCTTCTTTTTTCTGGCGGGCTTCCCTGACATAAAGGTAAGAAAGATAGGTAATCAAAGACAGGATCAAAATTGTGGCTAATGTACAACCAATGATAATAAAAACCCGATGCCGTTGATAAAAAGGGATATTCACAATCTCATAATGAGCCGGGACAATATCCGGAGAGAGATGCCAACGTATCAATTCTTCCCAATCGACTACATATTTTTTCCTACTTTGGGAGATCGGGAGTTCCCAAACCGATTTCCCTTTTAAAATCTGGGCTGCATACTTAACAGCTTCCGTCACTTGGATATCCAGCGTAGTAATATATCCCCCCAATACGCCCTGATGGTATCCAAAGCACTCGTTAATCACAGTAAAAGTCGGAATAGAAGCCATTTGACCAATACGGGTAGAAGTAAAGTCGTATTTTGTTTGGACAAAAGCAGAATATTTTGACATACCGCTAATTGCCCATAAAATCCCGCTTCCTTTATTATCCCGAAGGTTTGTAAAGAAAAACTGAGTCGTATCAGGGCGCATTACACGCTGAAGCATTTTTTCAGAAACAATATCAGAAAGTACGGGCCGGTTTACTGTTGTAGAGTCCTTTAAATAACCGTATAACAACTCCGACAACCCCATATCCTTTCTTTCCAATTGCCTGGCCAATTCTAAAGTCACCTGCCGGCCTAAGAAAGTATTATCATAAAAAAAACGGATTCGGGTTTTTCCCAATAATTCTTCTATCATGTTTACCGTCTCAAGATAATCCGGCCTATCCCAGTATCCTGTGACGTTATCAAACTTTTTTAATAAATTCCAATTGGGAAAATTCACTCCGGAAAAAACAACCGGCGTATTGAAAACCAAAGGATGCCCACAAGCCAAAGTCGAGTAAGTAGCCTGATCTTCGTTTACTAAAATTAAATCAGGATGCCAGGAACCGATAGAATCCAAATAATCGTATACCCGTTGTTTTTCAGGTTCCTCCAAATACTGCTCACAGTCCAGATAAAAAATCCGGAGATCGGCTTTGATCCCTTCTTTTTTGAAATTTTCCAAGATCATCCGGTTATAATCCGGATAAACAACATAATCCGAATCATAAGAATGAATTACCAGAACGCGGAATTTTTCTTCTCCATTAGCCCAGCTGCTAAACGGAAATAAAAAGATAAACCACAGAAGGCTGATAAAATGCATTGAGAACAAAAAATCTTTCACTGTCGGTATTGATGTTGTCAAACATCCACAAATGTAATAATTCCCCGGGAAAAAACAGGAAAAAGATTGTTATTCTTCAAAATCCCCTTTCCTTTCAAAATAAATCATTCTGTTTTCAGCAGTAAAACATTTTATTCCGTTTTTAAAGTCTCTACAGGATTTGCAGAAGCCGCTTTCCAACTTTGCCAACAAATCATTAAACCTGCGATAAAAAGGGCAATCATTCCGGAAATCACAAAAATCCACCAATCCAGAGAAATACGATAATTAAAACCGGACAGCCAGCGGTTCATCGCATAATATCCTACCGGACAAGCAACAAAAAAGGCCAGTATAATCCATTTTATAAAATTATTCATCAACATCTGCAGCACTTCCCGTATAGAAGCTCCATTTACCCGACGAATACCGATCTCTTTGATCCGTTGCTGTATAAAATAAGTGGCCATGGCCAAAATCCCCATAGCAGAAAGCAGTATCGCCAGTATGCATAAATTTCCGATCATATTGGAAATCCGGTCAATATTATCGTACCATTGTACAATGGCATCATCCAAAAAAACAGATTCAAAAGGGGTCCCGTCGCTCAACTGTTTATATACATTTTCAACTTCGTGAAAAGCAGCGTAGGCATCATTACCTTGCAATTGTACCAGCATGCACCACGGACATTCCGGCGCTTGCATAAGAGAAATCATCAAAGGTTGTAATGGATGGGACAAATCCCGTATATGGAAATTATTTACAATTCCGCGTACCGGCTGCATCCGGTTATCCATTTTAAATTCCAAAGGTAACTCTCCCACTCCCAGTTGCCTCACGGCTTCTTCATTTAACCAGACACTTTGATATTTTAATACATTCCGCTGAGAAGTACTGCCAAATGTATACTCGACATATTCACCACCCTCCAGATTTGTATTTCCAGTAGGCCTTTCCTTTATACCCAGCATCCGGAAAAAAGAAGAATCCACTTTAAAGGTTTGAAAACTCAGTCTCCTTCCTTCATAATCAAAAGTCAAATCACTTCCTCCATATATCGGATCACCACAAGTAAAAGCAACTTCTTTTACTCCGGCAATCTTCAATAATTCATTTCGTAATGTTTCTTTTTTACCGGCATCCAAAACATAGGGGAAACGAACGATTTGATCCCGGTTAAAACCCATATCGTAATGTTGCATAAAATGTGTCTGCTTCATCAATACGATGGTACAAATCGTCAATACAATCGCAATCGTAAACTGAAAAGAAATCAAAGCTTTACTATATACTCCCCTGGTTCTCTTCCGGAATACTCCCTTCATTACTTCTATGGCATTATAACGGGTTATCACCCAGGCCGGTATACTTCCCGATATAAAACCGACCACTAATATCAATAATAATGCATACAAGAGCAGGAGAGGAGAAAAAGCGGATGCCACTTCTATATGAGTAGCCATCAAGTCATTAAATACTGATTCCAGTAATATACTGAAAACACAGGCAATCAGAAAAGCCACAAAACTTAAAATAAGCGATTCTCCTATAAATTGAGAAAAAAGCATGTTACGCGAACTTCCGAACAATTTTTTTACAGATATTTCCCTTGCCCGCATACTTCCCTGTGCAATGGATAAATTAATATAATTTATAATTGCCAATAGTAAAATCGTCAAACCTATAGCCGACATCACTGCAATTAAGGATTTACTGTTACGTTTTCCCCCTCCGCCGTAAGGACTGAAATAAATTTGTTCCAAAGGTTCGATTACAAGTTTCTTAGGACTATCTTCCCGTTGATATTGAGAGGTATTTTTCTGCAAACAGGTTAGTATATCTTTTTCCCGTGCTTGCAGGTTTGTTCCCGGTTTTCCCATTAGGTAAAGACTAAACGTGGCTATTCCCATTTGTTCCAAAACATCCCCATTTTTCCATCCCCAATAATCGGATAAACCGGCAATATTGACAGCTACATCAAAACGAGAGAAATGTGTATTCTCAGAAATATCTTCCATTACTCCCGTTATGGGAACAGCAATACCTGAAATCTGAATTTCTTTCCCTAAAGGCGATTCATTTCCATACAATCTTCTCGACAACGACCGGGTAATGACCATACTGTATTTCTCCCGCATCACTTCCTCCGGAACCCCTTCCAGCAAAGGGAAAGTAAACATTTTGAAAAAAGTCGGATGTACATAAGCACAGGTATACCGAATTTTTTCTGTAGGAGAAACCGGAACAATTCCTTGCCGGTTTAACATAAACAGAGAATAGCACTCTATTTCCGGGAATTGCTGCTGTAACAAACTTGCCATGGGGCCGGAATATCCGTAATCCAATTCATTTGCCACCCGAAACAGACGGTCTTTATGTTCCTGAAAAGAATCTACAGCCAACTCCTGACGGATGTAAACACTCAGCAATATAACAAAAGTCAAAGCCGTTGCAAAGCCTAAAATAGTTACAGAAGAATATAATTTATTTCTGGAAAAATTACGGAGAAACAATTTATAGCCTGAAAATTGCATAATTATTTTATTTAAATAAAATTACTTTTAGCCTTTTTGTACGTTCGATAAAAAGCCTTCCCCATCTTTTTCCTGCTTCACGGTAATACAAATTTTTCTACTTATTCATTTTGTAAAGCCTTTACCGGATTTTCAGATGCCGCTTTTATACTTTGCCAGCCTACAATTACTGCTGCAATAAAAAAAGCCATACAACCCGCTCCTAAAAACAGTTCCCAATTCAAATCCGTCCGGTAAGGATAATCCTCCAGCCAACGGTTCATAATATACCAAGATAAAGGACAGGCAAAAACAAAAGCCAACGCAATCCATTTCATAAAATTACCCATCAACATAGAAAGAATCCCGTTTATTGTAGCCCCATTTACCCGTCTTACCCCGATCTCTTTGATCCGCTGCTGTATAAAATACGTAGCCATGGCCAAAATTCCCATCATACACAATACTATAGCCAGCATAGAAAAATAACCGATCAAACGGGCCGTATGAGCTTCCGATTTATACCAGTCGTCAATGGTTTGGTCCATAAAACCGGCATCAAAAGGTTGCCCATCGGTAAAATGACTATATGTTTTTTTGATCTGATCAAAAGTTCCGGCTGCATTCTCCGGAGAAATTTTTACCAAAATCGTCCAGAAATTCAGCTCATCCGATTGAAAAGGAGAAATAATTAAAGGCTCTATTTCACATGTCAAATCTTTTATATGAAAATCCTTTACAATACCTAAAACGGGACATTTTTGTTCATAATACATGAATTCTGTCGGAATACCTTCGGCTTCAATCGCTTTCACAGCTGTTTCATTTAACCACACCCCGTTTTTATCGTATGCAGTCCCGGTTGGAATAACCTGTAAATCCAATATTTTAAAGAAATTAGAATCTACGACAAATTGCTGGAAACTGATCTGTTTACCGGTACCTGCATAATCGGTCATGGTCTGATTGTTTCCTCCGTCAATCGGAGTACCCCGTACAAAGGACACTAATTGTACGCCCGGAATTCGTTCAAATTCACTTTGTAAAGCATTTTTTTGCTGACTTGTAATTTTATTATCCAACCAAACAATATAGTTTTTATTGTATCCCAACTTATAATTTCGCATAAAATCCGTCTGTTTCCAAATAACCAGCGTACAAATAATCAATGTTATCGCTGTACAATACTGGAAAGAAATCAGTACTTTACTATAGACCCCCTTCGTCTTTTTACGGAAAACTCCTTTCACAACTGCTACCGGATTAAAGCGGGTAATAATAAAAGCAGGTATTATTCCGGCAATTATACCAATAATTCCGACTCCCAATAAAGTAATAATCAGAGTTACAAAGGTGAGATGTTGACTCAATTCGATATGTGTTTTCAATAAATTATTAAACCAAGGAATTACAGAAACGGTAAAAATACAAGCTAAAATAAAGGCTACATAGCAGAGACTGACCGATTCTGCAATAAATTGACGGAACAAAGCCCTGTTATTACTACCCAGTAATTTCTTTATTGCCGACTCTTTTGCCCTAAAACCGACCCGCGCTACGGAAAGGTTATTGTAATTGATCAACGCCAAAATCAAAATAATCCCGACAATAGCCATCATGACGGAGACAAAAGTACGGCTATTGTGATGTACCCCGTAAGTCAATTTCGGACTCCAATACACCTCTTTCAAAGGGTCTAAAAAAAGTTGTTTTCTGTAATTATCCTTATACATCCAAAAGTCTTTTTTCAGGTATTCGAGCATAACCGGAATTTTAGAAAAAAGCTCCGCACCCGGTCGCACCATCAGATAAGTCGCAAAGGCAGAACTATTGTTATTTCCAATCCAACCTGCATTCAAACTATTAAAATCCAACAAGGCATCGCAAGTTTTAAAATGAGTATTTTTCGGGAAATCCTCCGCCACTCCGACAATTAACCATCCGGTTTCACCTCTCATATTCAAATCTTTTCCAAGAGCCGATTCATCGCCAAACATCTTCCGGGCAAAAGAACGGCTAATAACTACTTCTTTTTTAGCTTTAAAATTCCGTCCTTCTGTCAAAGGAAAAGAAAACATATCTAAAAAAGCCGTATCTACATATAAACTGTGAAGCAGTAACTTATTCCCATCTGCTGTCGTCGCATAATCTGAATTGTTTTCATATATCCTCGTATAAGCTTCGATTTCCGGAAAAGCATCCTTTACGCCTTGAGCCACCAAAGCTCCCCAGGTCGCTCCATCTTCCCCTTCCATCCGCACAATCCTGTCTTTGTTTACATGAAAGTCATCCACAGATAATTCCTGACGAATATAAACACTCAATAATAGTACAAAAGTTAAAGAAATTGCAAAACCAATGATTGTTATTACCGAATATAATTTATTCCGGATTAAACTTCTGACAAATACCTTTAAATCCAAAAAATTCATAGCCGTTCAATTAAATTTACGTTTTCGGAATAAAAATTGAAATGTTGAGTAAACAGAGGAGAATTTTTATCCGTTTTTAGCTGAAGGGAACAACCTTTATGCCAAAAGAATAAAATATTGAATTTCAATATTTTAAATACTTGATAAACGTTTTCACCTGTATAATTATTTTACATTCCTGTCTAAATTTTTACCACTCAGCAGGAAGAATACATTACTCAAAAACTCCTCTTTTTACTCTGTTTTCAAGGCTTTCACCGGATTAACAGTAGCTGCTTTCCAAGTTTGATAACTAACCGTCAGCAAAGCGACAAAAACCACAATTAAACCGACTGCTGCAAATATCCACCAACTGATTTCCGTACGAATACGGAAATTTTCCAACCAACGGGAAATAAAAATGTAAGCGACCGGGCAAGCTAGCACAAAAGCGACCAATACCCACATTAAAAAATCACGGTTTAATATGAGCAGGATTTCGCCAACTGTTGCACCATTCACTTTACGAACTCCTATTTCCTTAATACGTCTTTGTGTCGCATAAAAAGCCATGGCAAATAAACCGACAATACTGATCAGTAAAATCACGAACATAGCCGAAGATAAAATTTTACCGGCATTGGTTTCCGCCTTATATAAATTTTCATAAGCCTGATCCAAAAAACCGTATTGGAAAGGCACATGGGGGACCAATTCTTTCCATTTTGCTTCTATCGCCCGAATTGCCACCTGCGGATCCCCTTTTATTTTAATTAAATAAGGGACTCCTCTGCTTCCCCAGGACTCGTTCAATTTTAAATAAACCTGAGGATCGACTCCCTGATGAAAGGACTTGGTCTGAGCATTTTTTACAACACCCTTTATAGGATAATAAGAACCGTAAATCAATAAATTTTCTCCTACAGGATTTTCCATAGCCAATAATTGAGCTGCCCTTTCATTAATCAGGCAATAACGAAGAGAATCATGCACTTCCCGGAAAGGATTTTCCCCTTCTATGACTTTCATCCCCATCAGATCGAAATAATTGTAATCAACACGGCACATCTCCATCAGATATTTATCCTCCATCCCTTCTTTACCGACAGTCCATCCCTGTACCCAATCGGTCGGCAAAGAATTTTTCCGGCTTACATCTTTTATTGCGGGGCATTGTAACAAATCATGCCGTACAGCTTCATAATGTTTCGCAAAATCATCCCGCCCTTCTACATACAAAACATTTTCTTTATCAAATCCCAAATCGGTACTTATCATAAAATGAACCTGTTTATTGATAAAAAAGATGGAAATCAAAAAAATCACAGAGGCTGTAAATTGAGCTATAATCAATCCTTTTTGTAAAAAAGAAAGGTTTTTACCTTTGAATTGCCCCCGCATGGTTTCCACCACTCCGAACTTAGTCATATATACAGCCGGAAAAAAACCGGCAATAAAAACAGTAAAAAGAGTAAGTCCCCCTAAAAAAACATACAATAAAGGGGACTTGAAATCAATATAAATATTGCTATTGGCCATTTCATTAAAAAACGGGACTCCGACACAAGCTATAACTACTCCAAGACCGACAGCCATTATTACATAATAAAAAGTCTCCGTAAAAAATTCCCGGATTAAAGAAATTTTATCTGCTCCGTGCGTTTTCTTTACGCCTATCGCCTTAGCTCTCAAAAAGGAAGTGGATATAAAGAGATTAATAAAATTAATACAGGCGATCAATAATACCACTAAAGCCGTCAGTAAAAAAATCATTACCAAGGACTTGCTCCCTTTGGCAATATTTTCTGATCCGCTTTCTGTAGAGAAATGAATATCTTTTAAAGGTTCAAGATAGACGGAACTCTTCCGGTCCCGGAAAGAAATCATACGATCTGACAACAATTGAGTCAATTCGTTTTGTAAAGTCGGAAAGTTTGTCGTCGGCTCAATCTGAAAATAGGTGATATAAATATCCGAACCGCCCCACACATCCCTTGCATACCAACCGAATAAAGGAACAATCATATCAGCCTGCAAATGAGAATTAGCGGGCATATCATACATGATTCCCATAACTTTAAAATTTTGCCCTCCGTAACGGAGTATTTTCCCTATCGGATCTTCTCCGGGAAAATATTTAAGTACAGCTGATTCGGAAAGTACAATATTGTCCGGTGCTTCAAAAATGCTAGCAATATTTCCCACCTTCAGAGGAAACGTAAAAAAAGTAAAAAAATTAGTATCTGTGACTAAAACCTTATTTTGGTTATATACGGTGTTGCCGATCCAGATTTCGCTATCAGTCCAGGCAGCAACCCGGCACATTTTTCGGATTTCCGGAAACTTATCTTTTGCTTCTTCCCCGAAAGGTTTAAACGTTGAACCAAAACGAGTCGATTCATTATTTTTAAACGTATTTATAGTCAAACGATAAATCTGATCTCCATGCTGATGAAAATTATCGAAACTCAATTCATTGATTCCCCATAACCCGATGAGTAAAGCCACAGCTATACTAATTCCCAGGCAACCAATACTCAGTATACCAACGGTTTTCTGTTTTTTCAGATTTCGTACAAAGACTTTGAAACTATTCAGATTCATAAAATTTATTTTATATGTTCCAGAAACGTTTCTGTTATTCACTTTTCAGCACCTTTACCGGATTTACATTGGCTGCTTTCCAAGTCTGGTAACTAACAGTCAGTAAAGTCACAAAAAATGTAATGATTCCCACAAGGGCAAATATTCCCCAACTTAAAGAAGTTCTCTCCACAAAACTTTCCAGCCAATGGGATACAAAGATATAAGCCAAAGGACAAGCGATCAGAAAAGAAATTCCGACCCAAACAAAGAAATCGCAGTTCAGGATTAATAATAATTCCCATACTGAAGCCCCATTTACTTTCCGTACTCCGACTTCTTTCAGCCGGCGTTGTGTGGTATAATAAGCAATGGCAAATAAACCTGCAACACTAATAATCAACGTAATGATCATGGCAACCCCCAATATCTGTCCGGCATTGGTTTCCGCCTTATATAAACGGGCATAAGTATCATCTAAAAAATAATAATCAAAAGAAGTACCGGGATTGAGGTCGTTCCATTTATTTTGAATCAGGTGAACGGCTTCCTGCGGGTTTCCCTGTATTTTAAACAGAACGGTAGGATCACCGATCCAGTCTTTTTCAAAAGTAAAATAAATTTGCGGATCTATTCCTTGGTGAAGTGATTTCGTCTGTGCATCTTTTACCACTCCCCGAACAACATAAAACCGGTTATCTGTATATAGTTTTTCTCCTACAGGTTCAGTAAAACCTAACATCCGGGCCGCTGTTTCATTCAAAATACAATAATGTAAAGAATCTCCGGAATCTTCACTAAATTCTTGTCCTGCAGACATCCGCATGCCCATCATATCAAAATAATTGGGTTTTATCTGGCAAAATTCCATCAGATATTCCTGATCATCACCCGGTTTTTTTACCGAATTTCCCCTGCACCAACCCGCCGGATCCGTATCTTTTAAAGTTACATCTTGAACAAAGGGATAACTTTTCATTTCATTCCGGAATGCTTCGTAATTCTTCACAAAACCGCCCCGGTCATATACATATAAAACATTTTCTTTATCAAAACCCAAATCTTTATGAATCATATAATTTACCTGTTTATTGATAAAGAAAACAGATATCAGAATGATAATAGAAGCTGTAAACTGTACAATAATCAAACCTTTCTGTAAAAAAGAAAGATTTTTTCCTTTAAATTGTCCTTTTAAAGTAGCTACAGCATTGAATTTGGTCATATACAAAGCCGGAAAAGTACCTGCTGTCAACATGACAAATAAAGTCACCCCGAGCAGAAAAATATATAACCACGGATTCAAAAAATCAATTGTCAAATGATAATCCGCCAGACGATTGAATAATGGTAAAGTCAGCTGAGCCACAACCACTCCGATCACCAAGGCAATCAATACATAATAAAATGTCTCCTTATAAAATTCACGTATCAACATTCCTTTTTCTGCCCCATGAGTTTTTTTCACTCCGATGGATTTAGCTCTTAAAAAAGAGGTAGAAATAAAAAGATTAATAAAATTAATACAAGCAATCAACAAGATTACAAAAGCCGTTAACAAAAAAACCAGTACCAAACTTTTATTTCCATGGACTACATTATCGAACTTAAAGGAATTATTGAAATGGATATCCGATAAGGGCTGCAGTTTATATTCAAAACCCAGTTGTTGCCATTGAGAACTGGTGATACGGATCAATTCCGTCATTCCCTTTTCGAGACGAGAAATATAGGCCGGATTCTCTATTTTGAAATAGGTCAGGAAGCAATCTGTAGAACCGTAACCCAAATACTGATCTTTTGCCCAATAACCCAGGAAAGGACTAATAATATGAGCTTTGAGATGAGTATTCTCCGGCATATTTTTCATTACAGCTGTCACTGTAAATATTTTATCCTGTATAGTCATCATTTTTCCGATGGGATTTTCGCCAGGGAAATACCGGTTAGCAGCAAATTCATCGATTACTAAACCATCAGGAGCAGAGAGACAGGTACGCGGATCACCTGTTTTTAAAGCAAATGTGAAAAATGTAAAGAAATTGGAATCCACTAAAAAGATTTTATTGTCCTGATATATTATATCATTAATTTTTACCTCCAAATCTTGTGGTGTAATCCGGCACATATCTGTAATTTCCGGAAACTTTTGCACCGCATCAGATCCTAGAATTTTATAAGTTGAACCAATAGCAGTGGGAGTATTGTTCAGCATTAGACTTCCGTATACCCGATAAATTCTCTCCCCGTCTTTCTGAAACTTATCAAAACTGAATTCATTAGCCGCCCACAATCCGATAAGAATTACCACAGCAATTGCAATGGCCAAACTCCCGATACTCAAAATACCAACCGTCTTCTGCTTGATTAAATTTCGCCAAAAAATTTTTAAACCACTTCTTTCCATATGCTTTCAGTTATATAACTTCTGTATTTTTTACTTATTCATGTCAAATTATATGCCAAATATATAACTGATTAATATTTATACATTTAACTAAGAATAGAATTAAAGTACTGTCTAAAAAATGGACAAAACTGTTAAATAATTATACAGATAAAAGGGAAGAAAAGGATGAATTGTTCAACCATTTAAATGCAAAAGGTTTAAAGAAGAAAAAGGTTTAAAAGATTGATAATGCTACCTTTACCGGATAAAGATCCGGCTAAAATTTGCAGAAAAATTTATTATATTATAAAGATACATTACCCGCAATTTCATTCTGATTATCAAATAAAATACAAGTCTACAATCAAACCTTCTCCGCCCCTTCAACAGTCGAACAATCAAACCTTTTGAATATTTAAACGCCCTATTCGCTTTTCAAGGCTTTTACCGGATTTTCTGTAGCTGCTTTCCAACTTTGCCAACTCACTGTAATGAGGACAATTCCTAAAGTAATTACTCCAGCCAGCAAAAATATCCACCAATGAATAGGTGTTTTATAGTTAAAACTCTCCAGCCAACGACTTATAGCATACCAGGCAATGGGGCATGCAATAATAAACGAAAGGATCAGTAAACGGAAAAAATTCCGGTTTAATAACAGCATGATCTGGCTTTCAGTAGCTCCATTCACTTTCCGGACACTGATTTCTTTCCGTTTATACTGAGCGTTGAAGACAATCAGCCCATACACTCCTACCAGGGCTAAAATAATAGCAATACTCCCCATTAATGAAATAACCTGCATCAGACGTTTCTCAGCTTCATAACTTTGCTGTAAAGATTGATCCAGAAATTCAAATTCAAATATTCCGGAAGGAGATAAATGTTCATAAATTTCCTTTATTTTTTCGATAGTAACCGAAAAAGAATGGCCGGACAATTTCAGGAACATATATTCATAACCCGGTTCGTTTTGACAAATAATGGCCAAAGGACCGACGGCTTTGCGTAATGACATATAATGAACATCGTGAGCGACTCCGACAAATCGTCCTTTAAATGTCGGACTCGGAAAACTACGTTCCAAATAACGTTCCAAAACCGGTTGTTTTTTCACAGCTGTCTCGTTTAAAATAATTTGTCTTTCCGATAAATCAGACTGAGAAAAATTTTCTCCTTTTATTAACCCTATTCCAAAAAAGTCCATAAAGTTTTTATAAACGATCCAACTGTCTAATTGTACTGCTTCCCCATCAATTTCTGTTCCTGCACTCGAGACTAAATCTTCACCCGGTACATAATCGGAAAATGTATAATCTGTTACACCGGGAACAGCTGTCATCTCTGAAATTAAAGTTTCCTGATTAGCCATCAAATCCCTGTCCAGTTTCAACCAACCGATGTTCTCCGTCTGGAATCCCAGGGAGTAATCCTGCATATAACGATATTGGGCTCCCATCAATAAAGTACAGGTTATCAATACAATAGAAATAATAAATTGAAAAGCCATCAAACCGTTTCTCAAACGAATCCCTTTAGGGGTCATCACAAAACTTCCCCTTAACACCATTGCCGGCTCAAAAGAAGTAACGTAAAATGCCGGATATAAACCGGCAAAAATACCCAGTAGAATAGCTAATAAACCGATTCCCCCCATTATTTCCCAGTGATCTACCGGAATCAACGATACAGAAAACAAATTTGAAAAGCCGGAGATGGCAAACAATTGTAACAAACCGATAGACACCAAAAAAGCAATTACGGTATAAGTAACAGCTTCTGCTACTAATTTCAGGCGCAGAGCGGCAACTACAGCTCCTAATACTTTTTGAGTATTTATACTTTTCATCCGGGTAGGAGCCAACGACATCGAAAAATTAATAAAATTAATGCCTGCAATCAGGATAATTAACAATCCGATAGCTACCATTACTACAGCATTCCGACGGTCTCCTTTATCAGAAGCATCGTAAATCACCGTATTATCGTAAAATATTCCGGTCAAAGGAGACACGCGCAAATAGGACTTCCCTTCTTTTTCTACTTGCTCTTTTTTATGCAGCCCTTCAAAAATCTGATCCAGAGTAGCAATTTCCAAAGCATTAACCTGTTGCTGCAATACATTTCTATCCGAAGTTGCCGCTTTTATATAGATTTGCCCACTCCAGTCCCCCCAGTTTTCCTCTTCTACAAAACGGGTATAACAATTGTTTTTAAAAACAGAATTTTTCGGCATGTCTTTATATACAGCAGCTATTGTTACATCTTTCCCTTTCCCATTGCGAAATATATGTTTCCCTACTGCCGGTTCACGGCCAAACCATTTCTGAGCCACACTTTGCGGAATCAACAACATATCGGGCTCCGTCAAAGCCTGCCGGGCATCTCCCTCCAGAATCTCCATACCTAACACATCAGCGAAACCAGCCGTTGCATTTCCACACATTTCTTTGAATTTATCTGATGAACCATCCGGTTTTTTCAGCAAGAATATATCTTTCTGATCATCCGCCATAACAAAATAATCTTCTACCAGAGGACTTTGATCCTTTAACATGCCGCCCATCGGACTGGGACCGGAAGCACAATATTGTAAAGACATCGGGAAAAGTAACTCTACCCGGAAAATTTTATCGGCATCAGGCCGGAATCGGTCGTATCCATTTTGAAAAACCAATTGGATAACAATTACGGCAAAAGCCGTAAAAGCGACCGACAACCCAACCACATTCAATATTCCGGCTATTTTAAAGCGGCGGAAATTGACCCAAAACTCTTTGATAACTTTCATATCTACTGATTTTAATTTGGCAAAATTAATTTTATGCCCGTGGATTAAATTTTTTAAAATTAAAAAATATCTCTGACTCCCCGTAACCGATTAATGAATTTCCGGCTCCGATGAAAACGTAAAATCAGAAATGTCAGTTCTCTTCAACAGCTCCCGTACAGGAACCTTACTCCAAAGGGAAAAACCTTCCCCTTCCCTCAATCCTCAAACTTATAATTGTCTAAATCCTTAAATGAAAGTAACTTCTCTTTTATCTATTCACTTTTCAAGGAATTAACCGGATTCTCCATCGCTGCCTTTAAACTCCGCCATAACAAAGTAATTAAAGCAATTGCAGCTGTCAATGCTCCCGCCACTATAAAAATCCACCAACTCATTTCTGTGCGCTTCAGATAAGATTCTAACCAACGGCTCATAAAATAATAAGCCAATGGACAGGCAATCACAAAACCAACCAATATCGGCTTTAAGAAATTGACATTTAACAACCAGACAATCTCTGATATTCTGGCACCATTCACCCGGCGAATCCCTATTTCTTTCCGTTTCTGTTCCATCATAAAAGTAGCTAACCCGAACAAACCCAGGCAGGAAATTAAAATAGCCAATACAGAGAAAAAAGATACCATATGAGAAGTTTGCTTTTCAGATTCAAGCCAATATTCTACATCTCCATTGAGAAAACGGATAACAGGCGGTTCTCCGAAAATTTCTTCCGTTCGTTTTTTTATCCTATCGTAAACTTCCCCTAATTTTTCCCCACTTACCCGTATACTCACGATATTCACCCACTCTCTTTCTTCCGGATAAATCGGGAAAATGACCAAAGGTTCTTCCTCTGCTTTAAAGTCATTAAAAAGGAACTGATCCACAACGCCTAAAATCTTCACTTTTGGGGTTTCTTCCCCCTGCTGAAAATATTTATCCAAAGCATTTCCCCCCATCAGTTCTGCCAATTTGCGGTTTACAACCACTCCTTCCTGTGATTCAGTAAAAAACTCTCCCTCTTTTAGCCGGATGTCATATACTTTAAAAAAACTTTCATCTGCATACAGCATAGAAATCAAAGGATTCTGTAAAGGATCTTTCCCTTCCCAATTAAAACCCACCCCATTCCAATATATAGCAGTGGGAATAGATGTCGAAACTGTAGCAAAACGCACGCCTCCATCTTTCACAAGTTCATCCCGTAAAACAAACGCTTTCTGAACCTGCGCCTGATTGCGCAAAGATATATATAAAACTTCATCCCATTTATATCCCAAATCCATATTCTGATACATCCGGATTTGACGGGAAATGATCAATGTACATGCAATTAAGGTAATGGATACGGCAAACTGCAAAACGACCAGGCTCTGACGCAAACGGGCACTCCATAAGCCAACAGCATTCCGGCCTTTTAACACCTTTACAGGCAGAAAAGAAGACAAATAAAACGAAGGATATAAACCAGCCAGCAAGGTCGTAATCACCAACATAATTCCTCCGATCCAGAATACTTCGGGACGAAGTAAATCAGAAACCCGGAAATTGCTTCCGATTATTGTTCCAAAAACAGGCACAATAACATAAGCCAATAAAAAAGCCAGAAAATAGGAAATCAATACCAATATAAACGTATTGGAAAGATAAATAGCAATTAAACTTTTGCGGGTAGCTCCCACCACTTTCCGTATACCCGTTTGTACAGCATTCTGGGAAAATGCGGCGGTTGATAAATTGACAAAATTAATACAAGCAATCAACAAGATCACCAAAGCGATTAATCCCATCAAGCGTACCTCCCGGATATGCCCGTGAGCATGTAAATAACGGTCCTTTAATTTTCCGGCTTTAATATACAACTTCGTTTCCGGCTGAGCTTTTATCGCCCGGTCTTTAATCTCTGTTGCGAACTTTTCAAAACCGGCCATATCTTTCAATAAGACATAACTTTCAAAGCTATTGTTATACCAGGCACTCAAGCCTTCCTGATTCCGTTCTATAGGCAAAAAAATAATCTCTTCCCTTCCTTGCCGGGCAACTGTCCGGTGCAGTGGCAAATTTTCTATAACGCCACATACAGTAAAAGTCCCGAAATCGAATTCCAGCGCCTGGTCTATAGGGGACTTATTTCCGAATATGATTTTCGCAGCCTTACGCGTAAGTACGCAACGATCTTTTTCTCCCTCGGCAAAAGGCCTTCCCTCTATGGTTGTCAAACTGAATAAATCGAATAAATCGTAATCCGCATCATAAGCCGAAATACCGAAATTTTCTGTCTCATATTTAACCGTCCGGGCTGCATTCCGGATACGAACAGCCTTCTCTATTTCCGGACGTTCCATCTTTAATACGGGAGTCACCGCAGGGGAAACGCCCCAAAAAGTATTTTGTCCTTCATGATACCCCTGAAGGGTGACAATCCGGTCGATATTTTTAAACGAACGGTCTGTCTCCACCTGCCCTACAATCCACATGACAATCAATAAACAGCAAGCAAGTCCAGGAATCAGACTCAACATATTGATCATGGAAGACAATCGGTTGTGTTTAAAATTCCGGGAAAAATTTTTGAAAATGTTCATGTATAAATTATAACGTTAAAAAATGCCTTTTTTAAAAATCACGCCTTTATCTTCCCTTTAAAGCTTCAATCCTCCTTCCACATTTGCAATTCCTTCTTTCAAATAACCATCCATAATATTTACAATCCGGGTACCATAGCGGGCATTCTGTTCGGAATGGGTTACTTGAATAATAGTCATTCCTTCCTCCTGATTTAATTTTTTCAATAATTCCATAATTTGCCTTCCTTGTTCAGAGTGTAAATTCCCTGTCGGCTCATCTGCCAGCAATAATTTAGGGCGGGCAACAATAGCCCGGGCAATACCCACCAACTGTTGTTGTCCGCCAGACAATTGGTCCGGAAATAAATCCTGCTTGGCTACAATATTAAAGCGATCCAGAATATCTGCCACAATTGCTTTTCTCTCTTTTCCCTTTACCCCCTTATACACCAAAGGCATCTCGATATTCTCATACACATTCATATCTTCCAGCAAATGATAGGCCTGAAAAATAAAACCGATATAATTCCGATGGCATAGATTCTTATCTTTTTCTGTCATTTTATGAACCGGATTACCCATAAAATAATACTCTCCTTCCGAAGGTTCATCCAGCATACCGATGATATTCAATAAAGTGGATTTACCCGCTCCACTAGGTCCCATAATACTCACAAATTCCCCTTCATTTACAGTAAAATTGACATTCTTCAGGATAAACGTACGCTGAAAGCGGGATTTATAATACTTGTCAACATTTTTTAATTCAATCATAATCTTGCCATTTAATTTCTTCTTAAATTCTACAAAACGTATGCCATTTCAAATAACAAATTCAATTACAATTATTTACATTTTTATATCCCTCAAAAAATGTCTAATTATTGGACAAGTTTGTCTATTAATTTGACAAATTTTATTTTTCCCAATCTGCTTTCTCTCAGACAAAATAAATGTCAATATTCATTACAATTTCCAAAAGTCCGTATTTAATTTTCAGTTTTCGATTTTTATTCGTTATTTTAGAATGCTAAAAACGGAAAATAACTTTATAAAGTTAATAAAAAACATTATTTATAAACCTGTCAGAAATCCGAATTTATCCGTATTGAAGAGAAACCGGATTCTGCACTTTTAAAATCAGTCCGATTATGGAAAAACAGGCAGCCAGAGAACTAATTGATTTTATCAATGAAAGCCCCACTAATTTTCATGCTATTCTGAATCTCAAAAAACACCTCCGGGAAAACGGATTTAAACAATTATTTTCCGGGGAAAGCTGGAATATTGAAAGAGGAGGAAAGTATTTCGTTACCAAAAATCATTCCTCCCTTTTCGCTTTTGTTCCCGGCAGTGGAGACATTGCTGAAAACGGATTTAAATTTATCTGTGCCCACAGCGATTCTCCTACTTTCCGGATTAAACCTCATGCAGAAATGCTTGTAGAAGGCAAATATCTCAAATTGAATACTGAAGTATACGGAGGGCCCATTCTGTATACCTGGTTTGATCGTCCTCTTTCTATGGCAGGACGGGTAATGCTCAAAAGTAATAATCCACTAAAGCCTGTCACCCAATTTGTCAATTTTAATCGTCCTCTATTAACGATTCCTCATTTAGCCATCCATTTTAACCGGGCTGTAAACGATCAGGGAAATCCGTTGAGCAAACAGAAGGATATGCTACCGGTATTAGGAATGGTAAACGAACATTTTGAAAAGGACAATTATTTACTCAACCTCATTGCCACCGAAATGCAAATTCAGCCGGAAGAAATTCTCGATTTCGACTTGACCCTTTATAATTTTGAAAAGGGATGCCTGACAGGCATGAATGAAGAATTTATCTCCTGTGGTAAATTAGACGATCTGGCCATGGTACATGCCGGACTGAAAGCGTTATTGAATTCTAAAGAATGCCGTAAAACAAAAGTGCTGGCTATATTCGACAACGAAGAAGTGGGAAGCGGAACCAAACAGGGTGCCGGCTCTCCCATATTGAGAACAATCATCGAACGTATTGTATACAATCTGGGAGGAAGTCCTGAGGATTTATACCGGGCCATTCACAATTCCTTCATGATCTCTGCCGATATGGCTCACGCTTTACATCCGAACTATGCTGAAAAGCATGATCCGACAAATCATCCGGTAATGAACGGAGGACCGGTAATCAAAATCAATGCTAATCAGAAATATGTTACAGATGGAGATTCAGCAGCCGTATTTCAAACCATTTGTAAAATGGCAGATGTTCCTTATCAAACATTTGTCAATCAATCGGATATGGCAGGCGGTTCCACTCTTGGAAATATTCTGCTTTCTCAAATGGAAATGCGGGGAGTAGATATCGGTAACCCGATGTGGGCCATGCACTCTGTACGCGAAACAGGAGGTTCCCTGGATCATCACTATGTCATCGAAGCTTTTACGACTTTTTACAATATCTGACAGAAAGAGAAAGCCGATATCCGGAAAAGACATTCCGGATATCACTTTCTTTCTAATTCGTTCGTTACCATGGTTCGAATAAAAACAGCCTTATATTCTACTCTACCCGGACAAGATGCTCAAAATAAAATGGCTCCTCGACCTAAGATTATAGAAGGTTATGAAGGTATACATTCCGGACCGCCCGTTAAAAGCGCTGTCCTGATATTGATTATGCCGGATAACAATGAATTGGCAATTCCGTTTATCAAACGGACAAACCGAGGGAAATATCATGCCGGACAGATTGCCCTGCCCGGAGGGAAAATGGATGCCTGCGACAAGGATGCCATAGACACAGCCTTACGGGAATGTGAAGAAGAAATCGGAGTTCCCTCAAAAGAAATCTCCATTTTGGGAACTCTAAGCGAATTATATATTCCCCTGAGTAATTATAATATTACTCCCATCGTAGGGTCCGTGCTTCAAAAACCAGAATTTATTTTATCTCCTCATGAAGTCGACAAAGTCATTTCCATTCCCTTGAAAGAATTATTTGATCCCAATCACAAATCTACTACCTCTTTCTCCCGGCATGATCACAAAATTATCGCTCCCGGATACCGGCTAGGGGAATATTTTATTTGGGGAGCAACCGCTATGATTATATACGAAATGGAACAAATCATGAAAACGAACACCAGACAGATTGAAATCAGGAAAACGAGAAAAGGAACTGTCTAAATTTTCCTTACGTCTTAAATACATTGGTATATATGTTCAAACATTAAAAAAATTAACGGCTCTCTGTGCCTGATTAAAGTTCGTCTGACGATCCCCAGCTTAAAGGACCTCCGGTCCGGACGAAATAATGAATCAAGAATGTAAACTCCGTTAGTCAGTGAAACATTCATCCGCTTCCGTCAGGAAGCATTCATCCCCTGATTCTATTAAAGATAACCTGACTATTTCTACATCTGGACTTTCTGAGCATTTTCACTCCTAAACAAAGAAACATTTTTCCCGGACAATCCTTTTATCTTTTTCCTGTAGAGAATATTTATTGCAGTTGCCGGATTCTCACTTCTATCGAAGATTGATTTTTCAATTGATCCTGTAACTCCCGGACAGGTGTTTCCCCGTAATGATAAGGATATAAAATCTTTGGATTTATCCTTTCTGCAGCTTTCACTGCCTGGGGGACAGTCATCGTATAAGGTTGATTAACCGGCAAAAAAGCGATATCGATAGCTTCCAGATTCTTCATTTCCGGTATGTCTTCGGTATCCCCGGCAATATAAATACGGGTGCCTCCTAAAGTGAGCACATACCCATTGTCCCGCCCTTTCGGATGGAATTTATCTCTTCCGGGTGTGGTATTATAAGCGGGTACAGCTTCTATAAAAAGATAAGGAGTCAATTGTCTTTTATCTCCATTTTTCATCACTATTCCTTTCTGTATTTGTTCATAAGAAGAAAGATTGCTCACAATTACCGTTCCCTCTTTTTCGGAAGCAGCAATAGCTTTAGGATCCAAATGATCGTAATGTTCATGGGTAATTAAAACAACATCTGCTTTTGGGAACTTCGCATAATCTGCATATTCAGAAATCGGATCAACCTGTATAATGTGTCCGTCATATTCAAGCATAAGACTGGCATGCTTAATAAATGTAATCTCCAGTTTTTTTCCGTCTCTTGCCGTGAATGTATCCTTTTCAAAAGGATCTGCCTTAACGGACACTGTACTCAATAGGCAACACATCATTATCATTTCATTTTTCATAAGGTATTCTTTTTATTGCCTAAAGTTACAAAAAACGCGGGAATATCCGGGAAACAAAAAATTTAAATCTTTCTGATTTACAAAAATTATCAAAGAACGGTTTTCACTGAAAGAAAAATCTTTTCCGTTATTTTTCAAACTTTTCTGTTATCTTTACAGAAGGTTTAATAGTAAAAATATGGAAATACACAAATTTAAAACAACAGCCAAATGTCAAGGTTGCGTAGCTAAAATCAGACCTTTCTTAAATCAGATTGTACCTGAAAACCAGTGGATCTTTGACCTTTCTGATCCGGATAGAATCCTGACGGTTCAAGGGGATTATTCAGATGAAAAAATCATTCAAGCGTTGCAAAAAGCCGGATTTAAAGCTGAAATGCTGAAATAAACAGGACAAAGAAAACATATCCGAAAAATTTATGAAAATTATTACTTATAATGTAAACGGTCTCAGAAGCGCTCTTTCCAAAGGTTTTACGGACTGGCTCTCAACCGAGCAGCCGGATATTGTCTGTCTGCAAGAAACAAAGGCGCAACCGGACCAGATACCGACTTTAGAGTTTGAAATGCTGGGATATCACTCTTATTTTTTTTCAGCTCTGAAAAAAGGATATAGCGGAGTCGCAATCCTCACTAAAAAAATACCGGATCAGGTAATCAGTGGCATGGGGATTCCTCCCTATGACAATGAAGGTCGTTTTATAAGAGCAGACTACGGAGACTTATCTGTGGTAAGTGTTTATCATCCCTCTGGTACAACAGGAGAAGAAAGGCAGGCTTTTAAAATGAAATGGCTGGAAGATTTTCAAAACTATGTTTTGGAATTAAAACAGGTACGTCCGCAATTAATATTATGCGGAGATTATAACATCTGCCACCGTCCTATAGATATCCACGACCCGGTCCGGAACGCCAATAGCAGTGGTTTTTTACCGGAAGAACGGGACTGGATGAGCCATTTTCTGGAAAGTGGTTTTATCGATTCTTTCCGTTATTTTCACGCCGCAGAACCTCATCATTATACCTGGTGGAGTTTCCGGGCAAACGCCCGGACCAATAACAAGGGATGGCGCATTGATTATTGTATGGTAAGCCCGGCCATTGTTCCTTTTTTAAAAGATGCTTATATATTACCGCAAATTAAACATTCAGACCACTGTCCGGCTGTACTGGAATTAACCATTTAACCGGAATTAAAAACAGGCTGTTTGAGATATTCTTCTCAGCAGCCTTACAGTCAAATATAGACGAATAGTATATTAATTTATAAACAAATCGTTATTTTTGCAGATAAAATAAATACGGCAAATTATGATAAAATCCATGACCGGCTTTGGGAAAACAACCATAGAAACCGGGAATAAAAAAATAGTCATTGAAGTTAAAAGTTTAAACTCGAAACAACCCGATATTAACCTGCGGATTCCCAATCTTTATAAAGAAAAAGAAATGGAAATCCGTAATCTGATCAAAAACCGACTGGAAAGAGGCAAAATTGATGTCTGTATTTATTTTGATAATTCAGAAACAGAAAAAGCAGTATCCATCAATCAAACGATTGTGGAACAGTATTTTAAACAGATGCTGGATGTAGCCGATACATTGGGTGTGGAAATCAACAATAATGAACTTTTACAAACGATCATGCGCTTTCCCGATACGCTCAAACAACCGTCCGAAGAACTCGACGAAACAGAATGGCTCAAATTAAAAACCGGTATCGAAGAAGCATTGGAAATGGCTGATCAATTCCGGAAACGGGAAGGAGAGGTTTTGATCCAAGATATCTTACATCGTATTGAGTTGATAAAGACTTTCGCAGCAGAAGTTCCTCAATACGAAGAAAAACGCGTCGAAGGAATACGACAGCGCTTGCAGGAGAAAATGAAAGAGTGGAAAGAGATTCAGAACATCGACCAGAACCGTATGGAACAAGAAATCATTTATTATCTGGAAAAATTAGACATTACAGAGGAGAAAGTACGATTAGCCAATCATTGCCAATATTTCACAGAAACAGTAGAGAAAGAAGAGGCTCCTGGACGGAAACTGGGATTCATAGCACAGGAAATTGGCAGGGAAATCAATACAATGGGCTCAAAAGCCAATGACCACGATATCCAGAAATTAGTCGTACGCATGAAAGACGAACTGGAAAAAATTAAAGAACAGAGCTTAAATATTTTATAATACACGGAAGAAGATTTTTCAAATTGAATACAGATTTGCCGCGTGTTAACAGCAAATGAGATGATGGGAAAAGTAATTATTTTTTCAGCTCCGAGCGGAGCGGGCAAAAGTACAATTGTCAATTACCTTTTAAGTAAAAATTTAGGATTAGAATTTTCTATTTCAGCTACCTGCAGATCTCCCAGGGGGAAAGAGCAACAGGGAAAAGAATATTATTTTTTAACACAACACGATTTTAAAGAAAAGATTGCCGCCCGGGAATTTTTAGAGTGGGAGGAAGTATATCCAGGTTGTTTTTACGGTACTCTGCAAAAAGAAGTAGAACGGATCTGGGCGAAAGGCCATACCGTTTTATTCGACGTAGACGTAAAAGGCGGAGTAAATATCAAAAAGAAATTCGGAGACCAGGCCCTGTCCATTTTTATCCAGGCCCCCTCTATTGAGGTCCTGAAAAAACGGCTTATTTCACGGGCTACAGATAGTCCGGAAAAAATCGAAGAACGAATAGCCAAAGCTGAATATGAAATGTCCTTTGCCAATAAGTTCGATACAGTAATTATCAACGATAATCTGGAAACGGCTCAAAAAGCGGCAGAAGAAAAAGTCAAAGCATTTTTAGCCCGTTAAGTGTATTTGATTCGAGAAAGTGGAAAAATGTTCCAGTTCTTTTAAGGGGATGAGGGAAGGAATGTTCCCTGACAGAACCGGGTTAACGGGATTTACACTTCATCCGAACCCCCAATTTTTTTGTCAGTAAAGGGACAAACGAGTCTTCCTCCGGTACAAAGTTTACTAATCTGGTAATCATTTGAGCTTTTAACCATTTTTACTTTTTGAACATTTTAAACACTTTCACCTGGGAACTTTTAATCCGATACCCTTTTCAGTTCACTCCTTCATCTACTTATAATCCTTTCAACACGGGCAAGCTAATGTGATATTTTACAGCTAACAGACGGGCTAAAATTACACCCGCAGCCGATATCAACTGGGTTAAAGCCGCAGGCAAATCCAACAACATACATATATAAAAAACAAATCCGCCGAATACACAAGCCAATGCATAAATCTCTTTCCGGAAAATCAAAGGGACCTCATTAATAAAAACATCCCGGATCACTCCACCGGCAGCTCCGGTTGTCATCCCCATAATAATAGCCACCCAAAAAGAAAATCCACACGTCAGGCTTTTCTCTATTCCGACAACAGCGAACAGTCCTAAACCAATGGCATCAAAAATAAAAAAAGTATTATTCAGACGGATGACATATTTTCCAAAAACAATCACAAATACCAAAGCCAGGCCTGTTACAACCATATAAGCCGGCTGAGTCATCCAGAAAGGCGTTACACCCAATAAAATATCCCGTATAGTCCCTCCCCCGATGGCGGTAGCTAATCCGACTACATAGGCTCCGAACCAATCAAATTGCTTGGCCGAAGCCAGCCGAATCCCACTGATTGCAAAAGCAAAAGTTCCGATATAATCGATAATCGTTATAAAATCCATCATCCTCTTGTCGTGAATTATAAATAAAATTTATCCTCATTACTAACCCTTACCCCTCAAACGTCCCCTCTTTTCTTTATCTTTTTATTTTAGCGGACGCAAAAGTAGTAATAAAATTATATATTTGAAATTTCGTACAAAACTAGATTTTTCCAAATTTATGAGGATGGACTTTTTGCTTTATCCCGTAAAACAAAACAGATAAAAGCAATAAACAAAAATATTTCAGCTTATTTTAGGGACAATATGACAGGACTTTTTTTCGGATCGTTTAATCCCATACACAACGGACACCTGACAATTGCGGAGTATATACTTCACCACCATTACTGTGAAGAAATCTGGCTTATTATCAGCCCCCAAAATCCCTTTAAACAAGAAATCCGATTACTGGAGGAAAGCCTGCGTTTAAAAATTGTAGAAACAGCCATCTATTCCCATCCTCATTTAAAAGCCTGCGATATTGAATTCAAAATGCCCAGGCCCTCTTATACGATTGACACGCTCCGGAAATTTTCAAAACAATATCCGGATAAAAAATTTGCTCTCATAATCGGAGAAGATAATTTAAAAAACTTTGCTCTTTGGAAAGACTCCGAGCAGATCATTTCAACTTATCCGATTTATGTCTATCCAAGGCCTCATATTCATACGGCAGATATTCATTTCCCCAATCTAATAAGAATAGACGCTCCTTTATCAGAAATTTCATCTACGGAAATCCGGAAAATGGTTCGGGAAGGAAAAGACATCAGCGCCCTGGTTCCTTCCTCTGTTTTAAAGCTTATAGAGACTTATTACAAATAAAAATTGAAAAGAATCCATCCCATCAATTTAAATAAAAGTATATCCGATTAATATTTTTAACAAGGGTCTTGTATCCGGCTTCGGGTAAATTACGTTACTTCCTAGAAAACCAATTCTTCAACGTATATGAGTTATAAAATTGCATTTTTTGACACCAAGCCTTATGATAAAGCCGCTTTCGACAAGATAAATGAAAATTACGGTTTTGATATCCGTTACCATAAAGGTCATCTCAACAGGAACAACATTGTACTGACACAAGGAGTAGATGCTGTCTGTATTTTTGTAAATGATATTGCCAATGCCGAAATTATCAACGCCTTGGCTGATAACGGGGTCAAACTGCTGGCTCTCCGTTCTGCAGGTTTTAATAATGTGGATCTGGCAGCAGCTGCAGGTAAACTGACAGTAGTCAGAGTCCCTGCTTACTCTCCTTATGCAGTAGCAGAATTTGCGGTAGCCTTGATGCTGTCTCTGAACCGGAAAATTCACCGGGCTTATTGGCGCACAAGGGACGGAAATTTCTCCTTACACGGCTTAATGGGATTTGACATGCACGGGAAAACAGCCGGCATTATCGGAACGGGAAAAATAGCCCGGATCCTTATTCAAATCCTCAAAAGTTTTGGTATGAATATAGTAGCTTATGATATTTTTCCGGACCCGAAAATCGCAGAAGAACTGCAGTTTACCTATACGACATTATCCGACCTCTACCACCATTCAGATATCATTTCTTTACATTGTCCCCTGACAGATCAAACCCGACACATGATTAACGAAGACTCGATTTCAATAATGAAAGACAACGTCATGATTATAAATACCGGAAGAGGGCAACTTATCCGTACCGAAGATTTGATCGAAGGCTTAAAAAACAAAAAAGTAGGGGCAGCTGGTTTGGATGTATATGAGGAAGAAGGACCTTATTTTTATGAAGACAAATCGGATAAAATTATTGACGATGATACACTGGCCCGTTTATTATCATTCAATAATGTAATTGTTACTTCCCATCAGGGATTTTTTACAGGAGAAGCTCTAAAAAATATAGCAGAAACGACATTAAAAAACATACAGGATTTTGCAACAGGAAAACCATTGGAAAACGAAATCAAAAACGAATCCAACTGATTTTAATAAATGCTGAAAATGTTTAAGTGTATAAATGTAAAGCGTAAACGTGTGAAAATGTTTGAAAGATTAACGACACTTTATGCCTGATTAAAGTTTGCCTAACGATCCGGCAGTTAAAGAACTTTCGGTTTAGGAGGGTTAATCAGTCTGTATTGTAAATCCGGCCAATCAGTAAAATATTCATTTGCTTGCCTGAAAAAGCATTTACCTCCTGATCCGACAAAAAATAACTTATACACAGTCACACTTAAACATTTTTACATCTAAACATTTCCGCTTTTTAAGTAATTCAGCCACTACCTACAGTTAAAATGTCTTTACGACTTTCAGTTTTCCTCAACTAAAGGTTTAAAACCGTGTCCTAGAATTTCTTTGGAATCAATGACATTAATAAAAGCATTCGGATCAATCTCCTGAATGCGGTGACGAAGTATCATCATCTCCCGACGGGTGAGAACCGTATATACAACGTTCCGGTTTTCTCCCTGATACATCCCTATAGCCGGCAATAAGGTTGCTCCCCGGTTGATATCCTGTAAAATAACTTTTTTTACAGCTTCTACATTATCGGTGACAATCATCAGCGTTTTGTATACAGATCCTCCTTCGAGCACAACATCAATGACTTTTCCTTCTATAAAGACGACAATCCAGGAATACATGGGAAGTGTCCATTCCCCAAAGGCCAATACAGTCGTAAGCGTTATAGTACAATCGACCAGTATAACCAGTTGTCCCAATGAAATATGAGTATATTTATTTAAAATCATAGCAATAATATCCGACCCGCCGGAAGTAGCCCGCGATTTAAAAATCATTCCAATTCCGATGCCATAGACAATTCCTCCAAAAATAGCGGATAAAAGTTGCTGATTTTCTCCCAAAAGTGCATCATAACCGTAGGTCGCATGAATCAATCCCATAAATAAAGGGATTGCAAAAGTACATATCACTGTTTTGATACCAAATTTGGGACCTAAAAAATAAATTCCGATGAGGAGAAGGGGAACATCCATACACAAAGCGGTAAGCTCTGTCCGCCATCCTAATAAATGATGCAAGACAATCGCTAACCCATACGTTCCTCCCGGAGCAAAACGATTGGGCTCAGCAAACAGGACTGCTCCTAAAGCAAAAACAAAACAACCACCTAGTAACCAACTATAAGTGATAAAGAAATCTTTTGAAAACAACTTTTCCTTTGTGACAAAGCTCATAGAATATTTTATTTTAAAAGTTTACGTCCCACCTATCCTTCTGGTTTTTCCGGACGTTTTTTATGCTAAAAATTTATCTCTGTTCCCTCTTTACCCACATCGCTTTTCAGAATCCGATAATCTCTTTGATTATTTATCTAACAAAAATGTTTGGGTTAAAGCTGAACGCGGACAAATTTATAAATTGTTTTCGGCATTATTTTGCTGTTTTCTGTTCAGATTAAACATATAAAAAATTGATTTTCAACATCTTAATTTTGAGAGAAATGCATAATAATACAAACGACAGCATATTTATACAAAAACATCCAGGAGAACGAAAACGATTGAAAAAAGTAATTTTATCAGGAAAGGGTGTCTTAAATACAAATCATTTTGTTTTCTGAGAAATTCCTGCAGAACTTTTCCGTAGGCTACTTACAATTGCAGACACAATCGCAATTCCTGCTCCGAACAAAAGCGACATTTTCATACTATTGCCGGGGAAGAAGGCAAACATCAAAGCAGCAATGGCAGCTCCGACCGTTTGACCCAGCAAACGGGCCATACCTAACATTCCGCTGGCCCCTCCACTCCGGTTGGGAGGAGCTGAAGCAATAATAGTGCTGTTGTTAGGCGTTAGAAAGGTCCCGAAACCAATACCCCCAATAACCATCCGCCAAATAATATCGAAATGAGTAGGATGGTCGGGTAACAGGGCTAAAAGACAAAGAGCCAGGCCAAATATTGCCAAACCAATTCCTCCCAGTATCCCACCGTTAATACGGTCCATCAGGCGGCCGGCTAAAGGCGCAGAAATCATTGTAGCCAATGGCCAGGGAGTGAGTAAAAGCCCGGTAGCCACTTCACTCAAATGCAATACTCTCTGAAAAAAGAAAGGGATAGACACCAAAGCCAGCATCTGAGCGATAAATGCAACGACTGAAGTAATTACAGATAAAGAAAAAGTACGATTATGCATCAAATCGAGTGGTAATAAAGGGAAAGGATGGTGTAACTGGCGCCGTATAAAAAAATAACCGATAGCTAACATTACAAATATTCCCGGAATCAAAATATACCAATGTATATCATGGGCAAACCCATCTATTACACAAATGAGAAGCCCGAAGGTCAAAGCATTGAGAATAGCACTTGTAACATCAAAGCGTTGTCCTTCAACTTTTACCGGATTAGCCGGAAGGAACTTTGCACTTAAACCGAAAGCGATCAAACCGATCGGCACATTAATGGCAAACAACCAAGGCCAATTAGCGACAGAAAGAATACCGGCGGCAACTGTAGGACCGGCGGCAGCGGCAACAGCTATAATCAATGCATTTGTACCCATGCCTCTGGGCAAAAGATGCGCCGGATAAATAATACGTAATAAAGCCGTATTCACACTCGTAATCGCTGCTGCCCCGAAACCTTGCAGACCACGGGCAATCACCAATGTCCAAAAGGAATCGGAAAGGGCGCAAATCAAAGAAGTAGTACTGAACAATAATAACCCGCCTACATAGACTTTTTTATATCCCCATAAGTCTCCCAAAGAAGAAAAAGCCAATAAGGAAATAGTCACAGCCAATTGAAAAGCATTGACCACCCAAATCGAACTGGCGGGATTTACATGCAAATCACCTGCAATAGTAGGCAGGGCGACATTGGCAATAGCACCGTCCAATACGGCAACAGATATACCTACGGAAATAGCAGCCATTGCCCAATTCCGTTGAGGTTTTGGTATACCATCCTGCACAATATCTTTAGCCATATCTCATCTCTATTTTTCTACTGACTTGGAAAAAACCAATCCCCCAAAACAATATTTATTCGGGTTCCGGAACTGTTTTTACAGTAGTAGTAGTGTAATAAATCGCACAACTCGTCCGCTGCAATTGCGGATAAATATTCTTCAACAAATATTTATAATGAGGCAACTGCTGAAGAGCCCTGTTTTTTTGCTGAGGTGTACGATTACTGTCTAAAATAGCCAAAACAGCTTCTTTATCCGGAAAATCCGATTTTTTTACCATTTCTGAAAATCCTTCCCAATCCTGAGGTTCTGTCTTTATTTCAATCCGGATCTTAAAGGGTCCGGAAGTATTCTCCAAATAATTTAAAAAATGATCCGCCCTTTTCATCGATAATTTTTCATTATATGCAAGGGTTCCGTCAGGAGAGGACATTCCGGTAATTACAATACGGTCCAACTGCTGAGCAGGAGCGTTTTTAATTTGAAGCAAAAGATCTCCCATTTTATTTAATTGCTCCAAATTATCCGATAAATCGGGATAAAGAAAAGAAACATTGACCGGATAGTGGAAATAAAAAGTTGCCTCCTGAGCTACCGGAATTTCTTTTCTGACATATCTGACTCTTACGGGCCCCGGACCCAACGGTATATAAACAATTCCATCCGATACGATCTGAGTAGAGGTTTGCATGGCATGGGGCGTTTCCACAATTGTAGTCGCAACCAATTTAGCCTGAGTCATCCACAATTGAAAGGGAATCACTTCATCGATCTCTATTTGCATATTCCCGGAAGTCAGCTGGAATCCCTCCCCGGAAGACAGGTTAACAGCGGACAAACCAGGCAACCGTATTGTACGATGTTTAGGTTTAAATTTGCTTCCGCTTACAATAACAGGCTTCAATGTATAGTCATGACCTGCCGCAGAAATACGCGGAATATAGACCAAACGGTCTTTGGCAGAAATAAAATCAGCCGGAATGTTCAACTTATATTTTACCCGTATGGTGTAAGGGTCTGTTTTCTGATTGACAAACAATTCGGGATGGACAGGAGAAGTGGTAAGCGGATATTTTTTTTCTTTCTCTTTTATACTACCACAAGAAAAAAACGAGAAAGCAGAAATCAAAAAAAGATAATATACAATTTTCATAACCCAGTTTTTTGGTTTAAACGAGAAGAAAAAAATAAAGTTAGAACGAAGAAAATGAATCTCTCTTTTTCAATTTAACTTTATCTTTTTTGATTTCTCATTCTTTTTTACTTCTTTTGCCTTCATAAAACAGAAGAAATGAAGCAAATGTTAAATATATGGTGGTGGTTCTGTTCATTTGTCAAAGCAAGTGGAGGAGCGTAGCTATTCTATATAACCCAATAGTTAAAACCGCAGGAAATCCACCTGCGGTTTTTTTATAATTAAAATTAAAATCTGATACAATGAACACAAAAACAAAAAGATTTATTTTACCGGAAAGCGAAATTCCGAAAGCATGGTATAATATCGTAGCGGATATGAAGAATAAACCAATACCAATATTGCATCCGGTAACCAAACAACCACTGAAAGCAGAAGATCTGTATCCTATTTTTTCTGAAGAAGTCTGCCGGCAAGAAATGAACCAGACAGATACGTGGATTGAAATCCCGGAAGCAGTGCGGGAAGAATACAAAAAATACAGATGTACTCCTTTAGTACGGGCTTATGGATTGGAAAAGGCACTGGATACTCCCGCCCACATCTATTTTAAAAATGAAAGTGTGAGTCCGGTAGGTTCTCACAAATTAAATTCGGCTTTAGCTCAGGCTTATTACTGCAAGCAGCAAGGAATTACCAATATCACTACAGAAACAGGAGCGGGCCAATGGGGAGCAGCTCTTTCCTATGCTGCCAAAGCTTTCGGACTGGAATTAGCCGTATACATGGTAAAAATCAGTTACGAACAAAAACCTTACCGGCGTTCTATCATACAAACGTTCGGAGCACAAGTCATCGCTTCCCCCAGTATGTCGACAAAAGCCGGTCGTAAAATTCTGACAGAACATCCTCATCATCAGGGAAGTTTAGGTACAGCCATTTCTGAAGCCATCGAATTGGCTATGCAAACGCCGAACTGCAAATATACTTTAGGAAGCGTCTTAAACCATGTTTCTCTACATCAGACCGTTATCGGACTGGAAGCAGAAAAACAGATGGAAATGGCCGGAGCGTATCCGGACATCATTATCGGCTGTTTCGGAGGAGGATCCAATTTTTCAGGTATTTCTTTTCCTTTTATGCGTCATACTATACTCGAAGGCAAAAAAACACGTTTTATTGCTGCGGAGCCTTCTTCCTGTCCCAAATTAACCCGGGGTATTTTCCAATATGACTTTGGAGATGAAGCCGGCTATACTCCTCTATTACCCATGTATACGCTCGGACATGATTTTGCACCGGCAAACATACATGCCGGAGGATTACGTTATCATGGAGCAGGTACAATTGTAAGTCAATTGAAAAAAGACGGCTATATGGAAGCGGTGGACATTCCTCAGCTGGAATCCTTTAAAGCCGGCACTTTATTTGCACAGGCAGAAGGAATTATTCCGGCACCGGAATCCTGTCACGCTATAGCTTCCGCTATACGCGAAGCCATGCGGGCCAAAGAAGAAGGAAAACAAAAAACAATTTTATTCAATCTCTCCGGACACGGGTTAATTGACATGGCAGCTTACGACCAGTACAATGCCGGCAATCTGATCAATTATGATTTACCTGATACAACGATCCGCTCAAGTACAGACAAGCTGGAAAAATTAATCTGAAATTACAGGAATCAAATATCCGGAAAATAAAGGAGGCATCAACGACAAAGCCTCCTTTTTTACTCTGTATCCGGAATCTTACCGAATGGGAATGTTACACATCAGGAGAAGTTTTCTTGATGTCCACTCTATTTGGAATTACTTTTTTTCATCATACGAAAATTTCTATAAAATACCGATGTCAAATTTATAAACTTTCTAATCCAGTTTCAAAACTGCCAAAAAAGCTTTTTGAGGAACTTCCACATTTCCGATCTGTTTCATCCGTTTCTTTCCTTTCTTCTGTTTCTCCAGCAATTTTCTTTTCCGGGAAATATCTCCTCCGTAACATTTGGCGGTCACATCTTTCCGTACAGCTTTTATCGTTTCCCGGGCAATAACTTTTGCCCCAATAGCCGCTTGTACAGCAATATCAAATTGCTGACGGGGGATAAGCTCTTTTAATTTTTCACATATACGGCGGCCAAATGCATAAGCATTGTCAAAATGAATCAATGCAGACAGGGCATCGACAGATTCCCCGTTCAATAAAATGTCCAGTTTCACCAGATTAGCCCTCCGGTATCCGATCTGATAGTAGTCAAAAGAAGCATATCCCTTGGTGATACTCTTCAGCTTATCGTAAAAATCAAACACAATTTCTCCTAAAGGCATTTCATACGTAATCTCGATCCGGTTACCCGTATGATATTGTTGATTAATTAAGATTCCTCTTTTTCCAAGACATAAAGTCATAATCGGTCCGATATAATCAGCCGGAGTAATAATCTGTGCCCGGATAAAAGGTTCCTCTATAAAATCAAGCGCATTGGAAGAAGGCATATCGGAAGGATTATGCATTTCATATACTTCTCCTTTCGTAGTATGGGCAATATACATTACATTCGGCACTGTCGTAATGACATTCATATCGAATTCCCGGTCCAAACGTTCCTGAATAATTTCCATATGCAACATTCCCAGGAACCCGCAACGGAATCCGAAACCCAAAGCCGCCGAAGATTCGGGTTCAAAAGTCAGAGAAGCGTCATTCAACTGTAATTTTTCGATAGAAGCTCTCAGATCTTCATAATCTTCTGCATCTATAGGATAGATACCGGCAAAAACCATAGGTTTTACTTCCTCAAATCCGTCTATCGCCACATCACAAGGATGCTCTACGTGAGTGATTGTATCCCCCACTTTTACTTCAGAAGACGTTTTTATCCCTGATATAATATATCCCACATCTCCTGTCTTCAATTCGTTCCGGGGTTCGGGTTTCAACCGGAGTACTCCAATTTCATCGGCTACATATTCCTTTCCTGTATTGACAAATTTCACCAGATCTCCCGTTTTTAAACTCCCGTTTATAATCCGGCAATAGGTAATAATTCCGCGGAAAGAATTGAACTCCGAATCAAAAATAAGAGCTTGCAATGGCTGACTCGGAAATCCTTCAGGATGAGGAATACGGGTAATAATCGCCTGCAAAATCTCTTCTACACCCAGACCCGTTTTTCCACTGGCTTCTATAATGTCTTCCCGTTTACACCCGATAAGTTCCACAATCTGATCTTTAACTTCCTCAGGCATCGCATTAGGCATATCCATTTTATTTAAAACCGGAATAATTTCCAGATTATTTTCCACAGCCAGATAGAGATTGGAAATTGTCTGGGCCTGTATCCCCTGGGTAGCGTCCACAATTAGTAAAGCTCCTTCACAAGCCGCTATCGACCGGGACACCTCGTAAGAAAAATCCACATGTCCCGGAGTGTCAATCAGATTTAAAGTATATTTTTGCCCATCATAAATGTAATCCATCTGGATAGCATGGCTTTTTATCGTAATTCCGCGTTCCCGTTCCAAATCCATATCATCCAATACCTGTGCCTGTAAATCTTTTCCTGTCACTGTTCCGGTATGCTCTAACAAACGATCCGCAAGCGTACTTTTTCCGTGATCAATATGCGCTATAATACAGAAATTCCGGATATTCTCCATATATTCAATTTTAGGCTGAAATTTAATGTTTTCTTGTTAATTGGACTCTGGAAAGCCCTTCCTCCTAATCAGGCTGTAAAGATAGTGATTTTTTATTTTAAGTAACCGATCAAAATTAATTATCCATTTCCGTATCGTAATCATCTTTGCCAAAAAAGATTACGGAAATATGGAATAAGTCGGCGGACATACAAAAAGAAATAGCCTTTTTACTCCTTTACGAAATTTCTCTTTCCACAGTTTTATTTAAATATGCTATTGGCAAAAATTTATAGGAACAGAAAAGTAAAGACAAAAAAACAGAGAGGGATAAAGACTTTGAAAAGCTTTATCCCTCTGTTACAACATTCAGGTACCCTTATTATTTTTCAGCAAAATATTTATAAAACAAAGGAATTGTCGTGATTCCATTGAAGAATTGTTCTAAAGGGAAATTTTCATTCGGGGAATGAATAGCGTCGGATTCCAAACCAAATCCCATTAAAATGGATTTTATTCCTAAAATTTCTTCAAAAGCAGCAATAACCGGGATACTCCCTCCTGAACGGAAGGGTACCGGATTTTTCCCGTACACTTCTGCATATGCCTTTTCTGCTGCTTTATACGCCGGCAAATCAATCGGGCAAACATAAGCTGGTCCTCCATGCAAAGGAGTCACTTCTACCTTCACATAATCCGGAGCGATGGATTCAAAATACTGCTTAAACAAAGTTGCAATCTGCTCGTGATTCTGATTGGGGACCAGGCGGCAACTGATTTTGGCAAAGGCTTTTGAAGGCAGTACGGTCTTTGAACCTTCTCCCGTATAGCCCCCCCAAATTCCACATACGTCAAACGTAGGGCGGATTCCCGTTCTTTCATTCGTGGTATATCCTTCTTCCCCAAACAATTCTTTTACACAAATGGCTTTCTTATAAGCTTCTAAATCAAAAGGAGCTTCTGCCATTTTAGCCCGTTCTGCAGCACTTACTTCCAAAACATCATCGTAAAAACCGGGGATAGTAATATGCCCCTTATCGTCCACCATAGCAGCTATCATCTTGGCTAAAACATTGATAGGATTTGCTACAGCTCCTCCAAAAAGTCCGGAGTGCAAATCCCGGCAAGGCCCCGTCACTTCTACCTGCCAATAAGCCAGTCCCCTCAAACCCGATGTAATAGAAGGAACATCCGGAGCGATCATACTTGTATCCGATACCAAAATGACATCTGCTTTCAGCAGGTCTTTATGCTCCTGACAAAATTTCGGTAAACTGGAAGAACCGATTTCTTCTTCTCCTTCAATCATAAATTTCACATTACAAGGCAGATTTCCGGTCCTTACCATATATTCGAAAGCTTTAGCATGCATAAAGCTCTGTCCTTTATCATCATCTGCTCCTCTTGCCCAGATTTTTCCGTCTTTTATGACCGGTTCGAAAGGCTTCGTATTCCACAATTCTACCGGATCTACCGGCATAACATCCATATGCCCGTATACCAACACCGTCGGTAAAGCAGGGTCAATGATTTTCTCTCCATAGGTAACAGGATTTCCTTCTGTTTCAAAAACCTCTGCCTTATCAGCTCCTGCACTCAACAAAATAGTTTTCCATTTTTCGGCGCATTTATACATATCCGGTTTATGTTCCATTTCGGAGGAAATGGAAGGAATACGGATTAGCTCAAACAATTCTTCCAAAAAACGCTCTTTATTCTTTTCAATATACTCCTTTATTTCTTTCATACTTTTAATTTTTGATGATTTGCTGTAAAGATATGAAATAAAATTGAGACTTAACGCAAAGTGCAGTAATAAGGCTGACAAATAGCGATTTAGGCGAAAAAAAGGAAGGAGCAAAGTTCCCTCTGAAACCAACAAAAAGCCAAGTGAGGACAGAGTTACATTACTATCCCGTTACTTTCTTTTGGCTGGCAACAGAATTTTAGATGGTTTTCAAAGAGCTGATTTACATGAATTTCAGATGTTACTTACCTGCAAATGTAACCGAAATTTCGGGGAATGGCAGTGATAGCATGAAAAAAGAAACAAATCCGATTCTTTTGCGTTGGTTGGCAGTGTTTTGCATATCAAGAAACAACTCTACAGGTAATAATTTTGCAATCAAAAAAATGTAGAGTATGGGATCAACTTTTAAAGTCTTATTTTATCTCAAACGCAATGCCCCGAAGAAGAACGGGCTTGTACCAGTCATGTGCCGTGTGACCGTGAACGGCAAAGTATCTGAGTTCAGTTGCAAACTGGATGTAGAGGAAAAATCATGGAATGTCGAACTGGGCAGGTTGTCCGGCAGAAGCCTCATTGCACAGGAAGGAAACCGGATGCTTGACAAAATTCGTGTCGGTATAAACAAAGCCTATCAGGAAATCTGCGACCGTGACAACTATGTAACCGCCGAGAAAGTGCGTAATGCTTTTTTAGGTATGGGAATGAAACCCGAAACCTTACTTGCAGTCTTTGCACAGCATAACGAGGACTACGCTAAACAAGTAGGCAAAATCAAAAGTGAGCGCAGCTATTGGAAATACTGTACTGTGTACAATCATTTGTCGGAGTTTATCAAGCAACGGTATAAAGTCAGTGATATAGCTCTCAAAATGCTATCAAATTTCCGAATCCACCTTCAGGTATTCTGTCTTGATTGGGGAAGAAACGGTCGTATGAGTTGAATGTAATATGTCCGTTTCGCTTCATGGCTTCCGTTAGGATGATGCTACCCAATCTCCTTACTTTGTATGCAGGTATCGGTTCTTGAAAGAAAATCCACACATGTGCCCCATTACCGGATCGTGAGTGTTCTATGCCGTAAGGGATTTCCCAATTCCTGCAAACAGCAATGAAAGCCTGCACGTCTTCCTTACATCCGTGAGTACAATTCTTGTCATCAAAATCAGCGCATAGGAAAGAGCATTTATTGTCGGAAACAATGACATATAGACCAATCACGTCACACCCATCCTCACCTTTTCCCTCCGGATGGCGATAGATGTCTTGGTTTATCAAAGGAGCAAAGTTCCGGTTCGGACATGATGCACACTTGTGTTGTTTTTGTCGCAGATGCCTCTACGCCATTCATTGATACAAGCTGGTTGATAGCCACATTTTTCGGTTGTCTTGCTAAACCATCTTCGTGCAAAGACATCTTCACGACCTTTGAAAAGACTGCGAAACAATGCAATTTTCTCATCAAGAGAGAAATTGACAGGATGGAACATAATGGAGGTGAATTCCGATACCTCATCCAGAATCTTCATATAAGAATAATCAATATCATGTTGCTGAAGAATTGATTTCAATTTTTCGTTTTCAGCGAGCAGCATATTATATTTTTTGATAATCACATTGTGTTTCTTTTGGATGTCCTCCATTATACACTTAAATAATTCTTTATGTGTTGTGAATTTACATAACAACCCAGGTTATCGAATATAATTCACTATATTTACACAACTAAATTGCATCTAAGAATGAAACTGAATAGAATAAAGGTGGTCTTGTTGGATAAAGGCATCTCTCAAACGTGGTTGGCGAAACAACTTGATAAGAGTTTCAGCATGGTAAATGCCTATGCTTGTAATAGAATCCAACCGAATTTGGAGACATTGCAACAGATTGCTGAGATTCTTCAAGTTGACTTGAAAGATCTGATAACTGACAAGAACGAACGTCAATAGTATTTATGGACGTCCATTATTTTTCAGTGTACAACTTCTGATAATATGGAAATATAGGAATATATATGACACCAGAAGAAAAAGCAAGGCAAAAAATAGATCAGTGGTTTATCGATGCCGGGTGGAAAGTAATTAATAGGGAAAATTACGAACCGACAAGTACAGCTGTGGCTATAAGAGAAGGGCTGCTAAAGGGTAATCTTGAAGCAGATTATTTTCTTTTCATTAACGGAAAGGCTATAGGTGTACTAGAAGCTAAAAGGGAAGATATAGACGCCTTTTCCAATAAAGTATGTGAACAAGCTGCTTTATATGCCAGAAGTGTTCCTAATATCTATCAAGCTTATCAAAAGCCATTGCCTTTCATTTTCACTTCAAATGGAAAAGATTTATATTTTTGCGATTTCCGCAAACAAGATGTTTGTTTCAAACAAATAATGACTATTCCAACTCCTTATGAACTGGTGAAGCAGTTGGGTATAAGCGATTATTTTGCCGGACTTCCGACTTTGCGTAAAAAAGGATTGCGAGACTGTCAGTACGAGGCTGTAACCGAATTGGAAAAGAGTTTGCGGAGTGGGCAAAATCGTGCCTTGATGGTGCTGGCAACGGGCGCAGGCAAAACATATACCGCTTGTCTTGCTGCATATCGTATGCTGTCATATACTCCTATGCGAAGGATTCTGTTCCTTGTAGATAGAAACAATCTTGGCAAACAAGCAGAGGGAGAGTTCGGAACCTTCCGATTGACAGAAAACGGAGATGCGTTCAATACTATATTTACAGTGAACCGACTTCGTTCCTCATCCATTCCATCTGATAGCAATGTGATTATTTCGACAATACAACGCCTTTTTTCATTCTTGAAAGGGGAAACCATCGAAGATAATGACGACGATGACGACAGCGAACCAACAGAAGAAGTAACATTGCCGCCTAACCCAAACTTGCCGCACGATTACTTTGATATGATTATCATAGACGAGTGCCACCGTTCTATTTATGGGGATTGGCGTAAAGTATTGGAATACTTCGATACGGCAAAACTTGTGGGGTTGACTGCTACGCCTATCCCAGAGACAATGGCGTTCTTCAACAACAACCGCATTGTCAACTATACATTGGAAAAAAGTATTGTTGACGGTGTAAATGTGGATTGTCGTGTATATAGAATCAAAACACAGGCTACCGAGAACGGAGGTGCTATCCTGGAGGGAGAAAAGGTGAAGGAGGAGACGCGCTATACCGGCGAGGTAAAAACCATCTGCAACAAAGAGGCGAAAACCTACACCAATAAAGAACTGAACCGAAGTATCATCAATCCGGCACAAATCAAACTTATCCTGTCCACTTATCGCGATGTAGTCTATACAGAATTGTTCAATGACCCGCAACGGGAGGCCAACTTTGACTATTTACCCAAAACATTGATATTTGCTCTCAATGAGGCTCATGCCACCAATATCGTACAGATTGCCAAAGAGGTATTTGGGCGCACTGACGATCGCTTTGTTCAAAAAATCACCTATTCGGCAGGCGACAGCAACGAACTGATACGACAATTCCGCAATGAGAAGGATTTCAGAATTGCCGTGACCTGTACATTAGTCGCCACCGGTACGGATATAAAGCCGCTTGAGGTGGTGATGTTTATGCGTGACGTAGAATCTTTGCCCCTTTACATACAGATGAAGGGGCGTGGTGTGCGTACCATCGGAGACGAGCAACTACGCAATGTCACTCCGAACGCCTTCAGTAAAGATTGTTTCTATCTGGTAGATGCTGTAGGAGTAACAGAACATGAAAAAACTATTTCTACAGCGACGGACGAACCGGCGACAAAGATAATTACTCTTAAAGAACTATTGGAACGTATCAGTCATGGCTACCTTCCCGATGAGTATCTGAAACGTCTTGCAGCAACGCTTGCCCGGATATACAACAAGGCGGACAATCCGCAACGGAATGAGTTCGCACGTTTGGCTCATGATGATATGAAGGAACTTGCTTACAGAATTTATGATGCGCTTGAAAATAACGCTCTTCCACCGTTTGTCAGCATAAATGAACCGAACAACGAGCGCAAAGGCTTGGTTTCGCCACTTGCCCATCATGCAGATGCGCGCCGATACTTGCTCATTCTCGCGGCCGGGTTTATCAATACTTTGATGCCGGGTGAAGATACGCTTATCTCTAAGGGATTCTCCCTGGAAGAAGCCAAAAGTACGACAGAGGCTTTCGAGGAATTTTGCAAGGAACATAGTGATGAGATAGAGGCGCTGCGGATTATATATAATAATGAGAGAACCCCCATTACATACGTCATGCTAAAGGATTTGGAGAACAAACTCAAAATGGCAAACAATCATTTCACATCCAAGCAGCTTTGGAACTCGTATGCCATTGTAAATCCAAACAGTGTGCGACGCTCTACCACCAAAGAAGAAAGTGAAGCTCTGACCAATATTATACAACTCGTGCGCTTCGCTTTCCGCCAAATCGAACGATTGGATAGTGTGGTCGCCACATCCAAACAATATTTCAACCTGTGGTTGGGACAAAACCAACGCGAAATAACCGACAAACAGCGTGAGATTATCGGTCGCATAGTAGATTATATCGCATCCAATGGAGCTTGTACCGTCAGGGATATCCGTGAAGATGACGCTACTCATGCAGCACAAATGATTCGTGCATTCGGTAATATGCAAAAAGCTGACGAAGCACTGTACTCTCTTTATACATTTGTAGTTCTAAGAAAAGCAGCATAAATCTATGGCAGCCAATAATACAACAGAGCAATCGCTCACTAAAAAAGTTTGGAATCTGGCAACTACTCTTGCCGGACAAGGTATCGGGTTCACCGATTATATCACTCAGTTAACCTATCTTTTATTTCTGAAGATGGATGCTGAGAACGTAAAAATGTTTGGAGAAGAATCAGCGATTCCAGCGGGCTATCAATGGTGTGATTTAATATCTCTCGATGGTCTGGAGTTGGTCAGGCAGTATGAAGAAACGCTGAAACTGCTGAGCGAACAAGAAAATTTGATTGGCACTATTTACACCAAGGCGCAAAACAAGATCGACAAGCCGGTTTATCTGAAAAAGGTCATTACCATGATTGATGAAGAGCAATGGCTCATCATGGATGGTGATGTGAAAGGTGCTATCTACGAAAGCATTCTTGAAAAGAA
>NZ_CALCLB010000018.1:0-8468 GCF_937966165.1 uncultured Odoribacter sp.
ATTTGGTATACATAAGGCTTTATTTTAAAGTTCATTTATTAAAATTCCAAAAAAGTAATTGATTCGATGAAGAGGAATCCGATTTCCTTCTTTATCAATCGTATCGTTAAAATAAGTCAGGCTGACCTCCGCCTTTTCATTGTGGAAATCGGAAGCGGAATTAAATTTAGGGGGAATCAACAATTCTCCGTTGAAGCCGATATAGCCGGATTTACCATCTTTTATAACGCTGGCCAGACTTTCGCTGAAGCTGCCGATAGAATCGTAGGGAAGACTTCTGCTTTCCTGTGTAATGCTATTGTAAATACCCCATTTCCCGTTTTGTTTAAAAGGAATGATCGGTCGTTCGCTTTTTTGAATCCGTTCGTATTTTAAAGGAAGGAGAGTTTCCCCTTGCAGATTGTACAAACCGTAAACAGAATCTTTTTTAACCCATATATAAATGTCAAAAAATTCCATCCGTTCGTAAACAAAGTCCAGCACTACTTTATTCTCTATATTGATACAACCGTATCTTTTTCCGTCTTTACTGACTGCGGTTTGTCCGTTCCGGTTAAAATCAAACAAAACTTGACTATAAACAAAGGGGATAACGATTTCATTCTTTTTATTGATCCAGCCGTATTTCCCGTTTTGCAGAGCCAGGGCTAATCCAAAATCATTGAATAGATTCAGATCGTCATAAACGGGAGGAATAATCCATTTCCCTGTGGTATCTACATAACCCTTTTTCTCCTCCTTTACTACCCGGGCGATTCCATAATGGAAAGTGTCAATTGTTTCGTAAAGGAGGGGAAACAGAACTGTTCCTTTCGAATTCATAATTCCCATTTTTTGATTTTTTTCGATGATTTGAACGCGGTTGTAGCGTGAGACTACCCGGTAATCTTTTCGGGCCAACAGAAAATGTATCCCAATGAGATTGCTTAGGATTACAGCCATAAGGATACTTCCGAAGATCATTGTTTTTTTCATAGCATTTACAATTTTGATATTAAAGATACTTTTAGAAATTCTGCTTATCAGCATTCTATGGAACCTGTTAATAACAATACCGTTGGAGGAAAATTCCTTCGTTTATATTATTTATTGTTTCTTCCGGATTCCACGAAATGGATATTTTCATATTTCTGTTTATAGGTAAACAGAATACTGAACAGAAAACTGTAATTGAAACTATTCTTCTCATATTCTTTTCATTTAATAGTTTATTAGTTGAATTGTGTGGCAGAATTCCGTTTAAAAAACGGTCATACTGCTCTTTAGAACAATACAAAAGAATAGATTATTCCGATCTCTTTATTTTCGAAATCCCCTTACATTCTTCTTTGTTTCACTTACAAATTTGAAAAAATCAGATAGATTAATACCGGGAAAAGCTAGGTCTCCCGGTAGTATAAATAATGAGTAAAATATTGATAATCAAATTATTGATTATTATAGGAAAGTCTTTTATGTAAATTCGTTTTAACTACCTTTATCTGTCGCCTATCGTAAATAGTTTAATTTTATATCTTAATTCGTTCACAGAATAACTGTACCAGAGGATTTTCTCTGATTTCCGGATGTGCTGTACAGATTTTTTTTACAGTTTCCCGGATTGAATATTTGGTTTTGTTAATATAAGTGTTTACTTTATCTCCTGATAATTCAAGGGCCTTTACTATTTTGGACGTTTCAATTTCAGGGAGGAAAAGAAGAACTGCTACATAAAACCGATCTTTGTTATCCCCTTTTTCTCTTCCAAAGAAAGGAAATATTTTTTTTAATTCGGGACATTTTTTATCTATAAAATCTTTACAGTATATTTTTATTTGAGAAGATTTATAATTTCTTCTGATCATTTCTTCCAATTCGTGTATACTTGCTTCAATTTCAGGCAGGGGCAGAGTTGTCTTCTGTAGATTTTCGTTTTGAATCCGGTCCCTGTAAATATTTTCGAGAGCTGTAATATCGTCTAACAAAGATTCGGCGTAAGTTAAAGTATAATATTTGCTACCGGCTTTTATTTTATTCTTTTTTTCCAATGTATCTGAATATTTGGCAATCTCTGTTTCTTCCGCTATGTGAGGATAATCTTTCAAATTTTCAAGTCTGCTTTGGGCTTGCTGAAGATAAATTTCGATTTGTTCCTTTACTTTTAGAACAGCCTTGTCCATTTCTCCTTTCAATTGATTCAGCTTTTCTTTCCATTGAAGAAGGGCTGAAATTTTTATACTTTTATTAGAAGCCAGATACTGTTTGAGTTCATGATGGACATTTTTGGTTTTGCGAAATAAATCCTCTTGTTTTTCTATTCTCACCTGTTCCTGAATACGATTAGGTAACATTTCAAGATAATTCAGGTATTCTATTAATTGCTCTTTCCTGTTCTTTTGATTTTTCAGATAGATGATCCACGTATAAATTGTTATAATGAAAAACAGGGATATAATAAAAAATAAGAGAGAGCCTAAAAAACGGAAATCTGTCTCTTCTTCTATTGCAATAGGTTTCAGGGAGTGATTATCCTTATATTCAAACAATCCGAATCGGGAACCCAGAATCGTTTTTTGAGGAGACAGGGCGATCCGGGTCTTGTCGAAAGGAATGTCTTTAAACGAAACAATATCCAGATCTGGATTCCGGTCGGCTGCATTGATAGGACCTGAGAGCAATCCATGGTAATACAATACCAGACAGTCGGATGCATCCGGGTCGCATTGTATCGAGCGGACATAGCGCTCATCCGGAACCGGGAGATAGGACAGAGAATCTCCGTTCAATCTGTATATCCCTTGGGAAGTCAGAATAGTCAATTTTCCTAGATGCGACATTAAACCCAGGGCACTTCCCCGTTTTTCGACAACAGATATTTTAGAAAATACAGTATCTTCCGGACCTTTTTTAAATAAGCCTTTATTCAGGGTCGTAAAATAGATGGTGTGATCTTTATCCTCCAGCATATCGGTGACATAGAGATCTTTATTTTCCAGGGTTCCCTTTATCAGTATCGGAATAGGATGTAAAGAATCTCCTTCTTCTTCGGTACGGATAAAACTCAGGTCCCTGCGGGTACCGACGTACAGTTTTTTCCCTGTTGTATAAAGCAGGGAGCGGAAATCATTATTTTCCTTATCTCCAAACCTTTTGACGAGCAGGGCTTCCCGGTTCTTGATTTTATAAAGGGATTTGTCTGTTGCCAGATAGAAGATATCCTTTCCGGTTTGAATAAACTTGATAATATCATTTTCCAGTTGCAGATTTTTAATTTTTCCCAGGGCTTTTGATTGGTAACTGGAAGAAGAAAAAGAATAGCTATGGAGACGAAGATCACTGGTCAGAAAATAAATAAGATCCCCGTCATTCTTTTTGGGGGTAACTGCAATTACATTGGCGACCTTTCCCGACAGATTCTGATGTTTAGGGAAAGCGACCAATTCTTCCCTGTAGGCAACATAAAAATAATCCCGGGTCATCAGGCTGATTTGTTTTCCTTTTATGCTAATGCCTCCCGGAAGCAGATATTTACAATACTGATTCCCTTTTTGGTAGATTAAATAATCTTTGGCTAAAAACCATTCGGTATCTTCGCTTTTTTCACAAGCGTAGTATTTCGGAGAACTTATTTTTACCAAAGGATAGTGGTATAAACTTTTTTTTACGATAGCATTTTCTGTTAATGCGTAAATTGTATCCTGAGCGAGGCTTAAATTATGGATGCGTTTCCCTTTCAGCAATTCTTTCGTTTGATTCTGACTGTAAGCATAAAAACCGGAATCTGCAGCTATATAAAGAGTGTCTTTATACTGGATAATTTTGTTGATTCCGGAATGAGAATTGGAATTTAATAAAAAAGGAGTGATTTCCCCCGGAGCCGGAGAATTTTGTAAATTCAGCCGATAACATCCGTTGCTACTTGCCAGGTATAAGATTTGACCTGAACGATCAGCTGTTATGTGATAGACTGCATAATGGTGATCTTTGCCTTTAATTGTATATTCCTGGCTGATTTGGTATTGTCCATTCCGGAAAGTAATCAGTTTGAGACCTTCATCTCTTATTCCGATGAAAAGGGAATCAGGACGATAGGCAAAAACATCGTAAATACGGTTATTCCCTGCAGAGAAGCGTTTTTGTTCGTCTTTATCTTTGATAATCAGGTCTCCGTTTTCTAAACCTATATACAATACATCTTTATCCTGATTAATAGAAGAGATAGAAGCGTTAAACGTATATTTAATATGCGTTAGCTCGTTCGGTTTGGAGAAGGGAGAAGTACAGGCACCTAATCCGAAGAAAAATAGAAAAAATATTTTTAAATTCATGAGGACTAAAATAAATAGCAGACTTTTTTATCACATTTGTTCAAAAATAAGATTTTAATATAATTTATGCAAAATAAATTTATATTATGGCTTTATAATCTTAATTTTATGAGTATAATATACTGTAATCCAATATTTTGTTTTGGTATAAATCTTCTTTTCTCATTTTAAGTTAAAAATAATGATTCCAGTTTATTAAAGTTTGTAAAATTTGTATACTTTTGTACCATAAATCTAGTATTTTGGGAACGAATTGGTTCGGGTGTGCAGAGAAAAATTTTCAATCCAGACATTTATTTGTTTCCCAAAATTTGTTCATGTGAACAATAAAAGCTATTCAAGAATTTTATAAAGGATTTATATAAGCTGAATTTAAAAACAAATTAGTATGAAAAAAAGTGTTTTATTGTTTTGTATGATTTTGGGAATGTGTGCTGTTGTTTCTGCTCAGGAGACAGTGGGTGCTAAATTGCCTGGCTATAAAACAACTTTCGAAGCCAGAAGATTTTGGCAAGATTGGTATATTGGGGCAAATTTTGGAGGTAATGCATTGTTTGCAGAGCATTTTAAAGATGCCAAATTTAAAAATACGATTACCTTTATGCCTGCGATAACTGTAGGAAAATGGTTTAATCCTTGGTGGGGAGTGCGTTTACAAGGTGGGGGCGGATCTCTTCATGGATTCGGACCGGGTGCGAATGAGATGCTTCACATGCATTATATGTATGCACATGCTGATTTTACATTGGGTTTGATTAATTTCTTTGCCAAATATAAGGAAAATCGTAAATTCGATATCGTACCGTTTATCGGAATCGGAGGAATGACGCGTAAAAAAGATCAGTCTTTTATTATTGATGCAGGTATTCAGGCCCGTTATGATATTGACCCGCGTTGGAGTGTAAATGTGGAATTCAAAGGAATGATCCTGGACGACGATTTAGTGAGCAGAGGTGGTTTTCCGAATGACGGTATTGGAGGATTAAGTGTGGGTGTTTCTTATCGGTTTAATAAGAAAGCATTTAAGGCTGTTGACATGGCTGCTGTCCGTTTGCAAGGGGAACAACTAGTCGGTTTAGAAAAGAAAGTATCTACGCTGGAAGGAGAGAATACCCGCTTGAATGATCAGATTGATAATCTGAAAAATCAGAACACGAGATTGAATGGAGAGATACAGGATTTAGAACAGGAAATTGCTAAAGTAAAGAAAGCTTATGCAGAAGAATCTCCTATTCCTGTAACTATTCCATTTGGATTTAACCGGAGCAAAGTCGAAAATGTATATCAGGTATTGATCTATAATTTGGCTGTTTATATGAAGAACCATCCGGATAGCCGGGTGCGTATTGTAGGTTATGCAGATAAATTCGGTACCCGTGAAGTAAATTTGAAAATTTCAGAAAAACGGGCTAAAGCTGTAGCAAAAGTATTGACCGACAAATACGGTATCTCAGCAGACCGTATCGATGTACAATTCAAAGGAAAAGATGAAAGCTTCTACAAAGACGATAATAAATGGAATCGTTGTGCTGTGGCTGAAATCATAAGATAATTTTTCAGTAATAAATTGAAAACTGCCGGAGATTTCCGGCAGTTTTTTTATGTCTTAACTTTTTAATCTTTTATTCTTCTTGGACTTAGAGATTGATATTTACTTTTTCTATATAACTATAAATTATTTCAATTGAAATTGTTGTATATATCGAAAAAATTGATATATTTTTGTATTGAAAAGAAAAAACAAAAACAATTTAATACAAATAATTATGGAATCAATTATCAATTCTCAATTACCTGAATTTAAAGTTCAGGCTTATCAGAACGGAAGTTTCAAAACCGTAAGCAGCGAAGATGTAAAAGGGAAATGGGCCGTTTTTTTCTTTTATCCTGCAGATTTTACATTTGTATGTCCGACGGAGCTAGTAGACATGGCTGAAAAATACAGTCAATTTCAAGACATGGGAGTTGAAATTTATTCAGTAAGTACGGATTCTCATTTTGTACATAAGGCTTGGCACGATGCTTCAGAAAGTATACGCAAGATTAAGTATCCGATGTTGGCTGATCCTACAGGAGCTTTAAGCCGTGCGTTCGGAGTCATGATAGAGGAAGAAGGTATGGCATACAGGGGAACTTTTGTTGTAAACCCGGAAGGAAAGATTAAGGTGGCAGAGATTCATGACAATAATATTGGCCGTGATGCCAGTGAATTATTGCGGAAAGTGGAGGCTGCACAGTTTGTTGCGACTCATGATGGGGAAGTTTGTCCTGCTAAATGGAAAAAAGGGGAGGCAACTTTAAAACCGAGCATTGACCTGGTTGGTAAAATTTAAAGCGGGTACAGGAGGGCCGGTTAAATACCGGTCTTTTTTATATCTTTTTGTTGAACGGGAAAGTTACCGGAATAAATAATATTAAATAAGAAATATGTTAGAAGAGACATTAAAAGAACAGTTGCGTAGTATTTTTGCGGGACTGGAAGCCAAATATACGTTTGATATCACCGTATCTCCTCAGCATGAAAACAAAGAGGAGCTACTGGCTCTTTTGCAGGACGTAGCAGATTGTTCGGATCACCTTGAATTACGGATAAAAGAGGGAGAGGGTTTGCGATTTGTTTTACTGAAAAACGGAGAAGAGACAGGAATACAATTTAGAGGAGTTCCCAACGGACATGAATTTACTTCTTTACTTATGGCTATTTTAAACAGCGAAGGAAAAGGAAAAAATTTACCGGATAAGGGTATTTGTAAGCGGATTGCTGCCTTGAGCGGGCCCATACATTTGACGACTTATGTGTCATTGACCTGCACCAATTGTCCGGATGTCGTACAGGCCTTGAATGTAATGGCTATTTTAAATCCGGCTATCCGTCATGAAATGGTGGATGGGGCCATTTGTCAGACTGAAGTAGAGGAGAAAAAAATACAGGGGGTACCTTCTGTTTTTGCTAACGGGGAATTGATACATGTGGGCCGGGGAGAGTTAGGGGAATTGTTGGAAAAATTGGAAGCGCATTATGGTCGTAAAGCGGAAGCTGGTGAAACGGAGAGCCGGAAATATGATGTAGTTGTCGTCGGGGGCGGGCCTGCGGGGGTTTCGGCTGCTATCTATTCTGCCCGGAAAGGTTTAAAAGTGGCGGTAATTGCTGAACGTATCGGAGGACAGGTAAAAGAAACGGTCGGAATTGAAAATTTAATTTCTGTACCGGAAACGACGGGTAATCAATTAGCGATGGATTTAAAAGCTCATATGCAGCATTATCCGATCGACTTATTTGAGCATCGGAAAGTAGAAAAACTGGAGATTCTGAATAAAGAGAAAATCATAGAGGCGTCCGGAGGTGAAAAATTTGTAACTCCTGCTTTAATTATAGCTACCGGAGCAAGCTGGAGGCGATTGAATATAGCCGGCGAATCGGAGTATATAGGTAAGGGGGTTGCTTTTTGTCCCCATTGCGATGGACCCTTTTACAAAGGGAAGCATGTGGCTGTGATCGGCGGGGGAAATTCCGGTATAGAAGCTGCTATTGATCTGGCGGGTATTTGCCAGAAAGTGACTGTCTTTGAATTTTTAGAAGAATTGAAAGCGGATCAGGTTTTGCAGGAAAAGGTAAAAAGCTTGCCTAATGTCGATATTTTTGTGAGTTCGCAGACGACAGAAGTTGTGGGGGATCAGGAAAAAGTAAAAGGTATAAAGGTAAAAAACCGGCAAACCAACGAAGAGCGGACAATAACATTAGACGGAATTTTTGTACAGATCGGTTTAGCTGCCAATAGCGGAATATTCAAAAATATAGTGGAAACGAACCGTATCGGCGAAATTGTGATAGATGCACATTGCCGTACTGCTGTCCCGGGGATTTATGCAGCCGGAGATGTTTCGACTGTACCTTATAAACAAATCATTATTTCTATGGGAGAAGGAGCCAAAGCGGCTTTATCGGCCTTCGAAGACCGGATCCGGGGAGTATTGGATTGAGGGGAGAGTTCAAAATATGCTGGAATGTTCAATTGTTTAAATGTTTAAAAAGTATAAATACGTATATTACCCGTTTCCGGACAAACGCTCCTTAGACAAAATTTCAGAATAAAACGGTCCGGACATTAGTTCTGCCCATCCTGTTACTATCCCCTTTATACATTTGAACAATTGAACATT
>NZ_CALCLB010000019.1:0-24767 GCF_937966165.1 uncultured Odoribacter sp.
CCTTGACGGGTTTGGATTTTAAATTACCGACAGAATCTCAGTGGGAATATGCAGCCCGGGGAGGGAATAAAAGCCGGGGTAATAAATATTCCGGGAGTAATACTTTGTCGGAAGTAGGGTGGTATGAAGGAAATTCTGGAGGAAGGACTCACCCTATTGGTCAGAAACGAGCGAATGAGTTGGGATTATATGATATGAGCGGAAATGTTTATGAATGGTGTTCGGATTGGTATGGAGGTTATAATAGTAGTTCTGAGACAGACCCTATAGGTCCGGGGAGCGGTTCTCTCCGGGTGATTCGGGGTGGCAGCTGTAACTTCGGGGCTGGGATTTGCCGTGTGTCGTACCGGGGCAGCTTCGTTCCGGGCGACCGTCTCAACTACCTCGGTTTGCGGTTAGCTTTTTAGTTCTAAAACCATTGGTTCTTAAAATCGAGCTTAAAAGACGGGGGGGGCGGGAGGAGCTAAAAATTTTAGAAGGATAAATAAAGATATTGTTTTGTTCGTGTTTAAATGTTATAAATTATGTGGTTACAGGAAAATTTATTATTTGCTGATCGTTATCAATTGATCCGGCTGTTGGGGAGGGGAGGATTTTCGGAGGTGTGGCTGGCAGAGGATAGTATGACCGGTTTGAAAGTGGCTATAAAAGTATATGCTCCGGGAACAGGGCTGGACAGTGACGGGATCAATATTTTCAGCAAGGAGTTGTCGTTGGTTTACAATTTGCATCACACCAATTTGCTGAAGCCCCAGCATTTTGATCAGTGTGATAACCGGCCTTATCTGGTGTTGCCATATTGTGAACAGGGATCAGCATTGAAGCTGGTGGACCATATATCGGAAGAAGAAGCCTGGCGTTTTTTGCGGGATGTGGCTGCGGGTTTGGAGTATTTGCATACTTTGGAACCGGCGGTGATTCACCAGGACATCAAACCGGATAATGTACTGAGGGATTCTACGGGAACTTTTATGATTACGGACTTCGGCATCAGTACAAAGATCCGGAGTACGTTGCGCAAAAGTGTCAATCAGGCTGAAAATTCAGGCGGTACTATGGCTTATATGGGGCCGGAACGCTTTAGCAAACATCCGCTCGCCATTATGGCCAGTGATGTCTGGGCTTTGGGAGCAACGCTTTTCGAGTTGCTGACGGGAGATACTCCTTTTGGGGATTTGGGAGGAGTGTTGCAACAAAAGGGGGCAGAAATCCCGGAAATTACAGGGGATTATTCCCCGGAATTGAAACGGGTAGTCGAAGCCTGTCTGGCAAAAGAACCCTGGGACCGCCCGACGGCCCGTACGATACGGGAGTATGCCGAGGCCTATCTGAGCGGGAAAAAATGCGATTGGGACTTGTTCTTTTCTCCGCATAGGAGTAAAAAAGAAGAACCTTCCGGGCCTAAAAAAACGGAAAAGAAAGATAAAGTAATATCAGATCCGAATAAAACGGTTCCCGTAGAAGAAGAGAAAATCCGGAAATCCCGGAAAGGTTTATATATCGGATTGACTGTCGTTTTGATTGCTGTCGGAATAGGAGCTTTCTTTTTCCTGGTTCCGAAGGCAGACAGGGAACAAGAAGCATGGGAGAATTGTATCAGCCGGGAAGATTATGCCCAGTATGTTGCAGACTTCCCGCAGGGGAAATATTTGCCGGAGGCTCAGCGGAAGATCGACAGTCTGACGTATCTCAGTTGTCAGACACTGCACGATTATGAGTTTTATCTGGCTTCTCATCCGCTGGGCATGTATGCCGATGCGGCTAGCTATAAAATTGATTTGCTGAGACGGTCGGAAGAAGAACAGAAGGAAAAAGAACGGGTGGCGGCCCAGAAGGGGTGGATCGATATCAAGCGGATGGAATTTGCCAATATGGATAGTACTTTACAGCTGATCGGGGATTACGGGGCTACACTGTATGCTACCGATATCTTTTATTTGCTTCCCCGGATGGTGTATAACGATTTGTCGGAAGATTCCAAAACCATCGAATTGGATGTAAAACTGTATAATTCCAACGGGGATTTAATGCGGGGAAAAGATTCTCCTTCCGGCTTTACTTATAAGATGTCTATTACTACAGCCGGTAATTACAAACAGGATGACAGTGAACAATTGCTGGGATGGGGAAGTAGTGCAGGAGGAATATACAGCCCGGGCCGTTACCGTTGGGAAGTGTGGTATAAAGGAAAGAAACTGTATTCTACTTCCGTAAAATTGCAAAAAAAGCCGGGAGAGGTGACTTACCTGACAGTCAATCCAAGCAGTGTTTCCTTTGGAGGATCGGGAGGAAGCCGGACTTTTTATGTTTCTACAGACGGAGATTCCTGGACGGTAGATTATCTGCCAAACTGGTGTTCCGTTACCAAATCCGCTACTTCTTTTCAGTTGAAATGTGAGGCCAATACCGGAGGGGAACGGACAGACTGGTTTAAAGTAAACGCCGGAGATAAAACGGTAAAAATAACGATAACCCAAAAGGTTGCAGAGCCTCTTTTATCAAAGGGAGGATGGAAGAGTATGATAAAGACGGTGATGGGGAGCGGTGTTTCAAAGACGTATACGGAAGGAGATACTTACAAAGGACAAATGTCTTCCGGAACCAGGCATGGAATGGGATTTTACCGGTGGAAGGATGGAGATTTTTATGCAGGTGCCTGGCAGAACGGAACAAAAAATGGCTACGGAATTTATATAATAAATAATGACGGGAGTTATATTAATGGCTGTAAGGATTGTATGTACTATGTCGGAAATTGGGAAAACGGGAAAAAAGCGGGGAAAGGAACTTGTTACGATAAAATGGGAAATCTGATTTATTACGGTAATTTTTCAGACGATAAACCGACGGAGACTTATCCGATGAGCGGATATAGTTCTTATAAGTTTGAATGTGTATCCTGCGGAGAAGATAAATATGTGGGAGAGACCAAAGATGGAAAACGGCACGGTTACGGAATATACCTGTGGACAAACGGTGCCATTTGGGTCGGTAACTGGTCGGAAGGGGAACGGAAAGGTTACGGCATTTACATGAGCCTGGACGGAACAATTACGACCGGTACCTGGGAGGGGAATAGTTTGACGCATTGATTCGTGAACACAAGGGGAGCGGAGTAAGGCTTCGCGGAGGAATGAACCTGCGGTTCTGATTAAGGAATTAATTTGAAACGCAGGTTCGTTTATTTAAATAATTACGTTTTGTTGGTGGTTGATGAGAGGAAAAAGCGCGGAAGTGTTCAATTGTGCAAATGTTTAAGAATCTTTTCTCCTTCATCCTTTTTCCCTTGCACATTTAAATATTTAAACATTTATACATTTTCACATTTAAACCCTTAAACGTTCTCCTCAACGTTTGATTTTAAGGCCCAGGAAGCGGGGGATGTAAGTGGCGACGTGTCTCAGTTTTTTGGCTTCGTATACATCGGCGATATTGATGAGGATAGCCGTTTCTTCTACTCCGCCGAAACCCGGATTTATGGCTGTGCCGAAACAGCGCATAGAAGGGGAAAGACTCATGTAGGCATTTACGAGGGGAGGAATGTTTTCCCCCAGGTCCCGGACGTGACGGGAGAGTATTTTGTAGTCTTCCTCGTAATTGTTTCCTGTGAAAACGGATTCCATTCTGGTTTCGTCTATGTGAATTTCCAGGGGATGTATCGGTTGCACCAATCCTTCGTTATCCCGGAAATATTTCCGCATGAAATAGAGGATCATATCCCGGGCGTGCATGTTAAAACTGGTATACATGGTAACTTTCCCGAAGAAGTATTTGATATTGGGATTATCTACGGTAAGGGCTCCCAGTCCGTCCCAGAGATTGTCCAGGGCGAAGAGCGATTTGCGTCCCATACGGGTGGATTGGTAAAGGGGATGTACAAAAGAGCGTCCTAACTCAATCATCTTCGTCAGATAACCGGCTTTAAACGTGTCGGAAAAGCGGAAGAGCTCGGTTGTGGCTAAATTGGGTTCTCCTTCGGCATTTAAAGAGAGATGGTCGCAAAGGATATAACGGTATCCGCCGATGATTTCCTTTTCTTTGGGATCCCAGACAATAAGCTGTTGATAGGGAGTTTCCGGATTGATGTCGAATTCGTCTATATCGATCTCTTTACCCGTTCCTCCGCCTGCGCTGCGAAAGGTCAGTTCCCGTATGCGTCCTATTTCCCGCATTAAATTCGGGGCATTATAGGCTGTGAAAGTATAAATCTCATTACCGGCTTTATTGGTTTTCCGAATAAATTTATCTTCTGTCAGTTCCGCAAGAAGTTTTTCTTTTTCGACGGGATAAATAACGGGCTGCATGTTGTATCATTTATAAATTAACGGTTGCCGGAGTTTCCTCAGCGTCCTTCCTTTTATGGATATAAATTTTCCAACAAATATAAGAATTTCCGAAAAAAATGCAGGGGAGGAGACATACTTTTTCCGGTCACCTGTTTCAAATTATAAATGATAGAGCCTATTCTTGATGTCAGCTGCCCATTCTATCGGTTTTTTGCTTTTGTCGAGGGATTGCCAGGGGATCGGTTTCCCTATTTTAAAAACAAGGTGTTCTCCTTTCTTTTTATAGGCTTCTTTCGGCAACCAGATCATTTCGATATTCACTTTCAGACCGATTTTTTTCCGGAAATTTGAGAGATTATAAAAGAAATTAGAATTTTGTCCGCTGATAAAAATGGGAACGATATCCCTTTGGTACTTCACGGCTTCTGTAATAAAATTTTTCTGCCAGGTCAGATCCTGAATAATACCGTGTTTTTTCCTGCTGCAAAGTCCGGCCGGAAACATGATCATCTGCCCGTCTGAGGCGTAAGCTTCCTGAATGGCTTTTACGGCTTCCCTCGACATATTGCCGTGTTTATTTACCGGTAGAAAAATGGAATTGAGATTTTTCAGGTTTAATAAGATATCGTTGACCGGAAATTTCAATACCGGATAATATTTGCCTAAGAATGAGATCAAAGCAATTCCGTCGGGTCCTCCCAGGGGATGATTGGAAACAAAAATACAACGTTTCTCCGGAGCCGGCAGATTTTCGGTACCCTGGACTTCTATGGAAAGTTCCAGGTATTCCATAACGGCATCTGCAAAATCGATCCCTTTCCGTTCCCCGTGCTTACCGATAAAGTCATTGATTTCATTCAGGCAAACAATCCGTTTGAGCCAGCTGTATACAAATCCGGGGATACAACGGGCAAGCCGGGGATTTTTACTTTTAAACACTTCTTCCAGGTGTATGGGCTTCAGCGTATCGTTTGCTATTCCGGAACTTTGATTCATGGCATCGTTCTTTAATGAAGCAAAGATAATAAAGTTTTTAAAAATTATCCGGGACAGGAAGGTGCAGAAGTTTGCTTTTCCTGAAAACGTTTTTAAAGCCGCTCCCCTTTCTTTTGTAGGTTATATATAACTTATTTTAATAAAGAAAACACAACAGTTCAGGGAGAATACCGTTAAACAATGCATAAAACAATAGAATCAGTAAACATAAGGAAATAGGTTAAACTAAAATTAAAAATTATGAAGCGCACTTTTTTTATAACTACACTGGCTTTCCTGATGATAGGGCTTTTGACAGGGTGTAACTCTATGAAAAAGTTACAAAAAGAAGCCATAGAGACGGCCGTTATCGGTCAGATTAATCCGACTCAGCTGCAAGCTGTAAATGGAAAAATTCATTTTGATTATACCATCAAATTCGGACCCAAACAATTCGGAAAACGAATGATATTGAAAATCACTCCCCGTATGCAATATGGAAATAGGGTTGAAAAATTACCGTCCATCTATGTACAGGGAGAAAAAGTAAAAGGGAGCAATTATCCTGTAATTGCTTATAAGAGTGCTACTACTGTGAATCAGAAGATGACGATGAACTTCCGCGAAGGGATGCAGAACGGAGTGCTTTGGGCTGACATTGAAGCCATACAAGGTAAGAAGTCCTTTATGCTGACGCCGGTGATCCTGAATCAGAACGGCGTTCAGGTATGGCAGAATTATTCGGTTCGTATCGACGGAGTGAATTATATTCCGGTCATGACGGAGACCATTATAGAAGACGTACCGGCTACCGGAGTAGGAGTCGTAAGCGGTTATGTATTATTTCCTCTGGGACAGTATAAAATTCCTGAATCCCAGCAACATTCAACGGTTATGAATCAGGCTACCGAAGCCATGAAGAAAGTTTTGGCCAACCCCAATGCTAAGGTAACAACCATGTTGTTATACGCTTCCAGTTCTCCGGAAGGGGCTGAACGGATCAATAAAAATTTGACCAGTAACCGCTTTAAGACAGCTAAAACCTTTTTCGAAAAAGATTTGGGCATTGCCAGTCTGCCGGTTGTGAAAAATGCCAAGTTTGTAGTACCTCAGATGGTTACGGAAAACTGGGAAGGACTTTATTTACTGTTGAAGGATTCCAATATAAAGAATAAAGACCAGATGATTCAGGATCTGAAAAATGCTTCTACCAGTACCAAACGGAATAATTTACTCGATTCTTACGTTAAGAATAATGCAGAATTGAAGAACAATATATTGCCTTTATTGCGCCGGGCTGATTTCTTTTTGTTCTATACAGTGCCCGAAACGGTTCAGGAAGAAATGCAGATGACTTATTTTATTCCTCAGGCAGCTGAAAATACTCCTACAGTGGGAACTCAGTGGAACTGGCAGTTATTGAATGACCTGGCCGTTGTAGCTTTGCAAAATAAAGATTACACACAGGCACAGAAATTACTGGAAGCCGCCATCGTCCTGAAACAGGATCCTTCTATTCTGAACAATCTGGGGATTGTATATGCTAAAGAAGGAAATACGTCCAAGGCCAAAGATATGCTGACGCAGGCCCAGGTGAAAAAAGAAGCCCAGTACAATATGGGATTGCTTCTGCTGCAACAGGGAGATTATCAGAAAGCTGTTTCTTATCTGCAAAATAAACCGACCATTTATCTGGCTTATGCCCAGTTGATGGCAGGGGATAACAACGCAGCCCTGAATACCTTTAAAAAGATGAAGCTGACAAACGCTACTGAATATTATCTTATGGCTGTGGCCGCTGCCCGGGTAAAAGATGTCAATGCCATGACGATGGCCCTGCAAAAAGCCATTGAGATGAATCCGAAATTGAAACAGCAGGCTGCTACCGATGCTGAATTCCAACCGTATGCCAATAATGCGGTCTATCGGCAGCTGACGAGGTAAGGTTTGGATGTTCAACTGTCCAAAAGGAATGGAATGATGCTTCGTTAAAGGAAGTAGATTAAGGTTTCGCTGATGAACGAACCTTCGGTTCTGATTAAGGGATTAATGAGGGAGCCGGGTTTCGTTCATCAGCGATTTTTGGGGGAATATTTCTTTTTGAGAGAAGGGAATTAATGCTCCGCAGATGAACGGACTTCCGGTTCTGTTGAAGAATTAATCCGGAACTCTGCTACCGTTTGTCAGCGAAGCTTTTGACGGGCGTTTCTCCGGCACGAAGTGCCATTCCTCCGTCTGAATATTATTTTATTTTCTCAATAATTTCCGCAATCTCTTCGAAAACTTCTTCCATAGTGCCGTCTCCTTTGACGTTATGGCATATTGCTTCATAGTGTTTGGCTACCGGAACTGTTTTGGCATGATATTCTTTAAAGCGGTTACTGATGGCTTCCTCTGTGTCGTCTGCACGTCCTTCTATTTTAGCTCTTTCCAACATACGCCGTTTTAGTTCTGCTTCGGGAACATCTATGCTCAATAAACCTTTTAGGGGGGCTCCGTTTTCTTTCAATATTTCGTCCAGTTTTTCAGCCTGGGCTACCGTACGGGGAAAACCGTCGAATAAAAAGCCGTTTACCCCTTCGCTTCGGGCAATACTGTCCTGAATGAGCTGAATGACAAATTCATCGGATAATAATTGTCCGCTATTGATAATATCTTCTGCTATTTTCCCCAATTCACTTCCCGCAGCTATTTCTTTCCGAATCATATCGCCGGTTGAAAGATGAGCCAGGTTGTATTTTTTTATGATTCTCTTGGCCTGCGTTCCCTTACCGGCACACGGAGGACCGAATAATGCTAGATTTAACATGTCTTTTGTATTAATTGGTTTGATAAAATTTCTATCCCTCACAGACAAATCCGTATTTTCTTATTGAAAACTTCCGGTCCGGACAAAGATAAATACTAAAAAATAAAAAAGAGAAAGAATGTTTAAAATTATCTTTTTTACTTTTTTGCAGAAGAGAAAGAATTTGTAATGAAACACTTCTGTTTTGATTTCGTTTCTATATCTAGAAAGAAAATAAGTAGAGAAAGTCGGGCTATAATTTGGATTTATGAGAAAAGCAATAAAAATTGTCGGGTATACTGTCCTTGCTTTAATTATTATAGTATGGGGAGTGCAATGGTGGTTGGGAAATAAAATTGAGGACATCATAGAAGAAAAAGTCTACGAAGAAAGCGGAGGCAGGTTACAGGCGGATGTCGGAAATGTCAGTGTACGGCTGATCGGGCGCAGTGTACAGATAAAAGATGTCCGCATAACTACCGATACGGCCCGTCCGGTTCTGTCAAATAATCCTGTCCCTTATGCGGACGTTTATCTGAAAAAATTGAAACTCGGGGGAATTCACTTTAAAAAACGGGATTCTTCCACTATGATCCGGGCTAAAGCATTGAAGATAGATTTGCCTCATTTGTTTGCAGACGTAAATACAGGGAAAAAGTGGAGCGCTTCGGATAAAAAACAGAACTCACCGGAAGGAGCTGAACGGTTGGCCGGTCGTCTGGAGTTGGGAAAGATTGACATAAAACTGGGAGAAGTGGAGGGCAGGCAATGCCAGGAGACAGATACGGTCAGTTATGTGCTTCAGGATTTCAATTTCGGGATGGCGGATTTGAATGTGCAAACCTGTACCGATACTTTGTTCCCGCGTATTGCTTGCCGGGATTTGCAATTGTCATTTGCTGCTTTCCGGAATAAATTTGCTCAAAATTCCCAGCTGCTGGAAGTGGATACGTTTTCCCTGAAGGGTAATGAAGGGAATATAGCCATTCAGGCTATCCGCCTGATTCCGCAGTATTCAGAACGGGAATTTGCTTTAAAAACGAAAAAGCATACGGATTGGACAAAAATAGAGGTCGGAAAAGTAGTTTGTCATCATTTTGATATGCAGCGTATGATAAGCGACCGGATGCTGCAAATAGACAGTGTTGAAATCCAGGGGGCCCGTATCAGTAGTTTTAAAAACCGGAAGATTGAGCAGGCAAAACGGGTGAAACGGTTGTTTTACGAATCTGTACAACAATTCCCTTGTCCTTTGGCGATCCGGAGAATCCGCCTGGACAATATAAATGTGGTCTACAAAGAATTGGCTAAGAATGGAATTTCGCCTGGGGTAGTCACTTTTGACCGTTTAAAGGGCACATTTTACGATTTGACGAATGAAGTCCGCCCGAAACAGCCTTATTTTACTTTGAAGGCAGAGGGAAAATTGATGGATCAGGGAATTCTCCGGGCTACTTTTCTTTTACCGGTAGATAGTTTAAATCCGCATTTTGAAGTGGAAGGGCATCTGGGGAAAATGGATATGCTGAGTTTAAACCGGATGATAGAACCTTTGGTAAAAATTAAGATCACTTCGGGAGAAATTGACGGATTGAAATTTAAGATGACAGGGAATTCCCATACGGCTCAGGTTCATATGCTTTTTTTATACCGGGATTTGAAAATCAGAATTATGAAAGAGAAAGACGGGCATCTGGAAGTACGTTCTTTTCTTTCCACTCTGGCGAACGGATTGATTGCAACGGCAAATAATCCCGGCAGGAGCGGTCCCCGTACTGTAGATGCCAGTGCGGAAAGGGATATATACCGTTCTCAGTTTAATTACCTCTGGAGGATTCTGATGGCCGGTTTGAAAAAATCGATAGGCTTGTAAAAATGTACAAACAATTGACCCGAAATCCTGTTTCTTTATCTGCTCCGGCTTCCCTGCCTGCTGAATGTCCCTTTCCGGGGCGTTCAACAGGTTCGGACGGAAGTACAAATCCGTAAGCTGAAAAACAGTTTTGGGGGCAATTGTTCGTACAATACTGCTAAACTGGTGTTATTTATTCAGCATTTCACAAATTTCCCGGTATACCTGTTCTCCGGTAAACCCGAATTTTTCATCCAGTACTTTGGCGGGAGCGGAATAACCGAAATGATTTACGCCCTGTATCTTTCCTTTTGGTCCAACAAGTCCTTCCAGGGTAACGGAGAGACCTGCTGTCAGGCCGAATTTAAGGGCAGAGGCAGGCAGAATCTGTTCCTGATAATCCGGGGATTGTTCCCGGAATAAACCTTCTGAGATAACCGATACGATTTGGGAGGTGACATTTTTCCTTTCCAGAAGCAATTGGGCAGCGTCGACCAGAGTGGACACCTCCGAACCGGAAGCCAGAAGGATAATATCCGGATTTTCCCCGTTTTTGGCTACGATGTAGGCTCCTTTACCGGCTTGCAGTGCCTCTTCGTAGCGGTCCTCCCCGGGAAGATCATTGATGTTCTGACGGGAGAGGATCAAAGCTGTAGGGGCAGAGGTATTTTCCATAGCCATCTTCCAGGCGACGGACGTTTCTGCTGCGTCGGCAGGACGCAGGGCCAGCAGGCTCATATTGCCGGCATGGTTCCGTACTTTCTCCAGCAGACGGATCTGTGCTTCCTGCTCGATCGGCTGGTGGGTAGGACCATCTTCTCCGACGCGGAAAGCATCGTGGCTCCAGACGTATTTTACCGGTACTTGCATAAGGGCTGCCAGTCTGACTGCCGGTTTCATATAATCGGAGAATACGAAGAAGGTACCACAGGCGACGAAAATTCCACCGTGTAAAGCGATACCGTTGCAAATGGCGGCCATGGTCAGTTCAGCTACTCCGGCCTGTAAGAAAGCACCGCTGAAATCTCCTTTTCTGAGCGGACGGGCTCCTCCTTTTAGGAATCCGTCGGTTTTGTCCGAGTTGGAAAGGTCGGCAGAACTGACAATCATGTTTTCCACCTGCTGTGCTAATGCCATGAGTACGTCAGCAGAGGCTGTACGGGTGGCGATATTGGCTTTGTGGGCAATGGCTTTATAGTCGATAGCCGGCATTTCTCCGGACATAAATTTGTGATATTGGGCTGCCCGTTCCGGCTGAGCTTTTTCCCAGGCTTCCTGTTCTGCCTTTTTTTTGCGGGCATAGGCTCTTTTGGCTTCCAGGGCTTTTTCATAATATGCTTTGACTTCCGGGAAAATTGTAAAAGGATGCCGGGGATCGCCTCCCAGGTTTTCAATGGTCTTTTCGATAGAAGCCCCGGCTCCCGTCAGGGGCTGACCGTGAGTAGATACTTTGTTGGAGAAATCTTCCCCTTCGGGACCCAATGCTCCTTTTCCCATCAGGGTTTTTCCGATGATAAGCGTAGGGCGTTCTTTTTCATTTCCGGCTGCTGTCAGTGCTTCGCGGATCTGGTCAGCATCATTTCCATCGATAGTAATTACGTTCCAGCCCCAGGCTTCGTACTTTTCTGCCGTATTCTCGACTGTAACCTCTTCTACTTTGGTGGACAACTGGATATTGTTGGCGTCGTAAAACAGGATCAGATTGGATAATCCCAAAGCTCCGGCGATACGGCCTGCTCCCTGGGAGATTTCCTCCTGTATACCTCCGTCAGAAATAAACGCATACGTTTTATGAGCCATCCATTCTCCGAAGCGGGCTACCAGGAATCGTTCAGCAATGGCAGATCCCACAGCCATCGTATGGCCCTGCCCCAGCGGACCGGATGTATTTTCCACTCCGCGGGCCTTGTCTACTTCCGGATGTCCCGGCGTAATACTGCCCCATTGACGGAAATTTTGCAAATCCTCCAGACTATAACTACCGGTCAGACAGAGAACCGAATACAACATAGGAGACATATGACCGGGATCTAAGAAAAAACGGTCCCGGTTGGCCCAGGTCCGGTCGTCCGGGTCAAAATTTAAAAATTCAGAATACAATACATTGATGAAATCAGCCCCTCCCATGGCGCCTCCGGGATGTCCCGATTTGGCTTTTTCCACCATAGAAGCTGCTAAAATGCGGATGTTGTCGGCCGCTCTGTTTATGATTTTGTTCATAGTTCTGGGTTTAATTTTTTTGTTGATTTCGCAAAGTTAGTTTTTTTGACTGAAAACCGGATGAAAACCCCCATGAAATTGAAGGGGATTCCTGCTTCCTGTCAAAAGCGGATAAACGGAACTGTGATCCGGAATGCCGGGTCCGTTTATCCGCCAGGGAGCAGGGAAGTTCCGGTCCGTCCCGGAATGCTTTCCTGCCTTTTAAAGGTTTTTCTCTTTATACGTATTTTCCCACCAGGCCGGTTGATCTTTCAGGTATTTGGCGAAATAAGCCAGTATCGTATTGTTCCATAGAATCCGTAAATGATAATCCGTTACCGTATGGTCGGAATCTTTTACAAAAACCAGTTCGGTATCTTTACCCAGCAGTTTTAAAGCGGTGTAAAACTGTATGCTTTGGGCTGTCGGCACATTGACGTCTTTGGTACCGTGAATCAATAAAATCGGTGTATTTACCTTATCGGCATTGAACAGAGGACTCTGATCTACGTAAATATCTTTCCGGTTCCAGGGAAAGGAGTGGGCAGTAGCGCAGGTGCTGTAGCTGTATCCCCAATAGCCGTCCCCCCAGTAACCCGCAATGGAAGATATGCCGGCGTGGGCGATGGCACAGGTAAAGATATCGGTTTGGGTCGTCAGGTACATGGTGGTAAATCCTCCGTAAGAAGCTCCCATACATCCGACCTTTGAAGCGTCTACAAAAGAATGCGATTTGAGAAAGGCTTTTGTGGCAGTGATGATTTCGTCCGCCGTGATTTTTCCCCAGTTATTCTGGTGGCGGGCAGAGAATTCCTGTCCGTAACCGATCGCTCCGGAAGGCTGTAAAACATATACAATATAACCGTTGGCGGCAAATAAATTGAAAGGATAACGCCCTCCGAAGCTGCGTTCGACAGGAGTGGTTCCTCCGTAATAATAGACGATGAGCGGGTATTTTTTAGCCGGATCAAAATGAGGCGGCAGGTAATAGCGCCCGTCAATGACCGTTCCTTTTTTGTAAGTAAAGTCCCAGTCTTTAACTTCTCCGAATACAATGTTTTCGTATTGCCGGGCCGAAGGATTATCCCATACTCTTGCTTTCAGGTCTTTTAAACCGAGGGTATAAATACGGGCCGGGTAACTGACATCGGAAGCCACATACATCAGTTCTTCGCCTTTTTCAGGAATACTGGTGCTGAGGATAATGTCTCCCGGGCATTCCAGGTGCTGTATGGACTGTGTACGGGGATCGCAACGGAAAAGACGGACATAATCTGCAGCAGCGGCTGTAAAATAAATATACCCGTCTGTCCGCCAGAATACATATTGTACAGAGGGATTGAAATTTTTAGTCAGAGGAGTGACCTGAGCTGTCGCTAAATTGTAAAGGTAGAGCTGGCTATCGAATTCGTTGGCAATCGGATTTTTCCCGATATTTTTCCCGCTTTCCCCGAAAGCAGAAGGTCCTCCGGTAATCAACAATTGGCTGTCGTCGGGGGAAAAACTGCAGGAAATAGTGTAAAGCCGGTCTTTCCAGAGGGTGTCCACTTTCAGGGTTTGCATATTCATCAGGTATACCGATTGTTTGCTGTAAGGAAATTCGTTGTAATCGGGACGGGAAGTGGCAAATAAGATTTGCCGGCCGTCGTGACTGATATCCATGAGATAAGTAGAAGTGTTTCCCCAGGTCAGCCGGGAATGAAGTCCGGTAGCAAAATCGTATTTACACAAGTAAGAACGATAGCGGAAATAAGGCTGGCGGTCTTCTATTCCGTTTAATTTCCGGAGTTGCCAGTTTTCTTCCGTATAATTTTCACTGGTGTAATAGAGAAGGTAGGATAAATCGGGGGACCAGTTGTAATTGTTGATCTCTTTATCTTCTTTAATCAGGCATTGCAGTTGCTGAGTTCCGATATCGTAAATATAAAAAGATTTCCCGTTCCCTTCCGTTTGTAACCAGGAAAGTTTGTCCTGCAGGGGTACCCATTGGGTTTGTATCTGGTTTGCAGCCAAGGAATAGACGATTTCTTTGTTACTGACCCGGTATACGTATGAGGTGTAATTATCTTTTCCGTCCAGTGTTTCTTTTATACTCACAAGGGCGTATTTTCCCGAAGGGGAGAGGTCGGTTTTGCTAATGTGATTGCCGTTTAATATATCATAGATATTTTTTCCGCGTTTGGGAGAAAGCGTATATTCCAAAACGTCTCCGCCGGCTTTTGTCTGCTGCTCGAAACGGCAGAGCAGTATTTTCCCGCCTTTGGTCACCGTTTTCACAATCAGGCTGTGTTTTCCGGGTAGCAATTCACAGGAAAAGGATTTATCTGCCGTCTGGCTTCCGGTGTACGTCAGTTTTTTTTGTCCATCCAGGTATATTTCGGTATTCCCGAATAAACGGAATTGAAAACGGCCTTCTATCCACTGAGGGATATTCAGGTATACAGCGTAGTAATTGAGGGTGGATTTGCCGTTGTCAGCCGGGGCCATTAAAGTGTCCCCTTCCATTACCGCTTTTCCCCACTGTAACTGATGGAAATTCCTTTCTGTTTTCCCCTCTTCCGGAATGAAGTCGTTGACGTTTAAAAGAGAGTATTCGAATAATTCTTTTTCTGTAAACGTTTTGTTATCGACGTCTTTGAAATTACTCAGGGCCGGAGGAGCTACCGGTACGGGGGTCAGGGCCAGCCATTCTTTTGCAGTCTGCGCAGACACACTCAGGCTCAAAACGGTCAGGATAAATAAAAGGATGTGTTTTTTCATAGGATATGAATTTGATTATACATAATTTTTTTTAGAGACAAACTTTTGCAAAGTTAAAAATTATATCAGGCTTTAAATGTTCAAATGTAAAAATGTTCAGGAGTTTAAATGGGTAGGATTTGAGCGGGCAAAGGTATAGGGGGACGGGGGTGGAGAGAGGTAGCAGAAAATGGTTTAACGGTTTACTGCCCGAAGGAAATTGAGGGTGATCAATGGGGCGGGGATGGGCGTTTTTCGCTGTTTTGGGGGATAAGATTCCCCGGTTTCCGAAGGGAGAAGAATGTGTTCTCTTTTCAATTTTTTTTCCTATTTTTGTGGGCTGTGAAAGTAAAGGCTGTCTGGCATTGGTTACGGACGGATTTTTCATTTGTTAATGAATAGTCATAAAATTGTGTACGATATGAGCATAGAAAGTTTGTTGACCTCTAAGGTTATAGAAGCTGTAAAAGAATGTTACGGTGTGGAAGTGGAGGCGGATAAAATACAATTACAGGCCACCCGTAAAGAATTTGCCGGTGATCTGACGGTGGTCGTTTTTCCGTTTACCCGTTTTTCTAAAAAATCTCCGGAAGAAACCGGGAAACAGTTAGGAGAGTATTTGAAGGAGCATATCGATGAAATCCGGGATTACAATGTTGTAAAAGGGTTTCTGAATATCGAGATATCTTCCGCTTACTGGCTCGGCATACTGAATGAAGCCGCAGAAGATCCCCGATACGGTTACTGTCACAGCAGCAGCGGGCATTCGTATATGATTGAGTATTCTTCTCCGAACACGAACAAACCTTTGCATCTGGGACATATCCGGAATAATTTACTGGGCTGGTCGGTATCTGAAATACAAAAGGCAAACGGACATGAGGTGAGGATGGTAAATTTGGTAAACGACAGGGGAATTCATATTTGCAAGAGTATGATTGCCTGGAAGAAGTTTGCAAACGGAGCTACTCCGGCATCTACCGGAATGAAAGGAGATCATTTTGTCGGAGATTATTATGTGCGTTTTGACAAGGAATATAAAGCGGAGATCCGGCAATTGATGGAAAAAGGCATAGAGGAAGAAGAAGCTAAAAAACAGGCTCCGATTTTATTGGAAGCTCAGGAAATGCTTCGGAAGTGGGAGGCCGGTGAGGAAGAGACCGTGAAGTTGTGGCGGACCATGAACGATTGGGTGTTGAAAGGCTTTGATGAGACCTATCGGTTGATGGGAGTCGGCTTTGATAAAGTATATTTTGAATCCCAGACGTATAAGAAAGGGCGGGACCTCGTTTTAAAAGGGCTGGCAGAAGGAGTGCTTTACCGGAAGGAGACCGGAAGCGTCTGGGCCGATTTGGCAGCAGACGGATTGGATCAGAAACTATTGCTCCGGGATGACGGGACTTCTGTTTATATGACACAGGATATCGGAACGGCCTATGAGCGTTTCAGTGAATTTGATATGGATGAGATGATATATGTGGTGGGAAATGAGCAAAATTATCACTTTCAGGTATTGTCGCTGATTTGCGGAAAACTGGGATTTGAATGGGCCGGTAAGATCCGTCATTTATCGTATGGAATGGTCGAACTGCCGGAAGGAAAGATGAAGTCAAGGGAAGGAACCGTGGTGGATGCCGACGACCTGATGCAGGAAATGATTTGTACAGCCCGGGAAACTTCGCAGGAACTGGGAAAACTGGAAGGCTATTCCGAAGCCGAGGCGGAGGAGGTATACCGCAAAGTGGCTTTAGGGGCCCTGAAGTATTTTATATTGAAAGTCGATCCGAAGAAGACCATGATGTTCAATCCGAAAGAATCAATCGATTTTAACGGGAATACCGGGCCTTTTATTCAGTATACCTATGCCCGTATTCAGTCGATTTTACGGAAAGCTGCCGGAAACGGGATGAAGGTTGAACAGACAGATATTCATTTGGAAATTTCGGATAAAGAGCAGGACCTGATCAAATGGATTGCCAAATTACCGGCTGTGGTAAAAGAAGCCGGAGAGACATACAGCCCTGCATTGCTGGCCAATTACTCTTATGAATTAGCCAAAGAGTTCAATCAGTTTTATCACGATTTTTCTATTCTGAAAGAAGAGGACGGGGCATTGCGTAACTTCCGTTTATTACTGGCTAAAGAATGCGGGGAAGCGGTAAAAAATGCCATGGGAATGCTGGGCATAGAAATGCCGGAAAGAATGTAAAATTTAAAAGAGAAAGGAAGATATATGGAAGGTTTTGAATTAGTGGAAGCCAGACAGATTGACGAAAATCTTATCCGTATGATCGGACAGGATTGGATGCTGGTGACAGCGGGAGAAAAAGAGCAGTTTAATACCATGACTGCGAGCTGGGGCGGAGCCGGATGCCTGTGGAATAAGCCGGTTGCTTTTGTCTTTATCCGTCCGCAACGGTATACTTTCGGGTTTATGGAAAAACAGGAAGGTTTCACCCTTTCTTTTTTGGGAGAAGAATACAGGGAAGCTTTGAAAATATGCGGTACTTTATCCGGAAGGGAAGTCAATAAGGTGGAGAAAACCGGTTTGACACCTGTTTTTTCTGCTTCCGGAAGGGTGGCATTTGCTGAATCCCGGTATGTATTGGAATGTAAAAAATTATATGCGGATTTCTTGTCCCCGGAGGCTTTTTTAGATACAGCGGATAGCGAAAAATTTTATCCGGAAAAGGATTTTCATAAAATGTATATCGCAGCGATTGAGAAAGTGTGGAAAAAGAAATGATAGCTAATCGGACGAATTATCATAGTCATTGTTCTTTCTGTGATGGAAAAGCTTCGATGGAGGAGTTCGTGGAAGCGGCCGTCCGGCAAGGGTTTTCCGCTTATGGGATTTCTTCCCATGCTCCTTTGCCTTTTCCGACTTTCTGGACCGTAAGCCGGGCAAAAGTACCCGCTTATCTGGCTGAGATCCGTCGGTTAAAGAAAAAATACGGGGAGAAAATAGAACTTTATGCCGGTATGGAGATCGATTATCTGCATCCGGAACAAAATCCGGCTATCGGTTATTTTCAAAATTTGCCCCTGGATTACCGGATCGGATCGGTCCATTTAATTTATACGCCGGAAGGCCGGATTGTAGATACGGACACCAGCCCGGAGAATTTCCGGAAAATTTGGCAGGAGAAATTTCAGGGAGACTTGAAGCTGCTGCTGGAAGGATATTTTGAAGCTTCTATGCGGCTGGTAGAAAAAGGCGGATTCGATTTTGTCGGGCATGCCAATAAAATATTTTATAATGCTGAACAGTGTTGTCCGGGGATTACGGAAGGGGATTGGTATAAAGGGAAACTAAACGATTTTTTCACTTTTGTATCGGAGAGGGAATTGATGGTGGAGATCAATACAAAAGCTTTTGAACAGAAAGCTTGTTTTTTTCCGGACGTCCGGAATTGGAAAATTATCCGGGAATTGCGTGTTCCTGTTGTTGTCAATTCGGATGCCCACCGGCCGGAGTTGATCAATGCCGGGAGAGCAGAGGCTTTGCAGCAATTAAAAGAGCAGGGATTTGAAACGGTAAGGGAGTTGCACGGGGGGAAATGGCAGGAAGTGGCAATTGCCTGAAGAAGAAAAACATTTTTTATGAATGCGGAACGATTGATATTTTTACAGATATAGCTAAAGTATAGGAAAATACGAATATGGAAAAGTCAATACATTTTATTCCTTCGGGAGTATGTTCGCAAGCTATCGATATTACTGTCGAAAACGGTATTGTTAAGGAAATATATTTTGAAGGAGGTTGCAGTGGGAACACCCAAGGGGTTTCTTTGCTGGCAAGGGGAATGAAAGTAGCAGAAGTAATTGATCGGTTGGAAGGTATACGTTGCGGTGGTAAGGCTACTTCCTGTCCGGATCAGCTTGTAAAGGCTTTACGGATGCTGGAACAGAAATGAATAAATTTTACATAAATAATAACGGATGGAGAAGGAACAATTACCCCATACAGAGGAATTTTTAACTGCTGCTGTGGCATGGGCGAAAGAGGTGGGGAAAATACATTTAACTTATTTCAGGGGAAATAATTTGGATATTCATACCAAATCGAATGTGGCAGATGTGGTGACCCGTGCTGACCAGGAGAGTGAGGCTTATTTATTGGAAAAAATTGCCGAACGGTTTCCCGGGCATAGCGTATTGGGGGAAGAGAGCGGGATGCATGAAAAGGATACGGATTTTTGCTGGGTAGTGGATCCTTTGGACGGGACCAATAATTATAGTCAGGGATTGCCTGTATTCAGCGTCTCTATTGGTTTACAATACAAAGGATATACGCTTATAGGAGTTGTATATGCTCCATATTTGGATGAATTATATACGGCGGAACGGGGGAAAGGTGCTTTTTTGAACGGGAGCCCCCTTCACGTTTCTTCTAAAACGGATCTGGAGAGCTGTGTTTTGGGTACGGGATTTCCATACGATAAAGGAACGAATCCGGAAAATAATATTTCCAACCTTGTTGCTCTGTTGCCGGGACTAAGAGGCATCCGGAGAATGGGGTCGGCGGCTTACGATTTATGCTGTGTGGCAGCCGGTTTTTTAGACGGTTATTGGGAATTAAATCTCAATCTTTGGGATGTATGTGCAGGGGAATTAATTGTAGAAGAAGCCGGAGGATGTATTTGTCCTTTCCGGAAGGACCGGCACATTTCGATTATTGCGGCTAATGCAGTTCTGCTCGAAAAAATCCGGCACCAAATTAAATAAGGTAGGAGTGTTTAAATGTGAAAATGTTTAACATTTTCACATTTAAACGTTTAAACTTTAAATTCCCAGTACTTCCACGCCTTGTTTAAAGAAAATGTCTTTCGGAATACCGGCATTGGCAATTTTATCCAGGTCTTTTTGTAATCCGGGGGAGACTATGCCTTTTTCCCGGATAAGCTGGCTTGCTTTTTCGTAATCCCCATCTCCTTCCAGGGTAATGTATTCGCTGGCGATAGCGGCAATGTCAGCCTTCATTTTTTCAAAATTCACGGTGTAATATCCTGTTGCAGGGTCCTGCGTAATGGCACCGCTTTCGATAAAGTGAGCAAATTGCATCATATTGGCTTTTCCGTGTGCACTGGCAGCACCGAAACGGCAGGAACGGAAAATACCGGCAATAAAGGTCACATAATTATCCATCAATTCTTTGTTTTCCAGCACATTCCATTCAGACAGCCGGGTAATGCAATACAATCCCAGAATGTCGGCTTTTCCTTCTTCTATGGAAGTATAATTGTCTTTTAGGGCACTGCGTACATCCTGTTTCCCGTTTAAGGTATATTTTATTCCCAGTCCGTGTGCCACTTCATGGAACATGGTATTTTCAAAAAAGGCATCGAAACGGATGTGTTTTTGTTGTTCCGGCGTAATCACGAGTTTGGAGATTGGCACCAGGATATTATCGAATTTTGCCTGCATGGCATTTTTCAGCTGCAGTTTCCGGCTTCCTTTGGCAGCATGTACCCTTGGGTCGTTCGGCAGGTTTATAGCTATATTTTTACTTCCTGCATTGCAATCTCCGGCATAATAGATGACTTCGTAGACATTCATATCCGGATTGGCATTGGCTTTTTCTTTTTTATAGGCAGCTTCTACCGGCAGGTTTTCCTGTAATTTCGGTAAATAACCGGCATAAAGGGCCAGTTTTTTGCTCCACTCTTTGTCTTTTATCAATACTTGTCCGGAATGAGCGGCTTTATAACCGAACAAGGCATCTTCGTACGTCTCAATGGGACCAATGACAATGTCGAGGGTATTGTTTTTCATGTCCATCCAGGCCAGATCGCTGGCTAAATAATCGTCACTTAAAAGGGCTGCTGCCCGTAAGTTCAGGTAATTTTTCAGTTCCGGGTCTTCTGTCAGAGCAGCGGCTTGTTTCAGTAAATCGGCAGCTTCTGCTGTTTCTACCGGATAAGCTTCGTGAAAGGAAAGTACTTTCAGATTTCCCCTGATGTCCCGGCGGAGGATACTGTACCAATCGGTTTTACGGGGATCTTTCAGGGCTTCAAATTCCTCCTGGGTCATATCGGCAGGGTAAAAATTAGCACCTAAGGGTTTGGGTTGAATTCCTTTCAGAAAAGGTGCGTTTCCGTTCAGCCGGTCCCAGGGACCGTAATTGATGGCTAAATATTTTGCCAGATAAGGATCCTGAACCGTGTCCAGGAGAGCTGAACGGTTTCCGTAAGCATTTTGCCAGAAGATAGTTTCCATTACATCGGCAGCTTTTATCAGTAAAGGAATGACTTGTTTTTCATTTTCAGTCAGTTTACTCACATCCGTTGTCAGAGGAAATTCCGCATACTGATCGGCTAATGTCTGGTAGGGAGAGGGAGGAGGCGTTTGCTTGTTTTCTTTACACGCACAACATAACGCACTCAAGGCTAGAATTGTAATTATTCTTTTCATTCTCGGTGTATTTTGTTAAAAATAGGATAGTTTTAGTGCGAAAGTATAAAAAATATGTGGAATATTAAAGGAGGGTGCTAGATAAAGGGATAAATGGCATTTCTGCCGGATGAAGGCGGGTCTGCTGCCCCGCTGATTAACAAAACCTGGGTTGGGGGTAATCCTTTCCTCCGGAACTTCAGTTCCGTTAATCCGCTTCTGTCAGAAAGCAATTACCCTATATTGTCACATTTTTCATTTTTGGACATATTTATATTTGAATACGGAATGGAATTTTGAACCGGATGAATATTGGTCTGGATTTGCAAATGAATAAACTTTCGGTTTAGAGGAAGGGATGAAGAGTATTTGGAGAAAGGGATGAACGACGTTTTGTGCCGGATGAAGGCAAATCTGCTGCCCCGCTGATTAACAAAACCTGAGTTGAGGGTAATCCTTTCCTCCGGAATTTCAGTTCCGTTAACCGGCGAAGTGTTAATCCCTTTCCTGCGGGAAAGATTCCATAAAAAATTGTTTTAACCCTAAAGGTAAGGTTGGATAAGTAAAAAATGTTTATTTTTGTGAGGATTCATAAAAAAGTGACAGATGAAAAAATTAGTATGCATTGTTTTCGGTATATGTTGCAGTACGCTGCTTTGGGCGCAGTCGGTAGAAGAGATAAAAGCTGACAGGGGAATGTATCTGTGGGGAGAAGGCAGGGGAAATACCCTTAAAAAGGCGGATTCGGAAGCCTTGTCCGATCTGATCAATCAAATTACAACTACGATTGAGAGTGATTTCACTTTGTTGCAGGAAGAAAAGTCGGAATCGGATTATAAAGAAACAGTGAAATCTGTCATTCGTACCTATTCCAATGCTACCTTGAGTAATACCGAACGGATTGTAATAGAAAACGAACCGGATGCCCGTGTTTTTCGGTATATGAAACGGAGTGAAATCGATAAGATTTTTAAAGCCAGGAAAAATAAAATTCTGGAGTATTTGGCTAATGCGGAGACGGCTGAGAAAAATTTACAGATAGCAGATGCTTTGCGTTATTATTACTGGTCGCAAACCTTATTGAGAAGCCATCCGGAAGGAGCGACTATCCGTTACCGGGATCAAAAGGGGGAGGAGCGTTTGCCGGCTACCTGGATACCGTTAAAGATCAACACTATTTTTTCTCATCTGAATGTTGCTATTTCCCGGATTATTCCGGAAGGGAACTTTCAGACGATAGAATTGAATATATTGTACAACAGTCAGCCTGTGCGCAATTTTGATTATACGTATTGGGACGGACGGGATTGGTCGAACATTGTCAGTGCAAAAGACGGGAGAGGCATAGCTGAATTACCGGCCTTGGCAGAGGCTGCTCATCTTCGGATAAAAGGAGAATATATATTCGATGGAGAAGCTACGGTAGATGCTGAGTTGAAAGATGTTATCAATAAATTGGATGTAGTTCCTTTTAGGAGTTGTTATATAGAAGCTTATAAACCGGACGCTTCTTCTGTGCCGGTACAGCAACAAATTGTTTCCGGGAGTAACGAGCAGGCCTGGACAGGAGTGGTGGCTTCTTTTTTCAAACCGGCTCCCGATAGTGAACGTTACTTAACGGTAATAAAAAAGGTGGAAAAAGCGGTGCGGGAACGAAATTATGAGGGATTGAAAAATTACTTTACTCCTGAAGGCTATGCGATATTCAATCAATTAATCCGCTATGGACAGGCCCGGGTTGTAGGTACTCCGGACTATCGGCTGGTTAAATGCGAGGAGGGTATTTTCTGCCGGAGTTTGCCGTTGAGTTTTCATTTTGAAAACAACAACCGGACCTTTGTAGAAGATGTGGTATTTGATTTTTCGAAAGATGCCAAAATACAGGGGTTGTCTTTTGGGCTTTCCCAGTCAGCTTTGGCCGACATTGTTTCAAAGAAAGATTGGAGTGAACGTTCCCGTATGATCCTGATCCGTTTTCTGGAAAATTATAAAACAGCTTATGCTTTAAAACGTTTGGACTATATTGAAAGTATTTTTGCTGAGGACGCTTTGATCATTGTGGGAACTGTATTGAAAAAGCAAACGGTTACCGAACGGCAGGTAACGATTAACCGCCCTTATATCCGCTATACCAGGCAGACAAAAGAGCAATATATCAAGCGGCTTCGCAGTACTTTTACCAGTAATGAATTTATAAACCTGCGGTTTGCGGATAATGTGATCCGTAAATCAGCCGATAAAGGGGAAATTTATGGGGTTCAAATCCGTCAGGATTATTTTTCTTCCAATTACGGGGATTCGGGCTATCTTTTCCTGATGGTCGATTTAAATAATCCCGATAAGCCGATTATTCATGTCCGGGCCTGGCAACCGGAAAAAGATCCGGATTTCGGACTGATTGATCTCCCTTCTTTTACTTTTTAATAGAAAGACCGTATGCGAATAGTGATTTTAACGTTTATTTTATTGCTGTCCGGTTGGGTAGAAGCGCAGCAGATATCGGTAAAATCTTTCCGGAAGCTGGAGAATGATTTGTCGGCCCGGGGAAAAGAGGGGCGGACGGATCAGAATGGGGATAAATGTGCCATTATTAAAGTGGTGACAACGGAAAGCGGTTTTGTATTCGAACCGGATGCGCTTGGACTGGCCGGAAGTGTCAGAAAGACCGGAGAGATCTGGTTATATGTTCCGTATGGGGCAAGGAGATTGACGGTTAAGCACGATAAACTGGGGATACTTCGGGATTATTTATATCCGGAACGGATTGAGAAAGCTTGTGTATATGAGCTGGTACTGACAACAGGACGAATAGTGACTACCGTGGAAGAAGAAATCAGTGGGCAATGGCTGGTAATAACGGCGGATCCTCCGGAAGCGGCGGGGAGTTACCGTTTTGCTTTACGCAACTATTGGACACCCGATTACCATCATTCTGTTTTGGGATTGCGTTTGGTGCTGGAGTAAACCGGAGGTGGGAGTAAAAGAGTCCAATTCAGCTCCCAGGGTCGGAAAAGACAGATTTGGATAAATTTGTGGGTAAAAAATTGTCACAAATGGGAAATATGAGACTAAGTATGTATAGAACATTCGAAATAGGGGATCATTGGCAGGAACCCCTATTTTCAGTTTAATTGAGTTACCATGGTTTTGGGAAAAATGAAATTTCTAATAGGGATTATTTTGTTGTTCTGGGTTTCTTTGTCGGAAGCCCAGCAGCTTTCGGTAAAGTCCTTTCAGAGGCTGGATAACGATCTTTCAGCGCGAGGTTCGGAGGGCCGTGTGGACCAGAATGGGGATAAATGTGCGATAATCAAAATAGTAACGACAGAAACGGGTTTTGATTTTGATCCCGATGCTTTAGGGAGTATGGGAAGTATTCAAAAGAAAGGAGAGATCTGGCTGTATGTACCCTATGGAGCAAGGCGTTTGACGATTCGTCATGCTCAGTTGGGAGTGTTGCGTAATTACGAGTATCCGGAGCGTATCGAAAAGGCCTGTGTGTATGAATTGGTACTGACGGCGGGTCGTGTAAAAA
>NZ_CALCLB010000020.1:0-53068 GCF_937966165.1 uncultured Odoribacter sp.
AAACGAACGTAAACTATTGCTAAATCTTTATTTAAATCATAAAAAAAATACTTATCCCAATCAGAATATAGATAAAAACCTCCGTCATCGTCATCCAATAAGCAAAACGAGGCTTTTTCATAATTCCAGCCGAAAGTTTATCTGCCACTAAAGCAACACAAGAAAATACACCTATAGCCTGAAAAATAAATACAAGTCCTAAAAAAAGCATTTGGAATACCGGATTTTCACCTTCCGTTTTCACAAATTGCGGGAAAAAAGCTAAAAAAAATAAAATTACTTTGGGATTGAGTAAATTCATCAATATACCTCTGCGGAATAAATGAAATACGGGAATACTTTCTGAAGAAAAACGCAGTGAGGCTCTGTTTCGGTTAATAAATGCTTTTCCTCCTAAATAAAATAAATATATTCCTCCTGCAATTTTTAATGCAGTGAAGGCAGGCAGAGAACCGGCCAACAGAGCAGACAATCCCAAACTTACTGCAGTTACATGAAAAACAAGCCCCGTACACAATCCGCATGCAAACACAATTCCGGCCTTTTTTCCCCGGTTTATACTTTGTGTAATAACAAATAATATATCCGGCCCAGGCATAATTGTCAATAATACCGCAGCAATCAGAAAGCTCCACACATTCATAGATCAGTCACTATTCAAATTTATGTTCTTTTTATTCTCCGGAACATAGAACAAAAATAAAGATAAATTTTAAAAATAAAATATCTTTGTAAGTATGCCTGAACTCCGTATGGCTTAAATGCGTAAACAATATATATCTTAATGTAAGACAACAACATGTTATTGAATATTATCTGGCTCATTCTGGGTTTCGTCATTTTGATTTATGGAGCGAATAAACTGGTAGACGGAGGTGCAGCACTTGCCTTCCGTCTGAATATTCCTAATATTGTCATTGGATTAACAATTGTGGCTTTTGGTACTTCAACACCCGAACTTGTCGTCAATCTATTTTCTTCTGCCGAAAAACAATCAGAATTAGCTTTAGGAAATGTCCTAGGCAGTAATATTTTTAATATACTGGCCATTTTAGGAATTACTGCCATCATTTATCCTATTGCAGTCAAAAAAGCCACCACTTGGGTAGAAGTTCCTCTGGCAGTATTAGCTGCTTTTCTAATTCTAGTTATGTTCGGAAATAATCATTGGCCCATCCCCTCACCCTATATGATTAGCCGGGCAGAAGGAATCGTACTACTATGCTTTTTTGTCTTTTTTGTAGCTTATACTTTAATCCTTGCCAGAAAAGGAGGAGCCGAAGAAGTGGAAGTCAAACATTATACAATCAGTAAATCCGTATTTTGGATCCTTGTAGGATTAGCCGGACTGGTCATAGGAGGACGGCTTCTGGTAAAAGGGGCCGTTCAAATCGCAGAAATACTGGGTATTTCACAAAGAATCATTGCCATTACGATCGTTTCCATCGGAACTTCTCTTCCTGAATTGGCGACCTCCCTCGTAGCAGCCCGCAAAAAAAATGTAGACATGGCTATCGGAAATGTAGTCGGATCCAATATTTTTAACACTTTTCTGATATTGGGGATATCCGCTTTAATTTCCCCTATTCAAATGTCCACAGCAAACCTGCCCGACATCGGAATGAATTTCCTTTCCGCTCTCCTCCTGTTTATCTTTATTTTTACAGGTAAAGGACGGCAAATCGAAAGATGGGAAGGTGCAATTTTTTTACTCCTTTATATCTCTTATGTAATTTGGCTGATTTTAGGATAAAGTTCAATCTTTCACCTCTAGCTTTCAGATGAAATCAAAAACGAAATCAGTTTTTGAAGTATTTTTTGATTATTAATAGATTAACAGTCTTTTCCAAGCGTATTCCAACAACTTTTTACTTCTTTCGGTAGTATACTATCCTATAGGAATAAATAAAACAGTTATGGAAAAAGAAAATTTTCAGATTGAACCGGGAGCGCCCATGTTCAGTAAAGGATATTCCATTATCATAGACTCCAAAGGTCCTTACTTTGTGTATGGAAAACCTACTTTACGCCAGGAATTTATCGTCCCGAATACTGAAGGGGAAGCCTGGGAATACAAAACGGGAATTACGTATAAAGTAGAACACGAACCTATGGTTTTATGCAGATGCGGACATTCCCATACAAAACCGTTTTGTGACGGTTCACATACTCAAGTAGACTGGGATCCCACTCTTTCGGCCGACCGTAAACCCCTGCTAGATAATGTTGAAATCTCAGAAGGGGAAGATTTACAATTATTGGATAATAAAATCTATTGCGTACATGCCCGGTTCTGTATGGCTAAAGGAACTGTATGGAATTTAGTGGAACAATCACATAACCCGGAAGCTCATGACTTAACGATACGGGAAACATTTCATTGTCCCTCGGGACGTCTGAAACTAAAAGATAAAAAAAAAGACGAATTTTTAGAACCCCGTCTGGAACCTTCTCTCAGTTTGATTGAAGATCCCCAAAGGAACTGCAGCGGTCCGCTCTGGGTAAAGGGAGGTATTCCCATGGAAGACAGCGAATGCACTCCCTATGAAATACGAAACCGTGTTACTTTGTGCCGCTGCGGAATTTCCCATAATAAACCTTACTGCGACGGCTCTCATATGAAAGCCCGGTTCTGTGATGAGCAACCGGGCATGACAAGCTAATTACTGTATTACCAACTTCCGCTAGCTCCCCCTCCGCCGAAACTCCCTCCGCCAAAACCTCCGAAAGAACCACTTCCTCCGCTGAAAGACCCAAAATTACGCCCCCCACCAAATCCGCCAAAAAAGATAGGAGGAAATCCGTCCTTATCATGTCCACCCGTTGTATATCCTTTACGCCTTTTAAATAAGAAGGGGATTGAGAAAATAAAAACTAAAGGTATTATCAACGGCCAAGCCGCTCCATCTCCTTCTGTCCGTTTCGCATACTGCTCTGCTGTGTATTCTCCCCCCGTCAAATCCATTAATACGTTTGTAGCCTTTTCGACACCAGTATAATAACGCCCATTTTGAAATTCCGGAATCACTTCATTCCGGATAATACGGGAAGCAATGGCATCCGGCACAACTCCCTCCAAGCCATAACCCACCGCCATGGCTACCTGTCCCTTTTCATTTCCCTTTTTGGGCTTAATCAAAATCAATATACCATTATCCTTCCCCTTTTGCCCAATGCCCCATTTCTCTGCCAAACGCTGAGCATAATCATTGGGAGCATAGCCGTCTAATGTAGGCACTGTAGCTATCGCGATCTGAGTGGAAGAGGTATCATTAAAGTTCCGTAATTTCCTTTCCAGAGCAGCTTGCTGCTGCGGTGTAAACAGTTGTGTAAAATCATTTACGATACGTTTCGGATGCATAGGTTCGGGGAAATCCTGAGCCAGCACTCCGACAGCCAACAACAAAAAAACCAATATCAAAAAACGTCTCATAAATTTTTTATTTTTTGAATGATATCTCATCCGGAAGTTCATTTATATCCTCCGTTTGGTAAGGGAAATATGTCTTTAATTGTATACCGATTTCCCGAACAGCATTACAAACTCCTTCACAAATCTGCCCTTTTCTGAAATTTTCTATCATCCGGTTTTTAATTTCATCCCAAAAATTGACAGGAACTTTGGCATTGATCCCCGCATCTCCTAAAATCGCCATTTTTTTATCTTCCAGTGCAATATAAACCAACACTCCGTTCCGCAGCGCCGTTTTATGCATTTTCAACTGAGCAAACGCCTCTGCTGCACAATCCAATACATCCTTTTTGCAATAATTCTCAAAATGAATACGGATTTCCCCGGAAGTGTTCTTCTCCGCTTCCTGAATGGCAGCCACCATGGCGTCTTTTTGTTCCGATGTAAAATGTTTTTCCGGAGATAACATGTTTCAGAAATATTTTAAAATTCAACTTTAGGAGCCGTCTCTGCCCCGGCACTCGCTTCAAAATAAGGTTTGGGCGTAAATCCAAACATACCCGCAATCAGATTTTTAGGAAACTGACGGATATAAGCATTATATGTACGTACCGTATCATTAAATTTACGCCTTTCTACAGCAATACGATTTTCCGTTCCTTCCAACTGCGCCTGCAACTCCAAAAAATTCTGATTCGCTTTTAAATCCGGATAACTCTCCGAAATAGCCATCAATCTTGACAGTGCCGAAGACAATTCCCCCTGAGTACGGTTTAATCGCTGCATAGTAGCTTCATCCAGCTGCTCGAAGTTGATCTGAGTCTGAGTAGCCTTTGCCCGGGCATTTACCACATCCGTCAACGTCTGCTGTTCATGAGACGCATAACCTTTTACAGTATTTACCAGATTGGGGATCAAATCTAAACGCCGCTGATACTGGTTTTCTACATTTGACCATTGCGCCGCAACAGTTTCATTCATTTTTACCATACCGTTATAGCTACCCCGAAACCACAAAAAAATAGCCAGAATAATAACCCCGATTACAATTAATACAATATACCCCTTTTTCATATAGAAAATTTTACTTCATATTATAATTATCTGTATTTATTCAGCAATTTTAATACCATCCGGCATTCTTTTTCAACAAAAATTTTCTACTTACCGAATATATTGTATTTTAACGATTTACAAAAATTAAAGTTTAATTCTGAGCTAAAAAAATTTGTCAAAATGGCAGTGAGCCCGAACAATATTTTTTAATATCCGGGAAAAAACGGTAAACGATCAGGAAAGTTGAGGATTTGCCAAGGCATTTTCCTCTGTATCAAAACCTTCTTTAAATATTTTTTTTAAAGGCATAAAGAATCGCTCAATTAAACGTAAATCATCAGTCACAATATCAGCCTGAGCTTCCATCTCCGGACTAAAAGGCAACTCTTTTTTATAATTGGTATGAAGCCCGTCCGGAAGAAGAATTTCTATCATATAATTATTCTGATTGGGGACCAAAGATATAGAAGAAACTTTTCCATTGACGATGCCAAATTCCTGGTCGGGATAGTTTGTAAACCGGATGATAACCCGCTGTCCGACTTTTACCTTCCCGGACCGCTGAGCCGGCAACATAGCCTTCCCTATCAATTGCTCATTTTTTCCCGGGACGATATTAAAAACAATCTCATTTGCCGTTACATACTGATTGACATGCCGGATCTGCGTAAAAGATACGGTTCCCGAAACAGAAGCTTTTAATACATAGTTTAATTCCCAATTATTAATTTCGTTCAATAATTGCTCCGCAGCAACCGAATAGTTCTGATACAAAACTTTTTCTTTCTCTGCCCGCTGAAGTTCGTAATCCAATATATCTGTCTCCAAATCTCCTATCTGAATTTGCAAATTGTCAATAGAAGCCTTGAGCTGCTCATAAGCCGTTCTTCTTTGTAACAATTGCGTACGGCTCACTTCCAAATCTGCCGCCGCCAGAATTCCTTCCTCAAACAAGATAGAATCCCTTTCGTATTGTTTTTTCCCGATCCGGTATTGTTCCTGCTGTATCTGTTCCTGTCCGATTAAGTTACGGTGATAAATTTCATATTTGCTGATCTGTTTTCTCAGGGAATTTATTTTTTGAGGATAATAATTCAAAACTTTATAGTTTTTATAATCATATAAACTACGCATAAAGCTGGTATATAAAGACTGAGCATTGCCTAATTTCAGTTCTTTTTCAGAATTAAAAAGCAAAAGAGCACTGTCCGGCTGATTTACCACAGGTATCAATGTGTTTCTCAATTGCAATATATCTTCTGTAACCGCTGTATTTTCAATAACAGCCAGATAATCTCCTTTCTCAACCTCCTGCTTGTCTTCTATGTATAAATGTGTCAAATGCCCGTTCGTCCGCGCAATAACCTGTACGGAAGGATTATCACTCGTCAACGTCATAGTAGCAGTAATCGTATCCGGATAACGAAAGAAAAAACTTCCCACCAAAAGGATAATAATAATGACCAAAAATAAAGTTATCCCCCAACGCAATATCCAGTTGGGCATATGTCCCATCACCTCCTGCACTTCTTCACTTCGTAATTCGATTTCCTTTTCTGACATAAAAAAGACAATTAATCATTATTTTCCCAATTCCAACTGATTTTTTACTAACCGATAATAGACTCCTTTCAAACAGGTAAGCTCCTGATGAGTACCTTCTTCCACAATCCCCCCTTTATCTAAAACGACAATTTTATCCGCATTCTGAACTGTAGAAAGCCGGTGTGCAACAATAACCACTGTTTTCCCTTTATAAAATTCATTCAAATGCTCCATAATCTCCCTTTCGTTATTTGCATCTAAAGCATTCGTCGCTTCATCAAAGAAAAGAAATTCCGGATTTTTATATACAGCCCGTGCAATGAGTATACGCTGACGTTGTCCCTGACTGATCCCACTCCCTTCCATACCGATTTTCGTATTATAACCCAATGGCAAAGAATCAATAAACTGATCTATATTAGCAATTTGAGCAGCATTTAATAAACGCTCTTTATCAATGGTTTCTTCCCCTATCGCTATGTTTTCTGCTATGGTTTCCGAAAAAATAAAACCGTCCTGCATTACAGATCCCGTTACACTCCGCCATAAATGAGGATTTATATTTTTCAAATAAACATCTCCCACTTTTATATTTCCTTTATTCGGAGAATAAAAACCCAATAATAACTTAATTAAAGTGGTCTTCCCGCTCCCGCTAGCGCCTACAATAGCCGTTATTTTGTTCCGGGGAATAATTAAATTGACATCGTTGAGCACGTAATCCGAAGAACCATCGTAACTAAAACACAAATTCTCTATTGTAAAAGTATGATTCTGAGGTAAAAACGAGACCTTATCCATAGCAGTCTCTTCTTCGTCTTCTCTCTGATGAATCTCATTCAAACGTTCTAAACTGATTTTAGCATCCTGAAAAGAACGGGCAAAACCGATAAATTGCTCAATGGGAGAATTTAACTGTCCGATAATGTATGTAAGCGACATCATCATACCTAAAGTCATCTCTCCTTGCACTACTGCCCGGGCAGCAATATAAGAAATCAAAATATTAGTTGTCTGATTAAAAAATACAGAACCGACCTGCTGGTATTGCTGCAAAGCCAATCCCTTTACACTTATTTTAAATAGTTTTACCTGAATTCGTTCCCATTTCCATCTCTTCTGCGTTTCACAATTATTGAGCTTGATTTCCTGCATACCCGTTATGATCTGGTATAAAGTACTCTGCTCAGTCGAAGCTTGCGAAAAACGACGTAAATCCAATTCCCTCCTGTATTTCATAAAAGATAATACCCAAATCACATATAAAACATTCCCTAAAAGGAAAAGCCCGAAAATAGACAAATCATAATAAGCCAGCACAAACCCAAATACGATAAAATTGACAAAGGAAAAAAGAGTAGAAATCGAAGACCCTGTCAAAAATGATTCAATCCGGCTGTGATCCCCAATGCGCTGCATAATGTCACCAATCATTTTCGTATCGAAAAAATGCAACGGCAAACGCATTAATTTCACTAAAAAATCAGAAATAAGCGAAATATTGATCCGGATATTCATATGAAGCAATAACCAACTCCGGATAAAATCCACCGAAAGCCGGGCAATAAAGATAATCAGCTGAGCAACTAATATAAGAGTGATAAAATTCAGGTTGTTATCCCGGATTCCGACATCCACTAACGACTGCGTAAGGAAAGGAACAACTAATTGTAATATACTCCCGATTACCATCCCCAGGACCAGCTGCACAATAGCTTTTTTATGCGGTGAAAGGTAACGGAAAAAAAAATTTAATTTCTTTTTAGCTTCTTTCCGGTCATCCTCCATTGAATAAAAATCAGGAGTCGGCTCTAATACCAAAGCAACACCTGTATCCTGTCCCCTGTCTCTCGAACTGATCCAGCAACGTTTAAATTCTTCCTCATTGTAAGTTACCGGCTGAGCTCCTGCTGGATCTCCTATCAGTATTTTATATTTATTATGCCGTTTTTTTATCCGATAACATACGACAAAATGTTGTTGATTCCAATGAAGAATACAAGGAAGCGGAAATTCATCCGCCAGCTGTTCAAAAGTAATTTTTACCCCCGTCGTGCGAAATCCTATGGATTCTGCAGCCTCACTAATACCCAATAATGAAACTCCCGAACGAGAAATGAAAGCCTTATCTCTCAGGGTCTGTAAACTGTAAACCCGTCCATAATATTTTGCAATCATCCTTAAACAGGTTGGACCGCAATCCATTCTGTCTAATTGGGTATAAATAGGATAACGCCGCATACATTTATTTATTCAATATATACAAATATAGTTTTTCTTTTTTATTTAATAATATATTTTCATATTTAATTAAACAATACTATCTGTTTAGTATATAGTTAATCAGGAAAAAATAAGTATATGAAAAGATCGAATTGCTATCGGAAAAGGATGAAAAATTACACAAAAGGGCACGTCCCTAATGTGTAAAAAGTTGCTCCGGAACAATGAAATCTATGTATCCCTTTTCAGATCCGTTTTTGATTACGAAAGGAAATGACAGGTATTGGCTTTTCAGGAATCCGTTCCTGAATATTTTCTTTTCTCTTATTTTTCAGTTTGCCGGATAATTTCAACATTAGCCACTTTTAAACGTGTCGCTAACCAGGATCTGAAACGTTCTTCTTCGACAACCACAGGATTTTTCCGATAGGCCAAAAAGGCAACCGTTAACGTATCACTCTTTTGCAATTCGACCTCTGTCCGTACTAACCGGGACACCGCTATTGAACGGATATAAGGAAATAATATTTTCAATTCCGGAGTAATCACCTGGGCAACAGAATCATATACTGTATACTTTTCTAAACGGGATTTTAAATAAGTGATCTCTTCTGTTTGCTGATGGATTCTTTCCTGATTATGGCGGTAAAAATCCTGTAACACCAAATTATTTAATCCTTCCTTCCCGGTATCTTCTTCTTCTTTTCCGAATCCCTGGGATATATCCAGACGCACATTTTTTAAACCATATTGTTCCATTTTCTGACGCAACATAATGATCGATTCTTCCGGAACTTCCTTTCCTACCAAAGAAACCGAAATTTTACGCTCAGGGGCCTCCGCATCTACATATTTATTGACCACAAATGTATTGGGAAAATTGATTTCATTGCCAATAAAACGGTTGGCACTTGTTTCAAAAATATTTTTCCGGATCATATTATAGGTAATATAAATACTCGGCACCACGGTCAGGAAAAGAATAGTATAAACCAATTGTTGCACTCGTTTCCCCCGGGCTTTATCTACAAAGGTCTTTTTGGAAAAATGCATTAATTTCACACCGAGAGTCGTGGCAAAAGCAATAAAAACGGAATTAATCATGTAAAGATAGAAAGCTCCGAAAAAATAAGTAAAATTACCGCTGGCAATTCCAAAACCTGCTGTACACAAGGGAGGCATCAAAGCAGTGGCAATGGCAACCCCCGGAATCACATTTCCTTTTAAACGCGTACTGGACGCAACAACACCCGCCATCCCTCCAAAGAAAGCAATCAATACATCGTATATCGTAGGGGTCGTCCGGGCTAATAATTCCGAACGAGCTTCATTTAAAGGAGATATCAAAAAATAAAAGGTAGAGGTTAAAATCCCGAAAACGGTAGCTATGGCCAAATTCCGAAAAGCCTTCTTGATTAATTCAAAATCATTGATTCCCAAACCTAAACCGATTCCCATGATAGGTCCCATCAGCGGAGAAATCAACATCGCACCAATAATGACAGCCGTAGAATTGACATTCAGTCCTAATGAAGCAATAAAAATAGCAAAAATCAATACCCATAAATTACTACCACGGAAATTAATGCCTCTGCAAATATTTTCAATGGTCTCTGTTTCACTCTCCCTGTCTTCTGAAGGATCTAAAATCCCTCTCAGATAATTTTTAAATTGAAGAAATAATTCTGAAAAATTCATATCCCTCTCATTTTAATACACCAACTCCTGATTGTTTTCCCTTATTAAGCAATTGCAAAATAACGTATTTTTTTCAGGAAAAACTACCCTTACACCAATCTGTTTAAAAAAATCACAATAAATGTATCCAGATGTTATAAAAATCTTCATCCTAACCCACTTACTCCCTCTATTTAAAGATCCCAAAAGCTTTCGGCATAAAAATGTCTCCCAAAGTGAATTAAAACTCCGGGAGAACATTTTTTATACAAACATTTAAAAATCACTTTTTACGTTTTATTCCCGATTGTTTTTTCCGTTCCGGCTTACCTTCATTCAGAGAAGAAGGCACGACTCCTATATTTCCGGAAGAACAACCTTTCTGCAAAGTATTTAAATACTGGACAACTGCATATTTAGCAGCCGCAATAGTCTCCCGGTTCACTTTCTGAATAACACTTCCCCGGGCGACATCTTCCGTTGTAATATATCCTTCCATTAATAACAATTGCACAATCATATTGTTGATATTCGTTTCTTCACTATAGCCTTCTGCCTGATACAACAAAGGAACTTTTTCGGCAAATTCCCGGGCAAAATCCCCGTAATTCGGTAAGCTCATCAATTCTTCAAAAGTTTCACTGAAACTACTCAGTTCTATATTCAGATTTGGATTTACCAATAAAGGGCTAAATTCCTGCTTCGGATCTACCGGAATAAAATGTACTAAATTATGCATGTCGACTTTCTGAGTAATATCGTCCATACGGCGATAATCCGCCTTCCGCATGTTTTCCAGCTGGTAAATAAAGAAATTATAGCGCCACAATTCAGAACTATTCATTTCTCCATGAAAGATAGAACGGTATTTCTCGTTCAATAAACGTTTTACTTTTATCTTTCCTTCATTGATCTCAGGGCGGGTGACCCGCACTTCCTGAATCATTTTTTTTAATTCCATAGCAGCTTTCTGAGGACCTGTAATCTCCCGTCCTTTTTTACCTATTTCCGTAGAAAGTATGCCACACTGTATATTCCGGGCTCCCCCTTTCCCCTCTGCTCCTCCACGCATCACCCGGACCAGATTCTGTACAGCCGTCAATTGTCCCTCCTCTGCAATAAAAGGCTGGCCTCCCGGAGTACTGGCCAAGGAATCGAATATGGAACTGAACATTTTCCGGTCGATCCACATGTCCTGAACTTCTCCTTCAACAGTATAGGCCTGCACCGCAAAACGGTTCCGGATGATATCAAACGCCACAGAAGCGATTTTATATACAACTCCATCTTTTTTAAACTCTTTACCGGAAAAAATCAGATTCACCACTTCTGTAATATCAATTTTATCCAACAATTTATAAGAAGAAGACAAATAATACTGTTTTTCTATAGCACTGTAATCCCAATCCAGAATATCATCCAAATAATTTCCATGCCGTGCCATTACACTCACAATATTTTTATCAGCTGTATACCGTTTTAAGGTACGTTGAAAATTCGGTCCATCCTGACTGGTAGCTTTTTCTTTCCGTTCCCCGTGGGAGTCGATATACAACAGAAAGTTCTCCGGGTTATCCACCCGCGTAATCCCGGCTTCATCCTTAGAATAATTGCTGGCACTCAACATGATGTCTATTTTATAAGGCATCGTAATATCGCACATTCCACTGACCGTACTGCGGGAATTCAAATCCTCCACATTACTATCGGCACTGCTTTCAAACAGGTATTTATAATATTTAATATAATCCGGATCGAAGTCCGTCGTCCGAGAAAAATCCCCTACTTCTGTACCGATACCATATAAATTCCCCTGAGCATCCTGAAATTCGTGGAACATATCTCCGGCAATCAGTTTAACAGAACGTACTCCCTGCAGATTATTACGTAACCATTTCAATATAAAAGCAGCTATCATTTCCGACTTTCCTACTCCGCTATCCCCATTGATTTCTATTACAAAAATGCTACCGTCATTCTCTTCCACAGCAAACAAAGAACCGTGACGGGGGTTACCTCCGATTTCCTTGATCTTCTCATTGATCACTGTCAGACGAGGTTTTTTGACATCCCCGAAATAATCCACTTTTTGTTTTAAAGGTGTTACAATGGTCTTGATGTTTCCATACGGCCCTTTGATATCGAAATAACCGATCTGAGGAAAAGAAATCAATTTTTCCGGAGCACCTAAAAAACTAATCACATCCGGTACAAAATTCTGAATATCCTTTAGAGAAATATCTTCCGTATAATTTAAACGGTAATTATCGGTCAGGTATTTCAGATATCCCTTCTGGAAAATCACCAGTTCCTTTACCATGCCGTGTTTAACTACTTTACAACGATAATCGTCAGCATCCATATTGGTAATAAACCGGGCCAGCCGGTCGGCAAAGAAAGAGGAATCCGGACGTAAATCCAATAATTTCAGATAATCATTTGTTCCTGCTTCTTCCACAAAATCCTTTACTTCCGATTCCAAACGATCTATTTTATGAAAGGGATATTCGCGCTTCTTGGCATCTGTTATAATACGTGTATGTTCCTGAACCGGTTGTTCAGCAGAAATGACTCCGCATTTTTGCATCAATTCGTTAATCCAACTGATTTTTCCCTCTTCATAAGTTTCCAAAACCTTATTTTCCATTTCAAATCCTTTGTAAACGGAAACTCCGTGCTGAACCATTTCATTGACACTGGAATTTTGCTTCCGGAAAGCCGTCTCCACTAAACGGACGATAATATGGGTGTAACGTTTATAATAGTCCGTCCCTTTTGTCCGTTTAATCATGCTGATATAAAACAGGACTACCCGGCGGCTTACCCGGTGAATTTCACTTTCTGCCACCTTGATATCTTTTTTACGCAGGATATATTCGTTGATTTCATTTAATTGTGAAGGCATAATTTCATTTATAAATTCCTCCCGGAACATCCGCAATTCATTATCCTCACAATTTTCAATCTTTCCGCTGAAATATTTCAGTTTACCGATCACTAATTCATAAAACGAATCGTCATTCCGCAAAAGATAGAGATAAAGAATTTTATCCGTGACACTCGTACAGGCATCGTTAATTCCCAAAGAAACAGCATCTATAATATAACCGATGGTCTTCTGGGATAAAGTCATTTTTTTGAATTCGGGTAATTCCCGCAATCGGCTGATAAATTCATCCAACCAGATATTCAGATTCAAATCCTTCAGCTGAATCCCGGTCACTTCTTCAAAAGTCTCACCGGCAACTTTAATAATTTCACTCCGGCTGGGTTCCAAGCTCTCTTTTTCAAAAGGCAAATTAAAATGGAGCAAAATTTCCCGTATGTATTTTTTCAGAATACTATTTATTCCTTCTAATTTGGATTTATCCGATTCAGGAGCGCCCGTTGCCTCTATAGCCAATATTTTTACTTTACTATCGGAGAAAAGAATATGTTCCATTTCTATCAATATCTCCCGCATTATATTCTTTTCCATCGGATCGTCCAATACATTGTGGTTGGGTTGGAAAGTCCGTTTATTTGTAATGTATTTTAAAATAACAGCCTTACTGTACTTCGAACTTACGGTATTGAAATCCAGGCTGGCAATATCCGGCACTTTTTTATAAATCTGCGCCAAAAGGTTTTCATATACTTTTGTAAACGCGGCACTTCGGATAAATTCAAAAACATCCCGGCAAGAGCCAATTTTATCCCCATGTAATTCAATTACTGAATTTACAGAACGGTCTATCGTCGTAATCGTTATCCCGCTCTTTTCGGGAGAAGCATGGTATAAGGTCCGTATATCCCTGATTTGCAGAGAAGGTGCTTTATCTTTTTTATATTTGCCGGACAAAGGATAGTCTGAAACAATCATCTCTATCAATTCCTTATCCTTTTTATAAGCAAAGACCTCCTCCAATATTATGTGACTTTCGACTTTTTTATAAACCGGATTCCCGCGTTTCTCAACAAACGACAACCAGTATTTCAGGAAAATGGTAAACCCATCTTCCAATTCATACTGAAATACACGGATACTCTCTTCCGTATCAGAAAGAAATCCTCCCAAAGCAAACCGGACAATACCTGTAGGATAAGGAACTGCCGCAATGCCCCGGTTCTGAGCCAAATACTGACAAAAACAAAGTAAATCTGCATATGAAAAACGGCCACATACCCGGAAATTAAATAAATAAGAACCCTCAGAAGGCAAATAGGTGATCCCACTTCCGGGAAATTTTGACAATGCCCGTTCTGCCGCCTCTCCCGCCCATTTCATGCGTTCCAAAGATTCCGTCCGAAAGTTTTTATTCACCCGGAAGCGATTCAAATTTTTTACCAAACGGTTTTGATAATATACAAAAAACGGTTCTTCTTTGTATTTAAAATCATCCGGTAAAGCCAATATATCCAGTTTATCCAAAGAAACCAATTCATCCAGGAGGAATAAATAGAGAGGACTCCCTTCAAATCCGGCTGTCTTATGCAATTGCCGGTTAGTCCTGCTATTCCGGTTCATCTTTTCTGTACGGCCAATCTGTTCATTAATAAAACGGATCAAAGTTTCTTTGATTTTATAACGGGAAACATTCTTCGGCAATTCGCTCTCCAGCGTATCTTTTATCTTTTTAGCTACCTGAGCTACTTCCAAGAGGTTATTCAGCATTAAAAGCGAATTGTTATTTCCATGCGAACTGGAATTATGCTGGCGTACAAAAATTCCCACGGCATACGCCCGGGGCGTCACGGCCAGGGCCCCTAACCGATCGCCTGTAGCAGATAAATTCTTTGTAGTAGAAAGAGAAGATACAGCCCGGACGTTCGACTGAGCCGGAATATTGTTGAGGATATAACGGGAAATTGTTCTCCATTTCGGCATTTGCTGATCCGTTACCTTTACACTGTCCGCATACGCTTCGTCTAAAAACAATGTAATTTTAGAAGTGTTCAATAATCGCAAGAAATTATTCAATGCTTCCGTATTGAAATCCGTATACCCGGTAGGATTATTGGGATCATTGATCAATATCGTTGTATTTTCACAAAACAAATCCCATAAACTACCGCTATCGTCAAACAAAGCTAAAGTAGCCTTTATCCGCAATAATTTATCTGTCAGCCGTTCGTATGCCAAACGTCCGTCTGCCAAATTTTCAATTTCAATGTCAAAGGGATTAATATCAAAAGTATCATCCGGTAATAAATCTTTATATTCCCAAGACTGAATAGCATTATAAATGATATAAGGCTTAGGTCTTCCATTAGGATTAAACAATAAATCCCGGATAATCATCTGTACAGAATCGGATACAGAAGTTTGTTCCAGATTTCCCAAAGCTGAAAGAAAATTCTTTACTATATCCTGTTCCGGTTTACGCAAAGCATAATATTTTTCCCGGATTCCCAAATCAATCAAAAAGTTGTCAAAACGTCCTTTATTATTAGACTCATTATCTGCTTTTGTTATATAGGACTGATATTTTTCCAGAAACAGATTAATCCCGAAATTTTTGTGAAAATGGCTTCTCAATGTCCGCTCATAATTACTGGGAATAATATCTAAAATTAAACGGCAAGCTTCCCGGACTTCTTCATTCAAAGGGGAAAAAGGTTTCTGCAGTAAATACTGCCCGTAAGTCCGGATCTGATTCCTGCCTCCTCCTTCCAATACACTCAACACTTCAATATGCGTATTGCCGGAATAAAAATACTGACGGATGCGGGACTCAAATTCTTCTATTAATTCCTGAGTCTGTGCCTGACGTTTTTCCTCTTTATGGCAATTTTCCAGAAAATAAATAAAATCACGTAATTTTTCCAGCGAATATTTATCCTGTACGATCTTCCGGGAAAACATATCCAATTTGAACACGTTCAAACGTTTTACCGCATCCTGCGCAGTCCCCAGCTGTTCCTTCAATATCTTACAAATTTCTTTTTCATACTCCCCGATCTGTATTTCTATCTTTTCCCGGAATTCTGTCAGGTATAAAGGATTGACATTTTCCAGGATTAAGCGCAAATTCAGTTGCGTATTGGCAGGAGAACCTAATTTTTTGGTATGGACTTTATTGAGCGTATTGATAATCCCATTATGAAAACAAAACACTAAAGATGTATTGGAACTACGGGATTCCTTCGAATCGTCCACAATTACCAGACGGGTTAATAAGGGGAACCATTTTTCTCCGGAATACAAATTCACCCGCATGTGTTTCACTTTAATCACAAAAACAGAAGTAGTGTCTACACACATTTGTTCATACAATTCTTCTGCAGCGGGATTCTCCAATACCTGTACACTGGCTTTACTGAAGACCTCCCCCCGAATCAGACTGACAGCTTTATCCGCGTTCCCGGAAACAACAGTGCGGATCATCCCGTTCAAACCTTTAAAATTTACAGTCCAGCGGGTTCGGTTAATAAAATCAGCCACCTCTGCTTTGGTCGTATAATGTGTACTCTGACTGATCATCTGTTCTAAAGTATCCATCAGATAATTCCAATGTCCTTCATTTATATCGCCCGTCACTCCGATCACATCTCTGTATTTCCGCAATTCGCTAACCTGCCCACCTAACTGTACCTGAGAAATAAAGTCGATATGACTGCTTTTCACCGGAGGAGTGCCCACTGAAAAATCATGAGTATCCTTAATATTGCCCAACAAAAACTTTTCCTCCGGAGAAACTGTCTCCGTATCCAGAAAACTGTCTAATTTCTTGACAAATTCCCCTCTCCGGCTGCTGAGTTCAAAAGCCTTGGAAGAAACATGTGGACATAGCATCAGCGAAACATCCGTATAGCCCGGTATATCTTCCCTGAATTTTAATAAATAACGATTAATTTCCGCCTGTTGGACAGCAGGATCATCCGGCTCTTCAAAACACAATTTTACAAAACTGGTCAGATTATCATAAATATGTCTCGGTAAAAAAATTTCAGCTCTTTCTCCAAGTAATTCATAAAGATTTAATAACTGCTGAGCTTCATTACTCAAAAATGCTTTGGGTTCTCCTTTAATGTACATTATCGTTCGGGTTACAAATTATTGCTTAACATTTTAAATTCCAGTCCTCCCACCACCGGATCAGCTGCTAATCATCCATACAAAAAAAACCCGCTTTTCAGCGGGCTTTTTGATTCCTGTTTTATCTTTCCGGTAAAGCAATAGAAGCCCGCAACGTAATTTTACGTTCCATCAAATCATACATAAACTTTCTATTATTTACCATAAAAAAATCCATCCTCATTAACAGCACAATATTAGTAATTAATACTTTAATAAAAAAAAATAAGGAAAGAACAACCACTTTAACTCACGAAAACGTTTGAGAATACAGCTGCAGGTCAAATTGTTAAATTTAAAACAATATATCCCGATATTCCCCAAATCACACTTATTTACGATTAAGGAAAGCTTACCCGTTAAAAAAAGAAGGATATTTAAATAGTTTGATCTGTTGAGAGGCTACAAAATTTTCAAAAACAGCCGGAGTTTGATTTATCTCTCCGCGTTTCAAAGCATTCAATAATTGAGATTTATCCTCTGCAAAAAGGACAATCAAAGGTTCCTGGTGAAACAGTTGAATATAGTTCATTAATAACAAACCAATTTCCAAATTACCCGCCCCAAAAGGTTTGATATGTGCAAATTCATACATAAAATCGGCAGCCAAATGTAAGGTTTGAATACCATTGATTTTATTTATCCGGACATTTATATCTTTGCATAAAGCTTGCAATTGTTCCGGAATTTTACGGAAATCCGATAACGGATAAATTTCATCATAATCTTCCCCCAGGCGAAAATCTCCCAAAGAGGTATCATAACTACCGATTGTGGTATTGGTTTCTCCACCGGTATGTTTCATTACTTTTGCCGCTGTGGTTTGTACAAAAGGTAAATCCAGTTCTTTTTTTATTCCGGCGTTCTGGCATACATAAAGATAAGCCTGCCATAAATCATAAGCTTTCGTCCCTAATTTACCCAACGGACGCCTGCCCGTATTGGTAATATCAATAAAAGCCTGTTTTTGTATAGCAGTATCGGTGAGTTTTAAAACTTCATATAGAAATAACAGCATCTCCCGATTTCTATAAAAATCAGCGTTTATTTCCCGTTTACGCATATAGGAAGCCCTTAAGTCACTTAACTCCTGCCACATTGCTTTTTTCTGTCTCTTACGCCACTTTTCTTTCTAAAGATTTATAAAAAAACTTAATCCTCGAAAGAAGTTAAATCAGGAGCACTAAAAAACCGATTTTCAGTTTTCAATTTTCTTCGGACTCAATTTTACCAAAATTTATCTTATTTTTAGGACAATCAAATGGCTCTTTTTATTACTTTTTTTGTTATTATTGCATAGGATAAGTTGTACGTTAACCGTATTCAAAAAATAAATACTGAATTCAGCATTTTATCCGGGTAATAGCTAAACAGTACAATATGGAAAAAATAATCATTACTATCGGCAGGCAATTCGGAAGTGGTGGCCGGGAAATAGGAAAAAAATTAGCCGATAAATTCGGAATTTCCTATTATGACAAAGAGTTACTACAATTAGCTGCCAAAGAAAGCGGCTTATGCTCTGAACTATTTGAAAAAGCAGATGAAAAAACATCCGGAAGTTTTTTACAGGCTTTAGCGATGGGGTTTTCTATGAATGGGGCAATTTATCAACCCAATGACTATTTTACAGACGCTACTCTCTTTCAGGTCCAGTCGGACGTTATCCGGAAATTAGGTACTGAAAAATCTTGTGTTATTGTCGGTAGATGCGCAGATTATATTTTACAGGAAGAAAAAAATTGTACGAATATTTTTATACATTCCTGCCTCCCGGACCGGATACAACGGATTCAGAATTCCATGTCGATAACTGAAAAAGAAGCTCTGGACCTTATCCGGAAAACAGATAAAACAAGGGCCAGTTACTATAATTACTATACAGACAAAACCTGGGGAGCTGCAATGTCCTATCATCTGTGTATCGACTCTTCTATTTTAGGTGCAGCTCAAACCGTAGAAATAATTCATGCTTTTATTTGTAAAAGATTAAATTTATAAATCAAACAACTGCTATTTTTCATAACGTTTTTTATTTTCTCTTTTGGAGCGGGGGACAGAAAGGTAATTTTCTTTTGACAATACATTTTTACCGGTCCGTTCTTCCAGTTCTTTGCGGGCATTCCGGGCGATTTTTCCACCGTATTCTGCAGGAGCAACATTCGCTTCATACCCTTTGCTTTCTTCGTATTCGGCAATCTGACGTACGGACATTTCAGCCAAAGCCATAAAAATCAATTCTGCCTCTGTCATATGATCCCGTAAATTCTGGCTTTTTAACCCCTTCAGGTTTTTATGTTCCTGAACCGTCATATTACTCCAGGCTTCATGTACAATATTTGTCAACATCCGATATTCTTCTCCCTCCGTTATTCCGTGAGTTCCCCAATATTCTGTCAGCCGCTGCCGGGTTTCCTGACTCATCATACGTTGTAAAATCCACTTCTCATCCCGTCCCATCTTTCGCCAATTTTCCAAAGCCCGGTCTACTGCTCTTTCCGGATCTTTTATCTCCCGAATTCTTTCCTGACCTGTCATGGCTAACCACATCCGGAAAGGTTCTGCTTTTGAAGACGGGATTTCCTGTATCCAGCTGAAAACCGTTTCCATATCAGCCATATCGGTATACCTTTGCCGGCCATCTCCGGAAAGAATTTTTATACGACGGATTTTCTCCAGAAACGGCTTTCCCTTTTTCTTCCATCTTCTTTTGATATTTCTCCAATACCCTTTCGGATCCGATGTATCAACTAGTTTCCCGGCAATATCTACCAAAGCAAAATATCGTTTCCCTTCTTCCTCTTCCCAGAAAGAACGAATTTCTTTCTCAAAAAACTCTACAATATAATTTTCTGTCTTTCCTTTCATCAGCTTTATATCTTCTATAAATAAGAAAACGATAGGCAATTCCTTCCTACCGTTTCTTTTTAATCCTTCAATATAATTTTAAAATTTTCTTTAAAAATACCTGTTCTATTCTGCATTATACCCTTTCATTCTCAATCGACAACTTTTCCGGTAGCATCAATATTAACTTTTTTATCTTTAGTTCCTTCATTCATCTTTACCTGGTAATAAGAATGATCTGCTGTTTCATAAAATGTTATACCATCTATCGTATAATTTTTATAGTCTGCCCCTCTTAAAGTAGTCATTACAGCAGAAGGAACATCGGCTTTGTCTACCTTCCAGGAAGTAGATACCCAATTATCATTATCAAAAACCAATTCTTTTACACGTCCGTTATCCATGATATCCACATATTTCTTTCCTCCTTTTTTCGCTGTCTCTATAACAGATGCATCCGGATATTTACGCATAACATTATCTCTTATTGCCGGTGCCAGAGGCATATAGTCATTATCATGTCCCCGGTCTTTCCCATTCACCGTTTTAACCAGCATCCCATTGGCGACAAAATAAAGATCTACATCCTGCCCTTCTTTTTCTACTTCAATGACATAAACGGGCTGCATTCCATAGCGCTCGATTTTGTCAATATCGTCCTTTTTCCAACCACTATACATACTTTTCTCAAAAGTATTCCGGATAGCAACAGGCAAACCGCTGTATTTTAAATTACTTTCCGTCATCATCCATTTACCGTCCTTATCAAACCAGGCTTTGGATTCCACTCCATTTTCATAATATTCTGCCACCTGATAATCGTGTTTTTGCTCCCACTCTATTTTTGTTGCTTTCGGATATTTGGTATTCATAGCCGAAATAATTCTTGCATCGGGCCTATACTGCTTTTTGTTATTACATCCGGTCATCAGCAAGCCCACAATCCCGAATAACATAAAGATAATTACCTTGGTTTTCATCACATTTTAATTTTATTGTTTTACCTATTTCTATTTTGTCAATTATACGGTTTGAATTTTGCAATGTTCCATCAAAGAAGAAAAGGAAGTCTCAGATTTCCAATCTTAAAAATTCATTTGCAATTATTGAGGGTAAATCTGGTTTTCAAATCCCAATGTTTGTTGTAACTCTATAAAATTTATTGTATTATTGCCCGTCAGAGATGCAGAAAACAATATGTAAAATGCGAAGAAAAATTATTGAGCCCGGAATACTTCTTTTGTGTATCCTCCTCATCCAAATCATAAGATATTTTCCGAATGCCGGTGAATTTTATGCACAATATATTTATCCCGGTATTGCTTCTACACTTTCAGCTTTTTCTTCTCTATTCCCTTTTTCCGTCGGAGATTGTTTTATTGTATTAGCTGCTTTAAGCATCCTGTTCTCCCTTTTCAGACTATTGTTCAAAAAAGATAACCGCAAAAAACGATTGGGACATATCGGGTTGTTTCTAGGATGGATTTATGTTTGGTTTTATTTTGCCTGGGGACTTAACTATTTCCGGGAAAATTTTTACGTTCGCAGCAATATTTCTCCCACAGCTTATACCGCTGAAGATTTCAAGGTCTTTTTGACCGATTACATTACCCGGTTAAATGCCGGATATGAACCGGTTCAATCTCTTTCCCCCCAACTTGTTGAAGAGGAAATACAGAAAGGATATAGGCACTGGAAAGATACCTTTAAACTAGCCAATCCTCCCTCGGTTTTAATACCCAAAAACATGCTATTCAGTTCTTTGTTTTCAAAAGTAGGGGTATCCGGCTATATGGGTCCTTTTTTTACGGAATTCAATTTAAACCGGGAATTACGGGCAGAGGAATACCCTTCGGTATTTGCTCACGAAGCGGCACACCGGTTGGGAGTATCCAGTGAAGCCGAAGCCAATTTTTATGCCTGGCTAATATGCACCCATGCTGAAAATTCCCAAATCCGGCAAAGCGGCAATTTCATGATTTTAGGTTATATTTTAGGAAATGCTTCCCGCCTGCTTCCCAAAACAGAATTTGAGCATTTTCTTACCTCTATCCGTCCTGAAATCCGGGAACAATACAAATCCCAACGGGAATACTGGCAACAAAAATATAGTCCGGGCATAGGCAAAATACAAGATTATATTTACAACCTCTTTCTGAAAAGTAACCGGATTCCTTCCGGACGGAAAAATTATTCAGAAGTAGTGGGGTATATCCTATCCTGGCAAAAACATTCTGCTTTAAACACCCCGGTTAGCTCCTCCAAAGCTGCCGCTAAAGAAAACATATCAGGAAATAAAATATTGGCCCCGGCTTCCTGAAGCTTTTGAGGAGGAATAGGTCCTGTATTTACTGCCACAGTAAAAATTTTAGCAGCAACTGCTGCCTGTACGCCCATCGGAGCATTTTCTATTACAATTGCTTCATCTGCTTTCACTCCTGCTTTTGCCAATCCCATCCGATAAGGTTCAGGGGAAGGCTTTCCCTGCTTTACATCAGCAGCCGTAACCCGATAGGCAGGAAGGAACATGCCCGGGAACTCTCGCTCTAAACGTTCTAACAGTGAACGTTGCGCTGAGCCTGTCACTAATACCGCCCTCAATCCATATTCTTTTATTTTAGCTAATACTTCTTTTATTCCCGGCATAATCTCTACCGGAGGCATCTCGTTAAAAAAACGGCTTTTTTCCCGATAAATTTGTTCTACTTCTTCTTCACTCGCCTGTCTTCCGTATAGGCGTTGAAAAAATTGATTAACCGTCCCCTTCCCGGTACACCCTTCGTACAAATAAAATTCTTTTCTTTCAGCCGTAATTCCCTTTAGCTCCATCGCTTTCTGCCAAGCCAGTGTATGGTTTTTCATGGAATCGAATAAGACTCCATCCATGTCGAACAAAACCGCTTTTAACTGAATCCGACGGTAATCGTTCGAAACTAAAAATTGCTGTACAATTTTACTTAAATCCATTTTTGCATTATTACTGTATTGACTGACTTTCCAGGAATTAAACGGAAACTTTTTACTCTCCGTTACGGCTCAACTGTAAACAAGAAAATAACAGCAATACAAATTTAAACATCTTTAAAAATCAAACAGTAAAACGAATATTTAATTACATCTTTACAAAAAATGAATTATCGAAAACAAAAAAATAAGAACATTTCCGAAAAATATTTCAGTAAGACGGAACTCTTCGTTTCAATGCAAAGCATGCAAAAATATTTTAAATTTTCGAAATAAGTATTATATTCTTACGTGAAACTGCTTTTCCACTTTCCCAAAACAGATTTTATTATAACATAAACAGCTTATAATCATAAAAATAACAATTTCAAAACCGAAAATTTAACAGCAATAAGTAAGATTGATAACAAAAAGTAACTATGAAAACACTATCAAAAATCACATTTATCTGTCTTTGTTCCATACTATCTTTTTCTTCCTGTAAACGGGGAATAAATCTGGAAGCTATTCAGAATATGGAAAACGGAAGTGCTAAAGATTCAGCTTTACTCTATTACTACTATGGTCTGAAACCGGGTTATCTGCTCGTAGCAACCAACAGTTTTTATATCAACACTCAACCGAAATCCCAATTCAGCGGGAAAAAGGAGCAAATTGTTTATAAAGGAATCAAGGATTTTGAAATGGCTGTTGACGATTACAGGGGAGCCAGGGTCAGGGCTGGGGATACCTTACAGATAATGGGCGGATTCAAAAATGAAGTCATGAAAAATGGAAAAGAACGTGACTTTATACAAGTCCGGCTTATCAAAAACGGGAAAAAAGTGGCAGATGGCTGGAACTGGTTTCACATTAGTCAAATGGCATTACCCTACACCACTTGGACAAGCATTTTTTCAAGTAACGCTACGGAACGGATGGAGAATATTCTGACAATAATTACGCTTGGACTGGGCGTTATTGCATTATATCTTTTATGGAAATTGATTTATTGGATTATCGTAAAAAAGATTAGAAAGGGTTTTTGTTTCTGGCAATATCCGAAAGCTTTTACCATTCCGCTATATTACCTCGCTTCTGTACTGGTCGGATTAATGTATTTTTTCATTGATTTTAATGAACCGCTCACTTATGCATTGCGATTCAATCCGGACTTCTTCGCCCATTGGTCTGAATATCCGCTATTATTGAAAATGTTACCGTTCGTTTTGGGATTATGGTTTATTACAGCGATTGCAATGCTGATTGAAGTGATTGCAAAATACAGAACCCTTTGGTTACTCATTTATTATCCGGGAAAAATAGCGGTAGGGGTTCTGATTGTGTCGGCTGTAATAATGGCAAGCTGGCTGATATATATTATTCTGCCATCCGTAATTGCAATGGTTGCTGTCATGATGTTGGGAAAAGTTGACGACTCGGTAGGAGGCGCTCTTTCCGGTAAAGGGAAAAAAAGAATCGTGGGATACAATGACGGACGGGCTGTATACGAAGGCTCCGGTATGGAAATCAAAAAACATGGTCTAAGCAGCTAATGACAAACCTGAAACAGGATCAGAATTCGTTCTGACTTACGAAAAAACACTGAAAGCCGGAAAAAAGAATACTCAGCATTCGCTGATCAATGAAACTAAAATTCCGTACTTATCTAGTAAGAGGAATCCAAAATTCATCGGTCAGCGAATTAGAAAGTCATACGAATCCGGCTCCAAACACCGGAACCGGAAAGAGAGGTATCTTTCCGGATGGATACCGGCTTTCAGCTTTTCTTAGCGAGCCCTAAGACGCTTATTAAGTAAAAAACTTACAGAATTTCTCTCGCGATCCAGGCACAAGCCTCAGCATCTGCTAAAGCATGGTGATGGTTCAACAAATCGTAACCGCAGCTGGCAGCAACTGTCTGAAGCTGATAATTCACAAGTCCTTTTATTTTTTTCCGGGCAAGCCGATACGTACAAAAAAATGTATAACCGGGATAAGACATTTCAAAAAGGGCATGTACAGCTTTGAGACATCCTTCGTCAAAAATACTATTATGAGCCACCAAAGGCATTCCTTTGATCATAGGGACAATTTCTCTCCATACAGTAGGAAATTCCGGAGCATCTTCCGTATCTGCCCGGGTTAAACCATGAATCAGTGTATTCCGGCGAGAATAAAAATCAGGCCGGGGATGGATTAAACTATAAAACTTATCCACTATCTCTCTTCCTTCCACGACTACGACTCCCACCGCACAAACACTGGTACTCTGCCAGTTAGCCGTCTCAAAATCAATCGCCGCAAATTTATCCATTTTTAAGATGATTTATTTTCTTTAATTGGCAATGTAAACCAAAAAGTAGTGCCTTTTCCCAAAGCTGAAATCAGTCCTATCTGTCCTCCCAAATTTTTTACAATGCTTTCACAAAGCGGAAGTCCCAAACCGGAACCTTGAGCAAAGGTATTGATTTTTACAAAACGACGGAAAATATTTTCCTGTTCTTTCTCCTCTATACCGCATCCTGTATCTGTAACATAAAAATAGTAACAGTCTTCCTTACGCCTGTAGCCTAAAGTGATACTCCCCTTTTCTGTAAATTTCAAGGCATTAGAAAGCAGATGTAATAAAATTTGCCGGAGCCTTGACGCATCTGTATAAAAAATGCCATCCTCTTCTTTTTCCGGCCAATATATTTTTAAAGACTTTTGCTTTGCCTCTTTTTCGATACAACTTATTACTTGCCGGTACACCTCATTGAGGTCCGTATCCGAAACGATAAACTTCCCTCTCCCTGCATCAATTTTGGACAAATCTAAAATATCAGTAATCAATCCCATCAGTGTCTCACTGTTCCGGCGGACAATATTCCCCAGTTCTATACGATCGGCTTCTTCTTCATTATTGACCAATAAACTACAAAAACCGACAATTGCATTCAAAGGAGTCCGGATTTCATGACTGATGTTAGCTAAAAATTCTTCCTTTTCCCGGTTAGCTTCCTCGGCCCTATCCTTCGCTTCCATTAACTCAATCTCCGTCTCTTTTTGCTGATCTACATTAAAATTTAATTCCACAAGCATCGTTTTCTTGTCCTGTGGATTATGTTCATAACAAAAAAAGAACTGTCGGATCCAGTGTACTTTCCCATCAGCAGAAATCACCTGAACATCTCCCAAACAATCCGTAGAAATACCCTTCTGAATCTGCCGGCGGCTACCAATCAGAAATTCCCTCCCTTCCGGAAAGACATTGTGGTAGTCCGGAGCAATCCTGTCTTTTACCGGTTCATTGAGATTTTTATACCAGGCCCGGCTTGCAAATCCTTTACCACTCTCCGGGTCATAACAGGCAATTCCTACCTCGGTAAAATCCGATGCAAAATGAAACAAATTTTCAAAACGTTCTCTTTCTTCCCTCTCTTTGGCCTCCAAGGTTTTATTTGCAATGATTGCAATATAACAGGAGGACTTATAATTTATACCGATTAAAGGTTTTACAATCAATTCAAAAACAGTATTATTTTCAAAGTCCTGCAGGGACAAACTTTTCAGTAAATTCGCAGAAATCTCACAACTTACGGTCTTACCGTCTTGCAAATGCTTTTTTTGAGTTTCATCCAGGAAATTATACTGAAAAATATGAGCCGGCAAAATATGCTGGAAGGAAGTTTTCAAAGAAGAATGCTGACCGTCCACAAGTCTTCCGAGCTTACAGCCTTCTCTGTCGTACAAAGCAAAATCTATCGGCAGATGAGCATATATCAATTGTAGTTCATCATACAACTGCTTATACTCCATAAAAGAATGTCTCAATTGCCTTAAATGACGATGACGGCGAACGATCAGAATGGTCATACCGCTAATCAAAGCCAGTAAAATAGCGCTTAAAACAATTCTTTTTTCATTTTTTTCATAAAAAGTGAGAGGAATATTCTCCCTTACGACATTTTTTAAAAAATGGGTTCTGGAATCTAATCCGTATTTTAATACAGCAGTCTGGTTTAAATGATAACTTCCGCCTTTTATATATTGCAATGGAATATCTCTCACAGATTCTCCGGCCAAAATCCGTTCCAGAATAACAAGTGTCTGATCAGTATATTCTTCAGGCGAATAATAATATCCCCCTACAATCCGGGTATTTTTCCAGTTCCGGTAAGTTAACGAAAATACCGGAACCTTGCTATTCCGGAATAACGAATCAATCTGCAAATAAGTATAACGGCTATAACGGCTTCCCAGATCCCAGGCATAAGTCAGGTAAACTTCCCCTTTTTTTGCCGCCAGCATTTCCTCAAAAACCGTATCAATGTTCATCCAATTATTGTACTTTACAGAAAAACGGATATCCGGATCAAAATTGGCCATCTCTTTTTCCAGCTGATGGGCTATATACTCTGTAGCGTAATACCGTTCGTCGATGAAGGTAATATGTTTCACCTCCGGTAGTAAAGTTTTGATTAATTCCAGATTTTTCCGTAGGGGTAAAGTTTGTATCGTCCCCGTCATATTTACTTCATAACGTTCTAAATCCAAGCCAGATACCCAATAATTTGAAGCGGGAGTCGGTATTAAAGCGTTAAATGTCCCTTTGCTTTGTGGATAATACAATGTATTATTTATAGAATCGTTCACTCCGCATAATATAACGGGTATGTCTCTCCAACTTTCCAATACTTTGGCCAGCGAACGATACATAGCCCACATTTCATCCCCAATAAAAACTAAAGCCTTGGGTTTATGAATTTCATTCGTTTTAAAAACACTTTCTAAACTTAAATCAAACAATGCTCTGGAAGATTCAACATTGTTTTCGCCAGCTGACTGGAAAATAGCCCGGGCCTTTGCCAATAATCCGTTTCGGGTATATGTATTGTTTGCACTTAAAAAATCGACATAAACTAATGCATCCGGATATTCCGATTTTAAACGGGCCACCATTTTATTTCCAGTCAAAGTTGCCCAGGTAATTTCTTCACTATAAGAGCTAATGATCAGTATATATTTCTGTTCTACCTCTGTGGCCTGTTTGTTTTGTGCAAACCCCAGATTAAAAAGTAATAATAGAAAAAAAAGAGAGCCGTATTTCATACAAAAAAATATACTTTATTTTTCTCAAACAATATCTATTACGATAAATGATCTCTTATCTGCTCTTTTCCGAAGCAGTAGTTACTTCCACAATTTCCACCGGAAAACGGCACCAGAAAGTTGCTCCTTTTCCTTCTTCAGAATCCACTCCGATTTCCCCTTTTAAATGATGCACAATTGAGCGGGCAATAGAAAGTCCTAACCCATAACCGGTAACATGGGTTGACAAACTTACAAAACGGTCGAATATTTCAGTCTGACGGGCTTTAGGTATGCCGATACCCGTATCTGCTACATATATATACAATTGTTTATCTTGCAAACGGTATCCTATACGAATTTCTCCTTCCAAAGTAAATTTAAGGGCATTCGAAACAAAATTAGTTATAACCTGTTTTAAACGAATCCGGTCGGTAGTAATAAAACAATATTCCTGCTTTTCCTGAAAGAGTACATTTACATTTTTCGGGTTTGCTTTTAAACGCGTCTCTGCAACAATATTTTCCAATAAATCATTCAGGTCTGTCTCGGTAAAAGAAAAATCGATCGTACCCGCCTCAATTTTTGACAAATCGATAACATCCCCAATTAAACGGAGCAATGTAGCTGTATTATCTTCAATAAGGGCAGCAAATTGTTGTTTTTCCTCCCGATCCGTACTATTCACTAATAAATCGGCAAATCCGGTGATTGCATTCAAAGGCGTACGAATTTCATGCCCCATATTCGCCACAAAAGCACTTTTCAATTGATCGGACTCTTTTATTTTCCGCAATGCCTCTGTTAATTCCAGTTCCCGCTGCTTTTGTCTGTCAATATTCGAACTCAATTCAGCCACAATAATCCGCCCTTCTTCCGGTGCATATTCTATGACCTGAATCACATAACGTAACCAGGATATTTTGTGATCCGACCGAAGTACCCGGATGATATCAAAATAAAAATCTTTTTCTCCTTTCCGGACTTTTTCGATAAAACCCAGCAATTTATCCCGGTCTTCTCTCCAGACATTTTGATAAATATCGGTAAAATCATTTCTTTTTTCTCTACTGAGATTACGGTACCAGGAATCTGTCGCAAAACCGGAACCATCTAATAAATTATATTCCGCTACACCCAAAAACGCTGCTCCCATTGCAAATTCAAATACATTCCATATCTTTTCCTTTTTCGTCCTCTCTTTAAAAATATTTGTAGCATCTATCAATATCAGAAGAATACGGTAAGTATTACTTTCTTTTTCTTCTATATACCGGATAATCATTCGGAAAAAATAAAATTCTTTTTCGTCCTTTTGCTTTAAGGTAATCGTTTCATCAACAGGAATCCGGTTTTCAATCTTTTGACGAATTTTTTTTTCACACAAAGGAGAATCCAAAAAATTTTCTACACCCAATAATAAAGGATGATTATTTTCCCAGGCAATAACCGCCGGATTTTTTCGTAACAATTTCCCTTTAGCATCCAATAAAAACAATCCGACAGGCATATTTTCATAGATAATACTGAACTCTGCATATAATTTTTTATACTGTTCATAAGCCAACCATAACTCCTTACGGTTACTTCTATCCCGCATATAAATAAAAAAAACGATCAATCCTATACAAATACAGAGCAAACCGATTAAAATATACCGTTGATATTTTTTGAAAAATCCGGGAGGTATATTGTAATAAACGATCCGATCGGAAGGTAATAAATGAGGAGATAAACCAAAATGACGAACAGCCTTTTCATTCAGATGTATGCTCATTTCCCCGAATGAAGTAAAGGGGATAGATCCGGCATCTTCTCCTTTGAGAATCCAGGAAATACGATCTACTACTTCTTCTGTATAGGCATCCTGATCAAGAAAACAGCCTCCGACTATCACGTCATTCAGCGCATGAACTTCCTTTAATGTAAAAATCGGAACCGGAAATTTGCGACTAAATAAAGAAGCAAAAGATACATTTTCCTGCTGAGCATTTACCCATTTTGTATACCAATCTTTACACAAAACAACAGTATGCGGAGGTAAATGATTGAAAATTCGGGTCAGTGTATCTGTATTTACGATATTGTCTTTATAGACTTTCAATTCCAGTTCCGGGTAAAGCCGGCATAATGTCTGTTGAACTTCTTTTACCGTATATTCATCAGAATATATATTTCCGGAAATAAATATCAGCTCCCGGGTATCCGGAAATAATTTCTGTATCAAGGCTAAAGTGGGTTTTACATTTCCTTCTTCCCATATACCCGTCACCTTAATTTCGCCGCGGGAAGAATCCAACGGTATAAGCTGAGAATCCTTTACAGAATGTTCTTCAAAGAAAACAGCGTAATCTTTTAAGATTTCTTTTTGCACATTACAAAGGACGACCGGCACCTTTCTCCAGGCTCCCAATCTCATCTTCCGGTAAGTCATCCACCCTTCGTCTCCAATAAAAACGATAACTGCCGGACGAATACGATTTTGCAGAAAAATTCCTTGCATTGCATAACGACTGGCAATCATAGAATTACGTTTATTTGTTGCTACATAATCTACTTTTACAGCCTTGTCAGGAAATAGCTGATTCAAACGCTGACGTATTTTTCGGGCAAATGTATACTCCCACATATCGTCATCGCTATGAGAATTCACAATAAGAATATAATTATCTTTATACCGGCTTAATTCCGCTGTTGTTTGTCCCGCTGAAACTTTACAAAGAACCGGGAAAAACAAAAAAAGAATCAATACCCTATACATAGAGTTCACTTTTTGTTTATTTAGTGTAGAATGTAAAAGTAAGAATTTAAAATAATTTTACAAATCCAGTTTCTCCTTTATTAAAATCCGTCTAACGGAAAAATTACGGTAGGAATAAGTAAAATAAATCCCAATAGAATAAATACAATCAGAAAACGGAAAAACCACTTCACCCATATTTCATAAGGGACTCTGGCTATTCCCAAAGCTCCTATCAATACAGCGGAAGTCGGTGTAATCATATTCGTAAATCCATCTCCAAATTGAAAGGCCATCACTGTTGCCTGACGGGAGATACCGATGACATCTGAAAAGGGAGCCATAATGGGCATCGTCAGGGCCGCCTTTGCCGAACCGGAAGGAATAACAATATTTATTAAGGTCTGAATCACATACATCCCTCCGATTGCTATTACTTTTCCGGCATCATTCATCAAAGTTGCCAATCCGTGTAAAAGAGGATCTATAATCCTTCCATCCTGAAGAATCTGGATAATTCCTCCGGCTAATCCAACGACAATCGCCGCAGACAAAATATCTTTTGCCCCGTCTAAAAAAGACTGAATTAACTCATTCGCCCCTTTTCCCATAGCAAAACCCGACATAATTCCCATTGCCAGGAATAAAGCAGATATTTCCGTCAAATACCAGCCATATCCCATCACTCCTGTAACCAAAAAAACGATTGTGAAACCCAGTATCGTCAAGACGAAAAAATGAAAAGATTTACGCAAACTGAACCAACCGAAAAAAGCATACAAAACCGTCAAAACCGGTACAGCATAAATAGCGACCGACGATTCCCCCAGATGTAAGGTAGTTACCGGATAATATACAGAAAATAACCCCAGCGCACCTAAAATCAAAAAATATACTATACGGGAAGAAAAAGGCGTCGTATAAATGACCTTCTCTCCTTCTTCAATACTCCTGTTTCTCCAATAATTATCGGCTTCATACATACACGAACAAGCCGGATTCCGTTTAACCCGGCCGGCATAAATCAAAACACCTATAATCAATACAGTGGTCAATATCCCCCAACACAACAACCGATAAGTAAAACCTGAAAACAATGGTAAATCGGATAATCCCTGCGCAATTCCAATGGTGAAAGGATTGAGGACAGCCCCGGAAAAACCGACGTGAGCCGCTACATAAACCATACAAAGTCCCGTAATAGAATCATATCCCATTCGGATAGCTAAAGGTACAATAATGACAATAAAAGCCAGAGTCTCCTCACTCATACCAAATACGGAGCCAAAAAGACTGAACAAAATAATAATCAAAGAAATAACGATATTGTTTACCCCTATATATTTCATAAAACGATACCGTTCAAGCCCTTGGGTAAAACGCAAAAAAGAAAGGATTCCGACATCTACAGCCTTCCCACTATTCAATATTTGAAAGGCTCCCCCGATAATCAACAAAAAAGCAATAATTCCGGATTGTTTTTCAAAGCCTTCCATTAAAGAACCAAAGACCTGCCAAGTTTGCGGAGACTGCTCCACCCGGTGAAAAGAATTATCCACGATAACAGTCCGTTTCACTCCTTTTACTTCTATTATCTGCCGTTCGTATTCTCCAGCCGGAATGACCCAGGAAAGGACCGCACAAATGAGAATAAGCACGGCTATAATCGTATAAGTATGTGGAATTTTTTTCAGTAGAATCATACACGCATCAATTAAATGAGCCTGCAAGATATTAAAAAAAGCCAAAAGAACAGAAAATGTTTCCTGATGTACTTTTTCAAAATCGTTCAAATTCTATACACATACCCAATAATTGGTTTTAAGATTAACAATGTCCAAAAGGAATTTTGTCGTATAGCGAATAATTCGCAAATTTGTATTCCAAACAAAAAAACACTGACAATATGAAAAAAATTAGAGCTGCCGTCGTAGGATATGGTAACATTGGTAAATACGTATTGGATGCACTTCTTGCAGCACCGGATTTTGAAGTGGCCGGAATAGTACGCCGGAACATACAAGAAATACCGGAAGAACTGAAAAATTATGAAGTCGTTTCCGATATCCGTAAACTAAACACTGTAGATGTAGCTATTCTTTGCACTCCCACACGCAGTGTAAAAAGTTATGCTACAGAAATACTAGCACTGGGAATCAATACAGTAGACAGTTTCGATATTCATACCCAAATTCCGGAATTACACCGCTATTTAGATGAAGTCGCCAAAAAATACAATAAAGTATCTGTTATTTCTGCAGGCTGGGATCCGGGAAGCGATTCTGTCGTGCGTGCCTTGTTAGAGGCTTGTGCTCCCAAAGGAATTACTTACACCAATTTCGGACCAGGTATGAGTATGGGACATACCGTAGCCGTAAAAGCAATTGAAGGAGTGAAAGCAGCTTTGTCCATGACAATCCCGACAGGTACCGGCATACACCGGCGCATGGTCTATGTGGAATTAGAAAAGGGACAATCTTTCGAAGAGATCGCTCAAAAAATTAAAACAGATCCTTATTTTGCAAACGATGAAACCCATGTTTTACAAGTAAAATGCGTAGATGCTTTATTGGATATGGGACACGGAGTTAATCTGACACGTAAAGGAGTATCGGGGAAAACCCAAAATCAATTATTCGAATTTGATATGAAAATCAATAACCCGGCTCTCACAGGACAGATTCTGGTATCGGCAGCCAGGGCAGCTTTACGCCAGCAGCCTGGGTGTTATACCTTAATCGAAATGCCTGTCATCGATATGCTTTACGGGGAACGCAGTGAATTAATAAAACATCTGGTATAATCAATTTATCCTGATCCCTCTTGAATAAATGAAGAGGGATTGGGTAAATGCAATTCCGTTTATCTTTATTTTATATATATTTTCTGTTTACTTCCCCTCAATTACTGCAATTATTTTACCGTTACGCATAAAATACCGGATTTACTTTTTCAATAACAAAACCGGATTCTTTACGGAACATTTTTATTATCAGGGAAACTTTCGTACTTTCGCAAGGCTGGAATTACAATGCTATCCGGAAATTTTTATTCAAAAACGGTCTATACCAACTTATGGAAGCTAAATTAAAAGAAGAGGTCTTTCAGGCAACTGAGGTCCTCAAACGAGGAGGGATCATCCTGTACCCTACGGATACGATTTGGGGTATCGGCTGTGATGCCACCGATGCAAAAGCAGTACAACGAATCTATAAACTAAAGCAGAGAGAAGACAATAAATCCATGCTCGTTTTACTGGACGACGCCGGGAAAATCGCTTCTTATGCAGATGTACCGGAAATTGCACTGCAGCTTATTGAAGTAAGTAATAAACCGACCACCATCATTTATCCGAATGCCCGGAATTTAGCTGCAAATCTGATAAATACGGATCAAACCATCGGGATCCGGATCACTGAAGAGCCATTTAGCAAAGCTCTGCTTTTCCGGTTCCGGAAACCCATCGTTTCTACTTCAGCCAATATAAGCGGGCAGCCCTCCCCCAGTTGTTTTTCCGATATTAGTGAAGAAATTAAAAATGCCGTAGATTACGTAGTGGATTTCCGCCAAACGGAAACCAGGCCTTGTAGTCCTTCCAGCATTATTAAACTGGAAATGGACGGAAGTATTCAAATTCTTCGAAAATAAACGCAGAATTTTACAATAAAAATAATTCATCTTTACCTCACTTTCGAACAATTATGGCTCTGATTCTCAATATAGAAACCGCAACATCCGTTTGCTCCGTAGCACTAGCTAAAGAGGGAAAAATTCTGGGAATAAAAGAAAATTCAGAAGGTTTAAACCACTCTCTTTTGCTGGGAACATTTATACAGGAACTTTTACAGGAGTGCGCTTTAGAAGCACAAGCCCTGGATGCTGTCGCTGTAAGTATGGGACCCGGTTCTTATACCGGTTTGCGGATAGGAGTGTCTATGGCCAAAGGACTTTGTTTCGGTGCCTCCAAGCCTCTTATTGCGATTAATACACTTCAGGCATTAGCCCGTTCCGTTTCCGGGCAAATTAAAGAAGAAGCCTGGTACTGTCCGATGATTGATGCCCGAAGGATGGAAGTATATACAGCTTTTTTTGACTCAGAAAACCGGACGATGGTAGATACAAAAGCTGAAATCATTGATGAACATTCCTTTTCCGCTATTTTAGCAGCCCATAAAGTTTACTTCTTCGGAGACGGAAGTGAAAAAATAAAAAATACGTTGATTTCTCCTAACGCCTGTTATTTAAATAACCGAGTTGCCTCCGCTGTACATCTGGCAGAGATCGCAGAGCAAAAATTCAAAGCACAGGAATTTGAAAGTGTTGCTTATTTCGAACCTTTCTATCTTAAAGATTTTATCGCTACTACTCCGAAACATAAAATTGTTTAAAAATACCTGCACGGGAAAACATGCTTTTAATTCCTGAGAAATCCCCCCTGGGAAAACGGAGGGAGATCCTTCGATTCCGGCCGTTCGGAAAATAAACGGTCTAAAAAGGGAAGTGATAAACCGGATCTCTCCCAGAATCAGGCAAGCATTTTTATTTTAATACGTTTGATCTGATTTTATATCAGTAAAATATAGAAAGTTTTTATTATTTTTGCCGCTGAAGAAAAAAGGAATCAAGATCTGAAACCTCAGGAAATTCAGACGGAAAAGTAAAATATAAATTTTTAAAATAAGCTTAAATATATGGCAACAACAGCTGATTTCAAAAACGGATTGTGTATCGTATTTAAAGACGATTTATATACAATCGTTCAGTTTCAACATGTAAAACCCGGTAAAGGTCCGGCATTTGTAAGAACTAAACTCAGAAATGTAAAAACGGGCAGAGTACTGGAAAATACATTTACTTCAGGCGTAAAAATTGATACTGCCCGTATCGAGCGCCGTCCATTTCAATTTTTATACAAAGACGGAGAAGATTATGTAATGATGCATACAGAAACCTATGATCAGGTTAACATTCCGGCAGAGCTCATCAATGCTCCTCAGTTTTTAAAAGAAGGAGATGCAGTGGAAATGGTAGTGCACGCTGATACAGAGACTCCTCTATATGTAGAATTATTACCGACTGTAGTATTGGAAGTTACTTATACAGAACCTGGTTTAAAAGGAGATACAGCTTCTTCTACTGCTTTAAAACCGGCAGAATTAGAGACCGGAGCAAAAGTTATGGTGCCTCTTTTCATTGAAATGGGAGAAAAAATCCGCATCAATACGGCCGAAGGAACTTATGTGGAAAGAGTAAGATAATCGGTTAAATGTAAAAACAATATAGTTGAAATCGGTAAAATCGTTTTCAGCTATATTTTTTCAAAAAGATTTCCGCTTATATCTCCAGTTTGCCTTCAGCCTCATCCATAAGTTTTTCAATCACTTGTTCAGCAGCATTTTGTTCAGCTTCTTTTTTAGAGGCTCCGTTTCCATTTCCCATCACTGTTCCGTCAATTGAGATCATACATTCAAACCGGTTTTTATGATTTTTTTGATTTTCGTGAACATCAAAAAACAATTCTTTCCTGTTTTTTTGTCCCCATTCAATCAACCGACTTTTATAATTCCGGTCAATAGTAACCAGATCCCGGATATTAAAAAAATTCGGGAAAATAAATTTTTCAATAAATTTCTTCGTATTACCGAATCCCTGATCCAGAAACATAGCGCCGATAAAAGCCTCGAATACATCTCCGTATACATGTTTGTTTTTAGATATATCGGACTTAGCCACTACAGCTTTGTCTAAACCAATATTAATGGCCAGTTCATTTAAAGATTCCCGGCTTACTACTTTAGAACGGACGCGTGTCAGAAATCCTTCGTCTTTAATCGGAAAAAACTTATAAAGTAATTCTGCAACAATTGCTCCCAATACGGCATCTCCTAAAAATTCCAGCCGTTCATAATTCAGGACAGTACCGTTTTTTGTATACCGGGAAGCAGATTTATGAAGCAAAGCCAGCTTATACAAATTCCGGTTACCCGGGACAAAGCCAATTTGAGAAATAGACAATCCATAAAACTTATCGTTCCTGTGAAGATAAAGTCTTATGGATTGAATGATTTTCCTAACCACCGCCCAAAAAATTAGAAGTGATTATTTTTTAATAACGACACAAGCGTTGTGTCCACCAAAGCCAAAAGTATTGCTCATGGCCACATTCACTGTTCGCTGCTGAGCTTTATTGAATGTGAAATTCAATTTAGGATCAAGCTCCGGATCGAGATTCTGGAAGTTAATGGTGGGAGGAATCACATCATTTTTCACAGCCAAAACACAAGCAATAGCTTCTATTGCTCCGGCTGCCCCCAACAGGTGACCTGTCATTGATTTAGTCGAACTGATATTTAAATTATAAGCATGTTCTCCAAAAGCTTTCTGAATTGCTTTGGGTTCAGCCACATCTCCCAAACCGGTTGAAGTACCATGAACATTTATATAATCTACATTCTCAGGTTTAAGACCAGCATTTTCAAGAGCACCGAGCATTACGTCACAAGCCCCCTCTCCGGTCGGATCAGGAGCTGTCATATGATAAGCATCGCAATTTGCGCTGCCTCCGGCTAATTCCGCATAAATTTTGGCTCCTCTCTTTACAGCATGTTCGTATTCTTCAATGACAAGGCAAGCACCACCTTCACCGATGACAAAACCGTCTCTGTCCACATCAAACGGACGGGAAGCTGTCTTCGGATCATCATTACGCGTAGAAATCGCTTTCATGGCACTAAAACCACCGACACCCGGAACTGTAATAGCAGCTTCTGAACCACCGGCAATAATAATATCAGCTTTTCCTAAACGTATAAGGTCTAATGCATCAACCAAGGCATGAGCCGATGAGGCACAAGCCGATACAGTCGTATAGTTAGGACCTTTAAATCCATGTTCTATAGCAATCATACCGCCTGCCATATTCGCAATCATCTTAGGTATAAAAAAAGGGTTGAATCTCGGCGTCCCCTCTCCTAGCGCAAAGTCCCGGCATTCTTCGAAAAACGTCTGCAAGCCGCCAATTCCAGCTCCCCAAATTACACCAATTCTCTTTACATTCTCCTGTTCCACATCCAGACCAGAATCCTGAAGCGCCTCCCGGGCTGCAATTAACCCGAACTGCGTATAGAGATCCATTTTACGAACTTCTTTCTTATCAAAATAAGAAACCGGATCGTAATCTTTTACTTCACAGGCAAATTGTGTACGAAATTTTGATGCATCAAAACGAGTAATAGGACCGGCGCCACTGACACCTTTTACTAAATTGTCCCAAAACTCCGGTACGTTATGACCAAGAGGGTTGATTGTTCCAAGACCTGTAATTACTACTCGTTTCAAATCCATAGAATTGTTATTGGTTTTTTACTTTGCGTTAGCTTCTACATAAGAGATAGCATCACCTACAGTAGTGATCTTTTCAGCTTGATCATCCGGAATGGTAATATTAAATTCTTTTTCCAATTCCATAATCAATTCTACTGTATCCAAAGAGTCAGCTCCCAAATCATTTGTAAATGTAGCTTCCGGAGTAACTTCTGTTTCATCCACTCCTAATTTGTCAACGATGATAGCCTTAACTCTACTTGTAATGTCAGACATAACTTTAAATTTTAATTAGACATTTATTTTTTACTCTCACACGTATTTTTCCATACGCATATTTATCAAAACTCGTCGCAAAGTTAGAGTTTATTTTTTTTCTAAAAAATTTTTTGACAGGAATATAAGTTTTATTACCTTTATGCAATTGATTTTTAATGTTTTACAAGATGAAAAAAATAGCAATATTCGCCTCTGGATCAGGTTCTAACGCCGAAAATATCATCCAATATTTCATTTCCAGGCCTGAAATATCCGTTGATTCGGTCTTTTGTAATGTACCAGACGCTTATGTTTTAAAAAGAGCTGAAAAATACAATATACCTACTTTTTTGTTTGACCGCAAAGATTTGAAAGACCCGGAAAAGGTATTCCAAACCTTGCAGGAACGCCAAATTGACTTTATCGTATTAGCCGGATTTTTATGGCTGATGCCTGCCTTTATTGTATCTGCTTTCCCCGATAAAATCATCAATATTCATCCGGCTTTGCTCCCCCATTACGGAGGAAAAGGAATGTACGGGATGAAGGTACATGAAGCCGTCATTGCAGCAGGAGAAAAAGAAAGCGGAATTACCATTCATTATATTAATAACCGATACGATGAAGGAAGCCCGATTTTTCAGGCCCGTTGCCAGATTGAAACAAAAGATACACCAGAAAGCCTGGCCCAAAAAGTACATGCATTGGAATACGAACACTTCCCCCGGGTAATAGAGGAAACGATTCAACATTTAAAAAACTGAAAACAAAAAGATATATAAACTGAAACAATTAAATTTACCGGCTTTTAATTCCTAAATTTTTCAGGATGAAATTTACACACTTTCACGTTCACTCACAATACTCTATACTCGACGGAGCTGCCAGCATCCCCGGCTTGATTGACAAGGCAATAGCCGATGGCATGACAGCCTTATCCCTTACAGACCATGGAAATATGTTCGGGATTAAACTCTTTTATGATACCTGCCGCAAAAAAGGGATAAAACCCATATTGGGATGCGAAGCTTATGTTGCCCGTGAATCTTTATACCGCAAAGAAAAACCCATTGACCGTTCCGGAGAACACCTCATTCTATTGGCCAAAAATCAGCAAGGATATACCAACCTCGTACAACTTTGTTCAGTTGCCTTTATTGACGGATTTTATTATCGTCCCCGCATTGATAAAGCCTTGCTGGAAAAACATCATGAAGGTTTGATTATTTCTTCTGCCTGTCTGGGCGGAGAAATCTCACAAAAGATTATGGCCGGAGACATTGCCGGGGCAGAAGCTGCTGCCCAATGGTACAAAGACCTGTTAGGAGATGATTATTACCTGGAAGTCATGCGGCATCCGGCAGCAGATCCGAAATTAAGATCGGAGGTATATGAAAATCAAGAACTTTGTATCAAACACATTCTTCAAATCGGAGAAAAATTAGGAATTAAAGTGATTGCGACCAATGATGTACACTTTCTCAATGAAGAAGATGCAGAAGCTCATGATATGCTAATCTGTCTAAATACCCGCAAAGATATTGACGATCCCACCCGTATGCGCTATACCCGCCAGGAATGGTTTAAAACAACCAGTGAAATGGTCGAGTTATTCAAGGATATTCCACAGGTCATAGAAAATACGCAGGAAGTTGCTGATAAAATTGAAGAATACCAACTTGATTCCGATCCCATTATGCCTGTTTTTCCCATTCCTACGGAATTCGGCACAGAAGATGAATATCGCAAACAATTTACAACAGAAGATTTATTCAATGAGTTCACCCGGAACGAAAAAGGGGAGGTCGTCATGTCAGCTGAAGATGCCCATAAAAAAATAAAAAAATTGGGAGGGTATGAAAAACTCTATCGTATTAAGCTGGAAGCCGATTACTTAAAAGCTTTAACGATGAAAGGAGCTGTCAGACGTTACGGGGAGCAACTTACTCCGGAGTTACAGGAACGGTTGGCATTTGAACTTCACATCATGAAAACGATGGGGTTCCCAGGCTATTTCTTAATCGTTCAGGATTTTATCCAGGCAGCCCGTGATATGGGGGTAATCGTAGGTCCCGGCCGGGGATCAGCAGCCGGCAGCGCTGTAGCATACTGCCTTGGGATAACCAGTATAGATCCGGTAAAATATGATTTACTGTTCGAACGTTTTTTAAATCCGGACCGCATATCCTTACCGGATATCGACGTAGACTTCGACGATGACGGGCGCCAGCGTGTATTGGAATGGGTGACCCAAAAATACGGAGCAGATAAGGTGGCCCATATCGTTACTTTCGGAAGTATGGCCGCGAAGATGGCAATTAAAGACGTAGCCCGGGTATTGAAGCTGGATCTTTCAGAGGCAAACCGCTTGGCTAAAATGGTTCCGGAAGCCCCTAAAATGACTTTAAAAAAAGCTTACAAGGAAAACCCGGATTTAGAAAAAGAAAAAAAATCCCCCAATCCTCTTATTGCCAAAACCATCCAATTGGCAGAAATTTTGGAAGGTTCCGTACGTCAGACAGGGGTACACGCTTGTGGTATATTGATCAGCAGGGATCCCCTTACAGAACATATCCCGATTATGCCTACTGAAGGAGAAAGTCTGATGACGACTCAGTACGACGGGCATTTCGTAGAGCCGATCGGTTTGATTAAGATGGATTTTCTGGGACTGAGGACGCTTTCCATTATAAAAACCTGTCTGGAAAATATCAAAGCCTCCAAACACTTGGAAATAGATGAAAATCAAATCCCGCTGGACGATAAAGCAACCTTTGAACTTTTTTCCCGGGGAGAAACGACCGGACTGTTCCAGTTCGAGTCGCCCGGTATGAAAAAACACCTGAAGGCTTTGCAACCCAACCGTTTTGAGGACCTGGTTGCTATGAATGCCCTTTATCGTCCGGGACCGATGGAATATATTCCCCAGTTCATTAAACGAAAACATGGGGAAGAACCTATAGTATACGACCATCCCATGATGGAACCTTTCCTGAAAGATACCTACGGAATCACTGTTTATCAGGAACAAGTCATGCTTCAATCCAGGGCCTTGGGTAACTTTACCCGGGGTATGTCGGACACTTTGCGGAAAGCTATGGGCAAAAAACAAATTGACACCATGAACAAGCTGAAAGACCAGTTTATTCAAGGATGCCGGAATAATCCGGATTTTGTCAAAGGTTGCCAGGATGTCGGGAAAGATGTAGAAACTTTAGTAAATAAAATCTGGGGAGATTGGGAAGCTTTTGCTTCCTACGCTTTCAATAAATCACATTCGGTTTGTTATGCTTATATCGCCTATCAGACCGGTTACCTGAAAGCTCATTATCCCGCAGAATTTATGGCAGCCAACTTGAGTAACAACCTTTCCCAGATTGAAAAAGTCACTGTATTCATGGATGAATGCAAGAGGATGGGACTAAAGGTATTGGCCCCCGATGTTAACGAATCCTTCAACGATTTCATGGTGAACAGTAAAGGAGATATCCGTTTCGGAATGGCAGCAATTAAAGGGGTAGGAGAAGGAGCTGCAGATAAAATCATCGAAGAAAGGGCGAAAAACGGCCCTTATAAGGATGTATTTGACTTCTTTGAACGGATCGATTATAAAAGCGTAAATAGAAAAACCCTCGAAAATCTAATCATAGCAGGAGGATTGGATAGTTTCGGTTACCACCGGGCCCAATATTTTCAGCCGATTGATGCGACAAGCACTATACTGGATACATTGATTAATTTCGGACAAAAAAATCAAAAAGACAGTCTGAATTTACAGGTATCTCTTTTCGGAGGTATGGAGGGGTATGAAGTAGCCCGGCCTAATATCCCGCATTGTGAACCTTGGACAGAACTGGAAAAATCGAAAAAAGAAAAAGAACTGATTGGGATTTACTTAACGTCGCATCCCTTAGATCCCTTTAAACTGGAAATTAAAGCCCTGTGTACTCCTCTGGAAGAACTTAGCAGCAACCTGAATGCTCTACGGGAAAAAGATATCACAATTGCCGGTATTATCATTAACAAACGGGAAGGAAAAACCAGGAAAGGGAACGATTTCGGAATCCTCACCATAGAAGATTTCAGCGGTACTTATGAATTACCTTTTTTTGGAGAAGATTATATTAAATATCGCAACTATTTTATTCTGGAAACCGCTATATATATTAAAGGGAGAGTGCAAACCAAAAAATGGAGTAACGATCCGAACGAACTCTCATTCAACATCAACAGCATCGATTTATTAAATGTCATTGGAGAAAAATTGATCAAATCCATTACTTTGATGGTCGATATCAGTCAACTGACTTTTGAAACGTTGAATGAAATAAACAATCAGTTTATCTTAAAACATTCTACTGATAAAAAGACGAACCACGTCCCTTTAAATTTTATACTTTACGACCAGAATGGTTATAACGTCAAAATGTTCTCAAGAAGTTGTAAAATAGAACGTTCGAGAGAATTATACGAATATTTTGAAAATAATGATGCCATTAAAATGAAAATTAATTAATTTCGCAGAGCAAAGCGAAGCAAAATCGTCAGATTTTGTAAGCAAAGCGAAGCAAAATCCCCTGATATTGCAAAAAAAATGAGGTAAAATCACTGGATTTTGTACACCTTTATAAGGTAAAAACACTAAATTTCTAAAATAAAGAACAAAGAGATCTTTTTAGAAAAGCAGATAAAACCGCCTGAACGGTTTTATCTTACCCTACAGATAAATATGAACTTTTAAAATAATTATTATGGCTATAATTGTTAATGATTCAAATTTTGAGGAAGTAGTACTGCAATCGGAATTACCGGTTTTAGTGGATTTCTGGGCAGAATGGTGCGGCCCATGCAAAATGATGATGCCTATTGTAGAAGAGGCTGCTACTGAATATGCCGGAAAACTCGTTGTGGCAAAAGTGGATGTCGACAGCAGTCCGGGTACGGCAGCCCGTTTTGGAATACGAAATATCCCAACTATTCTTTTCTTTAAAAACGGGGAAGTGGTTGACAAACAGGTAGGGGCTGCTCCCAAAACATCATTGGCAGAAAGGATAAAAGCCATATTGTAACTGAATACTTAAAGAGTAGTTTTACAATATTTCTCAACAAAAAGTGGATTTAAGAAATTATTCAAATTCTTTAAATCCACTTTTTATTTTAAAATCGGTTTGGGGAAAAGTATAAACTTTCCCCAAAGTTTGTTTACTTTCTGTTTCCTCCAAATTTATAGCCGACAGTCACCCGGTAAGTATTTTTCAATGCACTGTCGGAATCAGCAGCCAGCCAGGAAAAATCTCCTGTAAAATTACAGAAATGAACTCCACAACCAACTGTTGCATAATTTTCCCCGCCTTTATCTTCATCGGCAATATGATACCCTCCTCTGAGGGACACCAATTGTCTGAAAGTATATTCAGCTCCAATGCCAGCGCTAAACAATTCGCTACCGGAAGGAATAAACTGATAATCGAGATTTACACCACATAACAACTGATGATTTTTCGAGAACGGAAGGGAGAGGGAACCTCCTAATTTAGCCATTCCAGGCAGATCATACTTTGTATCAGCATATTTAATTTTCGTGCCAATATTAGCCACTTGTAAGCCTACCGTCCAAACGGCACCTTCCAATAACTGCGTTTTATGGTGATAATACAAACCCAAATCAAAAGCAACGGCAGATGCTGCGTCGGCAATGCCCATATCTGAATAAATGTAATGTGCAGTAAGAGCCACAGCAAAATTTTTAGCAATCAAACGGGAATACCCTAAATCTATAGCCCATTCCTTAGGTTCTGCCTTATCGGTTACATTTCCATCTCCATCCGTAATTTCCACTGCCGGATTTGTAAAATACCGGAATCCGGCTACGATACCTTGCTTTTCTCCTATCTTGAAATAACCGCCTCCCGTATGAAAATCATAACCGGAAACTTTATCCCTCATCCAAGGTATATAAGAATAAGCTACAGCAGCTTTTTCAGGAGCAAACACAATGGCAGCAGCATTGTGATAGAAAGCAAATGCCTGGACCGGCAAGGCAACACCTATATCTCCCATACCGGCTGAACGGGCATCCGGAGTAATTTTCAAAAAAGCTGCCGCTTCAGAATTACTTTGCTGAGCAGACACCTTTAAAATAGGAAGTCCTAAAATAAATAAACTGATATATAGAAATTTACACCACATAATTTTATAATTTAATTATATTATTTTTTATCTCTTTTCCTCCATAATTAACAACTACTAAGTAGGAACCGCCACTCAGCTTACTCATATCAATTTCTACCGGAGCATAAGGGCTTATGATTGTATTTTCTTTCACCACCAATGCGCCTGCAGTATTATAGATATTCACCTTGATAGCCCCACTAATCTTTTCTCCCATCCGGATATGCAATTTATCTGTAACCGGACTCGGATAAAGATCAATTTCTCTGGAATCATCCCGGGAAGTCAATACAAAAGTTGAACTACAGGATGTCTGAGAATCACTAGCCGATACAGTTACTTCCACCGTACCATATTTCAATGCGGTAATCGTCAAAACTCCCTCATTACTGATTTCTGTCTTCACTACACCCTTCTGATTGACTTCTACTTCATATTTCAACTTTTCTCCGTCCATATCTTCGAAATAATCAGCTAAAGTAACCTGATGTAAAGTTCCTAACTTACCAAAATACAAATTTTCCAAATCCTTTATTACCTGAGGAGGATTATTTACTGTCATTCCGCTTACATAAGCTGCCCCTGAAGTATTTCCCCAGCTATCGATTGCAACAACGGCAATATAATATGTTTTTCCTATTTCTAATCCACTGACAGTAGCTTCCATCATGTCTCCCACATTTTTATCCCCTATATCTACTGACTGCCTTTGTTTTACCGAAATTGTATTCAAATTCACTCCCGACAAAGAAGAGGTACTCCAATATATTTCAAAACTAGCTGGTTTTTCATCGTCCTCATCTACCGGTACTACCCAGTTTAAGTCAACAGAAAAAGCCTTCCAGCTGGCTTTCAAGTCTTCTACTGACTGAGGAGGAATTCCGGAACCGCCCCCTAATACCAGGCTCGCATCGATATAGCCAGCCCCCATTTTTCCTTTGTATGCAGGATTATAAGTATCAATGTCTTTGGTTCCTTCCAACAGTATTTTTCTCAAAGCCTCCGGTGTAAAACCAGGTCCGCCTTTGGCAGAAACAGCCAAAGCAGCAATTCCGGATACATGAGGACAAGCCATTGAAGTTCCTTGCATATATCCGTATTTATTGTCCGGGAGCGTACTTAATACCATACATTTATCGGTATACTTATATCCGAGTCCCTGGGTCCCTCCGGGAGCGGTAACATCTACCCAATTTGCAAAATTTGAATACCAGGCTTTTACATAATCCGGAGCCATTGCCGCAACTGAAAGGACTTCCTCATAAGCTCCGGGATAAGCCATATAATCCATATCTTCATTTCCTGCTGCAAAAATAACTATCCCTCCTTTCATAGGACCTGTCTGATTTCCGTTTTCGTCAATACCGGCATATTTGATAAAATAATCGATCGCTGCCCGGGTAGAAGCATCCGAGCCCCCGTTTTCAAAACCCCAGCTATTCTGAGAGATAACAGCCCCATTGTCTGCTCCGTATTTGATAGCAGCAGGCAACAGACCAGTCCCCATATCTTTCTCCGGATTATTGGGGTTCGGTTTAAAAATCTGACAGCTCATCAAACGTACTCCATCCCCATTACCACTTCCTCCGGCTATTCCACATACTCCTTTACCGTTATTATTTACAGCAGCAACCGTCCCGGCAACATGCGTACCGTGTGAATGAGCCACAATCGTTGCACTGTAATCGACAAAATTCCAACCATAAATATCATCTTTATATCCGTTCCCATCGTCATCTCTCCCTGTCGTTCCATTCTTCTCAGCTGTATTTATCCAAATATTAGCCGCTAAATCCTCATGATCCACATCAATACCTCCGTCTACGATTGCTACAATCACTTCCCGCGATCCATGAGTCACTTCCCAAGCTTTAAATAAATTGATATCAGCCCCTCTTTTTGAATACGCCAAACTTCCGTCATTCTGATAATGCCATTGATCCGTCAAAAGCGGATCATTCATTGCAGACGAAGAAGCTACTGCTATGGCTTGCTGAGTCTCTGCATAAACAATTTTATCTGTTCCTCCTACCCTTATAATCTTACGGATTGGTTCCACATAATCAATTTCAGGAATATCCGAAAAATCAGAAATAGCCCGGGTCGTGGGTATATCTTCGTCAAAATAAACATTGTACCATAAATGTAAACCTTCTTTCCGGGTTCTTGCTTCAAATTTTCCAGCATAAGGAAATAAACGTTCAATTCTGGAAGCTCCTAAACGGACCGCTAATTCATCCAACTGAGTAAACCCGGTCTGCGCTTTACCATTCACCGAAGTCAATTGTAATTGTGGTTCTGCACTTGCTTTTAAGCGAATTCTTATACAACCTTTCAGGTAAGCATCTTCATCTATCACGATCTCTCCTGGATCATTTTCTAAATTTTTTTCCCTAAGTTCATCGTCCTGACACGAAAACAGGAAAATAAGAATAAATACAGCAAATAATTTAAATTTCATACTTTGGGATTAATATTGGTTTAAGTTTGTAATTTTTTAATTCGCAATTATACACAATTATTATCAAAAATAAGCTAAAACAATTCAATTTTTTAAAATATACTTACCGGAGAAAGGAATTAAAAAGGCCTGAAATAATCTTTCCAAAAAATAAAATTAATCATTTTTATATTTCATAAAAATAAACAATTCCTCAATAGAAAAAGCAAATGATTCTTTTCGCTTTTTGTAACGTTCTTTTGCTTATATTGTTTTTCAATTTTTGTTTATAAAGTTTCTAATGCTATTATAGGTCTTAATTTTTACCTATAAAAGTAATTCCAGGGATTTTTCCGGAAATGTGAGTTTCGCTTGTAGTTTCGCTGCAAAAGGAACTTACAACATTATACAACAAAGGCTTTCTCGCTGAAAACCACCAAGAAAGCCTTATTTCCTCAAAAAGTCTGCCTAAACTTCTTAGGCAGACATAAGGAGAAGGATTCGTTATTTATTCACCCGTGACAGTAATAACATAAGATACGTCTCCGAATCCTCCTCCGGCATCCGGCACATCTGCACTCAATGTAAAAGAAAGTGCATTATCACAAGTAGAAGCTTGGGCGTTTGTAGCGGGGGTATAATAGCCCATCCAGAAATCAAAACCTTGATACCAGCCGGCACAAACCATTTGAGCCGGAATGATCAGAGAATAATCTACTTTATTAATCCATATTTTCAAGGTTCCCCCGGTATCCCAAATATCGGTAACAAGTATTCCGAATAAATCACTTTCGGATATTCCTTCCGGAATAGATTCGGGCAGATCACCTGCCGGCAAGGCAGATACATTTACCGGATATTCTGTTCCGTCTTCACTACATATAGCCGGTCCGATAAAATTTTCCTCCACAAAAGGACAAAAGGCCGTATAGCTTACCCGGTAGGAATAAGTCCGGCTACCGATTTGCCAGCCGGTAAATAATTTGTTGTTAAAACCCATTTCAGAAGTCCAGCCTGGAACGACAAAACCACTATTCAGAACGACATTCGTAGTAAAACTCATATTGTCGCCCAGTTCAGGTGCTTCTATCCCCAGCTGCTGACAGATTTTTTCCATATTTAAAGTGATTTCAACCGGGAAGGTAGTAATGTTATCTTCTACAATGACCGTTTTTACCTCTTTAGCTGCATTCGTGTATATACACATAAGTTCCGCATTTTTCATATAACTGTAATCTCCTTGCTGAGGAGGAATCATCAGTTGTATTTTGTAATTTCCTGCGGTTGTTCCGGCATTTAGAACACCATCAGAACCTTCTACACGGGTTACATCGATAGCAACTCCTCTTTTAACGTCGTCCAGAGGATAAGGAAGATCCCTGTCACAATTGCTAAAAGCGATGGCTAGTAAACCGATTATGAATATTGTTTTAATTTGTCTCATATTTCTGGTGTTTTATATTGTTAAAAGCTATTTATCCCAAAATACATTTGAAGACGAGACATTGCGTCCACTGTTTTTAACATTGGGATTCCGACTGATTTCACTGTTGGGATACCACATAATTCTTTGGAAAGCATTTAATCCTTTTAAAGGTACAGTCTGCGGACCAACTGTCGGTGTTTTATCCCTGAGATAAGGAGAAACGGCCTCTCCGTTTGCCGGAGCAAACAATTTCGGGTAACCGGTACGCCGAATGTCATTGTAAGCTTCTACGCTGTTAAAGAAATTAGCAATCCATTTCTGTGTCATTACGATTTCCAATTTGCCTTCTGCCGATGCTGCATCGTATTTTTTCATTATTGCTTCGATAAATGCATCCAGGGTTTCATTATCAATTGTAGGAACAGAGGCATTGCTAGCCACAGATACGCTATTGACATGGTAGACGGATTTCTCTATCCCTTCCCGCAAATAAGCTTTCGCATCTCCGGAAATCTCTCCTGCCAAAACCAATTCTGCCAACATAAAAGGAACCGAATAGGCCTGGATCATTTTTTCCGGAGCAATTCCATTTCCTACACTTTGATCACATTTTCCACCCTGTCCGTCGTCATATTTTCCACCACAGGGATAAATACCGATAAAAGTAGATGTAGCTCTTTGATCATTACCTGCAGCTGAAGAATTGGAAGCCATGAGTATGGAAATAAAAGCTCCGTCCCGGTAATCCGTTTCATTCTGGGCTTCATCTGTCGCTTTCTTTTGATTTACCCAGTAATAAGGAATCCGGGGATCCGTGATACCAGCAAATGGATTTTCTTTGGCATTATAGACTTTACCGGCCATAATTTCATAAAACCAGGGGCTGATATAATAAGTACTTTGTCCGCCCAGATACTCATCTACATAAGCTTGATTCCGTTCGTCCGGGTTATCCTGTGCAGAATGTTTTAACTCAAAATCTTCTCCGTTTTGTAAAAAATTATTTTCGTTCAGTAAAGCTGTCAGCTTACCGGACCAATCTGTAATTTCTCCCTTCGCTTTCCGGGACTGAACTAATAACCTCAACTCAAGAGTATTGGCCATACGGGTCCATTTCTCGACATCTCCTTTATAAATAATATCTGCATCCTTGGGTCTCAACAAATTGGCAGCTTCTGTATCGTTTAAATTTGCTTTGGCCTCTTCGACCAGACTGATCAAGCTATTGTAAATATCCTGGCTGGCATCTAATTTAGGAGCTGTAATAGCTTCAATATTAAATTCGCTGTAAGGAATATCACCCCAGAGATCTACCAGACTGGAAAAGATATAAGCTTTGATTAATTTACCAATACCTGCATAAATCATATTTTCTTCCGCTTCAGCTGAAGTAATCACGGCATCTGCATTCTTCAATGTGGATACATAGGCTTGCAGCCAGGTATTGCCGAGATTCGCAGCAGTTGCCGAGATGCCATAATTATCTACTTCCCGGGAAGTAAGATGATGTACATAAGAAGGAAGTATTGAACCCATATAGTATCCCGGAGCAAAAGTCATACCGGCATTGTATTCTACATTCGTAAGTAATTTCGGTAATTCTGCCGTAGTCGGCAGGTTAGGATCAGTGTTAATGTCCAGGAAGTCTTTCTGACAACTTGTAACAAATAATAGAAACACTCCCGTAATGATTGGGGTAAAATATCTTATTTTCATATCGTTTCGTATTTAGAATGTCAACTTCAGGTTAAAGCCATAACGTTTGGCCGAAGGAGCCGAGGTATAGTCAATACCTTGCACATTTCCTCCACCGTAACTACCTGCTGTCGGATCGTAATTGGTGTGTTTGGGTACGTTCGGAGCATAGAACCACAAATTACGGGCAACAAAAGAAAGACTGGCACTTCCTAAGAAAGTCTTTTTCAGCCACCTTTTAGGGAAGTCATAGCTAAGCGATAATTCCCTCAAACGAAGTACAGTAGCATCGTAAGTAGCCACTTCGTCTACACCATTGATCGCAAATGTAGAGACAGAGGAACTGCTGACAAAGTAAAGGTCGCTTTCTGTCATTTGTACATAGTTCGGAATCTTTTGCCCCTGGGAATTCAACAGTGGTTTTTTAGTAGCCGGATCTGCCAACACTCCAGGAAGAATACGGGTACCTAAACGGTCTTCCGTGTCTTTGGTTACTCCTCTTCCTAAAAGATCGGTTATATAAGTACTGTATACGCATCCGCCGTATTGTAAATCAAACATGATATTGAATGAAAAACCCCTGTAAGAAAAAGTATTACTCAAACTTGTCTTAAAATCAGGATTAGGGTCTCCTATATATCCCTCTTCATCTGCAATGATATAAGCCCCTGAATTAGGGTCAACCAAAAGGTTTCCTTCTTCATCCCTGGCTAATTTTGTACCTTTCAATATTCCGTAAGGTTGTCCCACTGCCAATACGGGCTTCGGAGTAGAGAATGCTCCTCCGACGGTAATTTCTTCCACTCCGCTGACCAGTTCCTTTACTTCACTCCAGTTCTTTGAGAAAGTCGCGTATAAATTCCATTTAAATCCCCCGGCAATGACAGGAGTAGCATCCAAACCGATTTCCAATCCACGATTATTCATCTTACCAAAATTAGTATAGTAGCTGGTATAACCAGTAGAATAAGGAAGGCTCAAAGGAGCAATCTGATCCGTACTGTTCCGGTTGTAATAAGAAAAATCCAGATTCAGACGGCTATTGAACATTTGCAGGTCTAAACCGACCTCTACTTCAGAGGTGAATTCCGGTTTTAGTTTCGGGTCAAATCTGACATCCCGCAATGCCATTTGTGCCTGGCCTAAATAGGGTTGCCCCAACAAATAAGTCCCATTTTTATAATAAGGGCTAGCATCATTCCCGACTTTAGCCCAACTGGCCCGGATTTTACCAAAATTTAAAGCTTTGCTATTCAAATGAAAAGCATCTGTAAATACGAAAGAAGCGGTAACAGCAGGATAGAAATAACTCCTGTGATCTTTCGGCAGTGTAGAAGACCAGTCATTCCGTGCACTTAGGCCGAGAAACAAATAATTTTTGTAGTCGAAGGTTATATCTGCAAAGAGAGCCCATAAACTTCTCCTTGAATAATATTCTTCTGCCGTTTGAGATTCCGTATTTTCCAGATTATATACCCCCGGAGACATGATATTTAAACCTGTAATCTTCCTTTGCTTGACGGTTAACTGGTTTACATTGTTCCCTAATGTTGCCTTGAAACCGATATCTTCAGTTATATCTTTATTGATATTGATTAATAAAGTAGATTCAATTTCCTGCGTATTATATTCATCTGTCAGGATACGGCCTTTTCCTCCTAATGCCCGGGATCCCAGATTTAATACTTCTTTACGGTCCATTTTATAATCGTTGATACCTAAGGTATAATCGGCAGATAACCAACTCAGAAAATCGTATCCCAGATTTATTTTGGCTACGGTACGGTCCATCGTGGTTTCGATTTTATTATTTTTCCAGGACCATAACGGATTATCTGCCTGATCTCCTACGAAAAACAGAGAACCTCCGGATGGGGTTTCATAAGGGAGTGACATATCCCAGCTACGTCCCAGGATTAAAGCCCGGGCGAAAGAAGAAGCCCCGATGCCGCTCGACTGATTATTTCCATACATAGGACCGTGTTGGATGGTGCGGGAATAAGATAAATTACCTCCTGCACGCAATCCATTTTCTAATTCATAGTTTCCTCCTACGCCGATGGAATATCTTTCAAAATCGGCATGCGGAATATAACTGTCCTGTTTCATCCGAGAAATAGTAGTATTGAAATTACCCTTTTCTCCCACCTGGGAAATATTCAAAGAACCTTCATAAATACCACCGACCCGAAATAAATCCTTTACATTATTTTTATAGGCTTTATAAGGAACCATCTCAGGTAAATCCGGGTAATTAGCCCTGTAAATACCACCTCCGTATATATCTAAAGGTACTTCTGTTACTTCCGCAAAATCTGCCCCCCAGGAACCGTTAGCCCCGCCGGGAAGGAAATTATTACCGGTACCGTACCTGTTTTGATAATCGGGCAATTTACCTATCGTTTCGATAGTATAGGAACCCGTAAGCGTTACTTCAAGCCCTTTTTGTGCATTGGCTTTTTTAGATCCGGATTTTGTAGTAATCAAAACGACTCCATTGGCAGCCCGGGAACCGTAAAGAGCAGATGCAGCAGCTCCTTTCAGAACACTCATACTTTCAATATCGTTCGGATCTAAAGTAGAAAGCCCGCTTCCGTAGGCACCTCCGGCCTCACTGGCCTGATTGGAAGAGGTCGTTTCATTATTACTATAAGGAATTCCATCTACAACGTAAAGAGGCTGATTATTCCCTAAAAAGGAAGAATTCCCCCTTATGGTGATACGGGTAGCACTACCAGCCGCTCCTGAAGGAGCGTTGATGACAACACCCGGAATTTTGCCGTCCAAAGCTCTCAAGATATCCGGTTCTGCTTTCTGTACTCCTTCGTCCGCATCTACTTTTGCAACGCTGTAACCCAATCCCCGTTCTGCTCTCCTTAATCCCATTGCCGTTACCACAACTTCATCCATACGCATACTTTCGCTCTCCAGTTTTACGTTGATTACATTTTTTGTTCCAACAACTATTTCCTGAGATTTCATACCAACGAAAGAGAATACCAAAATTGCATTTTCGGGAACATTCAGAGCGTAATAGCCATCGATGTTGGTGGATGTTCCTGTGCTAGTCCCTTTCACTACCACAGTCACGCCAGGAAGTGGAGTACCGTCACCCGCATCAGTGACTGTACCGCTTACCTGCCTCTCCTGAGCCCTACTAAGCTGTATCCCCAATATCATCA
>NZ_CALCLB010000021.1:0-6292 GCF_937966165.1 uncultured Odoribacter sp.
TAGAATACAGGCCTGTCACGCCTGGGGTCGCGGGTTCGAGTCCCGTCCGCACCGCCTTCTTAGAAGAAAAATGAAGTAAACCTCGGTAAATCAACAGATTTATCGAGGTTTTTTGTTTTTAGTATATGTGCATTAATACACAAGGAAGCAAATGAATTACTGATATATTCGTCTCTGCAGGTAAGGACATAAGTAATGCCGAATACGAAGGACAGGGTAAAAATTGCTGCTACAGATGCGTAGAGCCCGAAGTTCGAAGACTTCTCAAAGCGGAAGCAGAACAAAATATGTAAACGGGAAATATTACAATGCCCGTCCTTTTACTTACAACGGTATACCCGTTAAATTAGGAGTAGAAATTACGGCAATAGACAGAGAGGATATTCATGCTTTTATTCAAAAACGTTATTCCCGAATGTATTATTTAAAATGGGATGATGAAAATAAAAGATTTTACTCCGACTTTTTTATACTGCCCTTACCGTTAATGGGGAAAATGCAATTACCGTAGTCGGCCAACCATCTATTTCCGGCTATACGCTTCCTGCAATAACTTTCAGCCTCCCTCATTCCAGTTTGGTATACAGACTGGCTTTTTCTTATGACTTGACCGGTGAACCGGAAAATCCTTATACGAACAAGGTACATATAATCATTAAAGATTCTTTAGAAAATTATTTAAGCAAGTTGTATGACTATGATTCTTCGGTAACCGGTGAATTTATAAAAAAGATACCGCTTCGAAACAGGTTATAAGCCGGTAAATCCATTCCGGTTATTTATTCAAAACGACTATTGTAAAGCTTATTCATGTTTTTTACCCTTGGAATAAAGGCCAAATCTGACCGGGAAATAACAATTTAAATATTTACAGAGTCAGAGAATGGCCAAAATATGGTGTAGTTATGCAGCAAAGCTTCTTATTTTCCGATACGATTATCCGGGACATTGCACCAGGGACAGCTAATATTGACAAGGAGGGTTTATTGTATGCAGTTATACAATAAATATCAGTAACAAGCAAAGAATCAAATCTCCGGACCCCTTTCCTATATCCTGCTTCCAAATCGCCTGTTTCCCCTTTGGATATATAAACAAATTTATCCGGTTTTACCGGAACTTTCGTTTTAAAACTTTTCAGTAATCTGTCCTGACCATATACCAGATTCGGACTGAACATCATATAAGTATTGAAAAGTGAATCTCTCTCACACAACGCATACATCAGCAACGAACTGCCCAGTGAATGCCCTATTCCCACCCTATGACGGGTCACGTGATAACGGGACTCGATACAAGGGAAAAGTTCATCTGACATAAAATGCATTAATCTTTGTGCCCGTTTTGTTTCTCCCTTCCCCTCGCCTACCATAAAATCATTCCTGCGGGTGTTCTCAGAAGTTATGCCTACAATTAAAAAAACGGTATCTCATCTTCCATATCCTGAATAAAGGCTCTATGCACAGCTACGAGATTCACGCAAACATCCTCTCCATCCAAAACATACACTACATTCATTTTTTGATTTAATGATTGAGCAGGAAGTTCAGGGATGACAATACTAATACACCGGATACGGGTATACCCTCTCAGCTGAGGAGATTTTTGCAAAAAATCGCCGGACTTTGATACTCAAACTTGTGGATCGCGTTCATTTTTTATAGGAAAATCCGGAATAAAAGGGGAATGATATACTTTTATCGCCGTATAAAAGCTATAAATAGCAAATGAGTGGAAAATTTTCAGATACATACAGATATATCATTGCTTCCCGCAAACGAGCATGAGACTTACCTTAAAGAAGGTTTTAACGGAATCTGTACAGGAGGCAGTGCCGTTATACAGCTCTTTTCAGTCCGCTATCGGATCTCTGAAAATGAGCTGGTAACTATTTTGCCGCAACAATTGGTTTCTATTTCTGAAATCAGTGACGATTTTTCCATGACTTTTTTTAAGGTAGACAAAGTGATGTTCCTGGATATTATGAGCGGCTTAGGAAAATTAACTCCTGTTTTTTTCTTTTATATGCGGAAGAATTTCCATACCCGTCTCAGTGACAATGATATCAAAAGGTTTCTGAGTTATTGCCAGGCACTTGATTTCCGTGGCAACAACAACGATCCTGTTTTCCGGCGTGAGACTATTCTTCATCTGCTGCGGATTTATTATTGGGATCATTATGTTGCCTTTCAAAAGAAAACCATCCAGGAAAAGTATCCCTTTCTCAATTCACATAAAGAGAGAATTGCTTTCAAATTCGCCATGCTGGTCTCAGAACATTACGACACTCACCGGGAAGTAGCTTTTTATGCAGATCAATTGTGCATCTCCTCTTTATATCTGACCCAGGTCATTCAGGAAGTGAACGGACAGAGAGCCAGAGAGATGATTACAGACTATGTTGTCGTCGGAATTAAATCCCTGTTGCGAAATGCCGATCTGGATATAAAAGAGATAACCCGGCAAGCCGGATTTGCTACACAATCTTCTTTAAGCCGCTTTTTCCGCAGGCAAACAGGCATGTCTCCTTCGGAATACCGGCGAACGGTTCACCTTATACGATAAAAACAAGACTTTAGCATGAAGCAAACGAAAGCAAATGCCTGCGATACAGGCAAAATATCATTTGAGGAGGAGATGTCTGCCCTGCTGTGTGAACAGATTTTCTTTTCAGAAGGCGTATTTGCCCGCCTGCCGATGGGTGTCGAAATTTATGACTCCCAAGGTACTCTGCGTAGCCTGAACGAACGGGCCAAGCAGATTTACGGCGTTGAACCGGATACGGTAATAGGCCAAGTGAATCTTTTTAACAGCCCATATGTTGATGAACAACTGGAAGCAAAAATAAAAGCCGGAAAAGAGATGGTCCTGGAATTTGAATATGATTTTGACAGGATGAACCGGGAATATTTTCAGACCCGGAATAAAAAATCTATTATTTATGAAGTGAAAATCGTTCCCATCTGTAATAAAGAAGGAAAGATCGTCGGACACATGCTGCTGACCAATGATGTAACCTCCACCAAAGAGGCAGAATACCGCACTGAAGAAGGCAAGAAAAATCTGGAAATGGCTATGGAAGCAGCAAGCATGTCTTCGTGGATATACGATATCCGCAAGCAGACATTTTCCCCTTTGTTTGGAGTACCTATCGTCCGGAACGACATGACATTAAACGAATTGCAGACGATGCTGCATCCGCATGACAGGGCTCCGCTGACAGAACTTTTCTCCAAGCTGATTAACAGGGAAATCCAACAGGGACAAATCACAGTACGTGTATCTGATGGAGAAGTTTTCCGTCATTACGAAAGCCGGATGCGGCTTTCCACTGAACACCGGGGTAAATTACAAATCGTCGGGACTCAATTGGATGTAACCGAAAAATTCCGGATGGCGAAATGGACACAGGACCTGCAGGCCAAACGCGAGCTGGCAATGAAAGTCAATAACATTGTCCACTGGGATTTCGATGTAAAGACACAAAAGTTCGAGTCCTATAACGATCCGGTCAACGACTATGTTTCCGGACGGCCAGTCTCTATATATGAGTACCTGGAAGTAATACATCCGGAAGACCAGTCTCTGGTCAACGATGCCTTACAAACCATGCTTTCGGGAGAAAAATATAACATCAATTTTACCTGCCGTATACAAACGAAATACGATGAAGCATGGCAATATAGCAATGTTACAGGTGTCCCTTTCGAAGAAGATGAAAACGGCAAAGTCACCCGTTTTACAGGCTTCAGACAAAATATTTCCAAACTTCACCAACTGAATGAAGAACTCAAAGAACGAAATTATAAAATGGAGCTGACGTTCAAAACTGTCGGAATGTCTTACTGGGATTTTGACGTGAAGACAAGACAATACCGGGCATTTAATGATTCAGTCAATGATTACCGTTCCGAAAAAGCCATTTCGCCGGAGGATTATCTGAACGTAGCACATCCGGACGATACAAAACGGCTACGCGAGAATATCGAAAGTATGTTGCGGGGAGAAGCCAGAGAATTCTGTGTACAATACCGCTCCCGGACCAAATGGGACTTGGAATGGCAAACTCTGATCGTGACCGGGCTTCCATCTGAACGCGACAAAAAGGGAAATATCATCCGCTATACAGGTATCGCCTTCAACAATACAAAATGGGAAAAGATGGCTCAGGAACTGAAAGAGATGAAAGAGAGGGCAGAACTTTCTGACCGGCTTAAATCTGCTTTTCTGGCCAACATGAGCCACGAGATCCGTACGCCCCTGAATGCTATCGTCGGATTTTCCGAGTTATTACTCGATTGTGACGATCCGGTAGAAAAGGCAGAGTATGGACGTATGATCGAGTCGAACAATGAATTGCTGCTGCGGCTTATCAATGATATTCTGGATTTATCGAAAATCGAGTCGGGCATATTGGAAAGCAGGCGGATGAGGTTCAGCATGACGCAATTGTGTGATGAACTCTATAAGATGATGCAACCGAAAATGCCAAATACGGAGGTCAAATTGCTACAAGATAAGCCACTGCAAGATTTCTGGATTTTTCTGGACCGTGACCGCCTCAAACAGGTATGGATGAATTTTCTGACCAATGCAGTGAAATGTACCCGGTCCGGACATATCCGGATGGGATATTCTGTCGAAAATGAGGGTATCCGTTTTTATGTCGAAGATACGGGATGCGGCATTCCGAAAAAGCTGCATGCTCAGGTTTTCGGACGTTTCCAGAAACTCAACGAGTTTGCACAAGGGACAGGTTTAGGACTGGCGATCTCCAAAGCCATTATCGAAGCTGCTGGCGGTAAAATCGGATTTACCTCTGAATCAGGTACCGGCTCAACTTTCTGGGGATGGGTCCCGTGCGAAATATCCGGGTACGGAGATAACAGTGTTTTAGAGTTGTCTTTGCCATCTTCATGTAATAATAGAACCGACGAATTCAAAATCAGGGAAAAAAAGATACTGGTGGCCGAAGACAATGATAGTAATTATGCTTTAGTGTTGCATATTCTCAAAGATTACGACCTTACACGGGCAGTGAATGGTGTTGAGGCCGTTGACGAGGTACGCAACGGAAATTACGACTTTGTGTTGATGGATCTGAAAATGCCGGTTATGGGCGGCCTGGAAGCCACCCGGAAAATCCGTGAATTCAATACCGAAATTCCAATAGTCGCGCTTACAGCCAATGCTTTCGATTCAGACCGGACCAGCGCCATAGAAGCCGGATGTAATGCATTTCTGGCAAAACCCGTGAAAAAGAAACAATTACTTGAATTCTTTTCCATGAAATAGTAAAAGAGAAAATCTTGGAAAGCAAACTTCTGCATGGAGAAGAAAGTGTTTACCTCTCTACTTTTATGTCGGCAGCAAGAGGAAATTATGCTGTCAACCGTAAAGGTATTTCGGGAATTCGCCCCTGCATAAAGTTTCAGAATAAGAAAAAAGAATGGAATTATCATTTTATTAAACGGATCATCTGCTGACCCTCTCATTTACCAAGAGAAAAATAGAGGAATAAAAGAAGAAATAAAATCAAATTTTATTATTTGCTTTCCTTTAGCCCACAGTAAAAGGATTTCAGGCTATTCCCTTACCTTCGGGCTTACTATTTATCATCTCCCCCTGGATAAAGAACATTATGCTTAAAAATAACCGCTTCACTCTCCTTGTCTGTAATACCCCGCAAAAATTCCATGTTTTTTGATAATTGATTTTGATAATCTGGCAATATCATATCAGTGTAATCCCATTATTTAAAGATGAGGCAGACGCTTTATATATGGCTATAAATGTAATGTTAGCTCTAAACCCGGAAAAAGAACAAATCCGGATTTTCTGCAAATTATGTAACGAATATTTTACTGCCACCCTGCTCTTACTCAGGAATTATTCAGGAGGCAAATAATGTATATTTTATAGCTGTTCATTCGTTCTTTGTATCGTATTCACCCTCTGTCTTGTTTTACCTGAAAGGTTGGGGCTGTGTTCGTTATAGCATAACGTTCAGCTTTCGCTGCAAAACCAGTACTCCCTCCTGTTAGATACTATATTGCCATTTAGACTTTATCTTAATTTTAAGTTTATCCGTTATTCAAGTCTGGCTTGTCATGGAAAAACGTTTGAAGTTCTTTCTATCCTCTCTTTATACAACAGAAAAATAAATTAAATCATTTAGGAACTCGGGATAATGTGGCAATAACTGCATTCTTAAAGGAGTTTTTCTTCGCATAGGCAACTTAATAAATTCTGAAATTATAGGAAAATAAACAACTATGCCTTTGGGCTTCAT